>NZ_CP014671.1:648707-973061 GCF_001697225.1 Immundisolibacter cernigliae
AGGGAGGTGGAGTGCCGGACGTGGTGTTCGGTGAGGTAGTCGTCGTAGCTGGCGACCGGCAGGTCGATGCCGTCGCTCGACACCAGCCGACCGCGGCCCATGGGGTACTCGCTGTCGTGGCGCAGGGCGACGAAGGTGTAGGCGCGCTCGAAGTCCGGGAAATCGAGCGCCGCAAGCGGCAGCAGCGCCTGCTCGGCGGCGTCGAGCGCCCAGGCGAGTTCATCGCGCAGTGGCGCCAGTTCCGCGCGCGTCGGCAAGCGGTAGAAGCCGCCGATGCGCACGTTGATGGGATGGATCTCGCGCCCGCCCAGCAGCGCCACGATGCCGTTGCCGGCCTTTTTGATGCGCAGCGCCGTGCGCACCAGATCGCCGTGTTCCCTGGCCATGCTGACCGCGTCCGGGTAGCCCAGAAAATCCGGCAGGTGCAGCATGAACATGTGCAGCACGTGGCTCTCGATCCACTCGCCGCAGTACAGCAACCGGCGCAGGTCGGCAATCGGCGCCGGCACGCTCAGGCCGCACAGGTCCTCGATCGCGGCGCAGGAACTCATCAGGTACGCCACCGGGCAGATGCCGCAGATGCGCGCGGTGATGTCCGGCGCCTCGCGGCAGTCGCGCCCGCGCAGCAGGGCCTCGAAATAGCGCGGCGGCTCGAAGATGCGCAGCTGGGCGGCGGTCAGCTGCCCGCCGTCGATGGCCAGGTGCAGCGCGCCCTCCCCCTCGACGCGGGCCAGCTGGTTGACCTCGATGGTGCGGGTGGTTTCAGTCATGGCTGTGGGTCATGGCGCTGGGCCTCGTCGCCGAAGGCCGGCGCGGCGGCGTTGAAGGTGCGGTAGAAACGCCCGAGCGCCGCTCGGTCCATGCCAAGCGCCAGCAGCTGCTCGCTCAGCGCCGCCGGATTGGGCGTTTCCTTGGGACCGAAACAGCCGTAGCAGCCGCGATCGTAGGCCGGGCAGATGGCGCCGCAGCCGGCCTGCGTCACCGGCCCCAGGCACGGCGTGCCGTGGGCCACCAGCACGCACGCCGTGCCGCGGGCCTTGCATTCCTCGCACACGCTGGAGGTGGCCACGTTCGGCCGCCGCCCGGCCAGCAGCGCGGCGAGCAGTTCCAGCAGCTGGGCCTTGCTCACCGGGCAGCCGCGCAGTTCGTAGTCGACCTTGACGTGGGCGGCGATCGGCGTCGAGGTGGCCAGGCTGTCGATCCAGTCCGGGCGCGCGTAAACGATCCGCTTCCACTCCTCCACGTCGCGCAGGTTGCGCAGCGCCTGGATGCCGCCGGCGGTGGCGCAGGCGCCGATGGTGACCAGCAGCCGCGACTGCGCACGCACGTCCTGGATGCGCTCGCGATCATGCGCGGTGGTGATCGAGCCTTCCACCAGCGACACGTCGTACGGCCCCGGCAGCATGCGGCTGGAGGCCTCGGGGAACAGGGCGATCTCGACCCCGTCGGCGACCGCCAGCAGCTCGTCCTCGCAATCGAGCAGGCTCAGCTGGCAGCCGTCGCAGGAGGCGAACTTCCACACGGCCAGGCGTGGCTTGGCGGGTGCGTTCATGTCACAGCTCGGCCACGTCGAGCAGGCCCGCCAGACGTGGCCAAGCCAGCACCGGGCCGTCACGGCAGATGAAATGCGGCCCCAGCTGGCAGTGGCCGCAGTAGCCGACCGCGCATTTCATGTTGCGTTCCAGCGACAGGTGAATCGCCGCCGCCGGCACGCCACGGCGCAGCAGCGCCTCGCCGGCGAAGCGCATCATGATCTCCGGGCCGCACACGAAGGCCGTGGTGCGCGCCGGATCGAAACCGGCGCGGGCGATCAGCCGCGTCACCACACCGACCTCGTCGGTCCAGTCGGGCGTGGCGCGGTCCACCGTGACGCGCAGTTCCAGATCACCGCGCGCACGCCAGGCGGCCAGTTGATCCGCGAACAGCACATCGGCCGGGCTGCGCGTGCCGTACAGCAGGCACAGCCGCCCGAACTGCGCACGCCGGGCCAGCGCCCCGAGGATGGCCGGACGCAGCGGCGCCAGACCCAGACCACCGGCGACGATCACCAGATCGCCGCCTTCGGCCTCGGCCAGCGGCCAGGCAGTGCCGTAAGGACCGCGCAGACCGATCACCGTGCCCACCGGCAACGCCGCCATCGGCCGCGTCACGCTGCCCACGGCGCGGATCGTATGCAGCAGGGGCTCGCCGGCCGCAGCGCTGCTGATCGACACCGGCACCTCGCCGATGCCGTAGGCGTACAGCATGTTGAACTGGCCGGGCAGGAACGTGGGGGCGTGCTCACCGAGCGGCTCGACCGTCCAGGTGAACACGTCGGCGCTGTCCTGACGGCGCGCGACGATGCGGTACGGCGCCGGCAGCGTGGGTTCGGCGGGCGCGCTCATCGCTGTCCGGCCGGCGGGGCATACACGTCCAGCACCTGCAGGCGACAGGACTGCACGCGCTCGCTGAGTGTCGACACCAGCACCTTGAGCACGGCGTAACCGACCGTCGGATCGCGCTCCATGAGCGCCCGCAGTGGCTCGGCGGCAAAGGCCAGCGTTCGCGTCGGTGTGGTCGCCAGCGCGTCGAACTGGCAGCGATAAGGCGGCGCGAACCACGACCAGCCGACCGCCTCGTCCGGGCCTATGGTTTCCAGCGTCACCAGGCCCTGCCCCGGCAGGGCGAGCCGGATTTGCACCTGCCCTTCCAGCACCAGGTAGAACGTGTCCGCCGGGGCGTGCTGGCGCAGCAAGAATTCGCCCTGGGCGAAACACCGCTCGCTGGCGCAGGCGGCCAGCTCCCCGCACTGAGCCTCCCCGAGCCCCTGGCAGAAACGCTGGCTCTCGACCCGTTCGCGCAATGTCATGGCGCGCCCTGCGTATCGGTGGCGGCGATGGCGGCGACCTCTTCGGTGATGTCGATGCCGACCGGGCACCAGGTGATGCAGCGCCCGCAGCCGACGCAGCCGCTTTGCCCGAACTGATCGTGCCAGGTGGCCAGCTTGTGGGTGAGCCACTGCCGGTAGCGCGCCTTGACCGAGCCGCGCACGCTGCCGTGACCCAGATGGCTGAACTCGACGTTGAAGCAGGAATCCCAGTGCCGCTCCCGATGCGCCGCGCCGGCCAGATCCGTGACTTCCTGGTTGCTCGAACAAAAGCAGGTCGGACAGGCCAGCGTGCAGTTGGCGCAGGAAAGACACCGCTCGGCCACCTCGTCCCAGCGCGGGTGCTCCAGATTGCGCATGAGCAGCGCCGGCACGGTGGCGGCATCGATCCGGCGCGTTTGTCCCGCGGCGACGCGCTGCGACTGCGCGCCGGCAGCGGCGACGTCATCCGCAGTGGCCGCCCGGCCGGGCAGCCCGGCCAGCAGCTCGCGCCCGACTTCGCTGCCGGCCTCGACCAGGAAGCGGTGGCCGGCGGCGTCGATCAGCTCCGTGAGCGCCAGATCGTGACCACCGCGTACCGCCGGCCCGGTGTCCATCGAGCTGCAAAAGCAGGTGTCGGCCGCCACCGCGCAGTTGACCGCCACCAGCAGCACCGCCTCGCGCCGCGCCGCATAGGCCGGATCGACGTGCTCGCCGCCGGCGAACACGCGATCCTGCACGCCGATGGCCGCCAGCTCGCAGGCGCGCACGCCGATGAAGGCGCGTTTCGGTGCGTCGATCGGTTCCGGCTTGAAATTCAGCCCGCCGTCGTCCAGACGCTGCACTGAAAACAGCGTCTGCCTGGGCGGGAACAGATAGCGCTTCCACGAGTGCGGCCCGACCGCGTAGCCGAACACCGCGCCGTCATCGCGCCGGGAAAGGCGGTAGCTGCCCGGCGCCTGCCGGTCGGTCCAGCCGGCCGGCAGCTCGGCCACCGCATCGATGCGGTCGTAGACGATGGCGCCGTCCCGGTGCACCGGCCCGACGATCTCGTAGCCGCGCCGGGTCAGCGCATCGAACAGCGCCTGCAGTCCGGCGAGGTCGATCAGCTTCACGGTGTGTGGTGCCTCTTGCATGGCTTCGATTGTGACCCGATCCTGGCCCGGGAAGCCGTGACCTCACGCAAGCGGGCGCGGTCGCCGGGCCTGCTCTTCCATGATGCCTGCCGAAAGGTGTCAAATGGGTTTCCGGCCACTCGACCACGAGACCTGCCATGCACCCACTCGCGCAACGCCTGCACGACGATCACCGGCGCCTGACGCAGGTGCTGGGCGTACTGGAGGCCCAGATCGATCGTCTGGCCCGGGCCGAGGATGTCGACTTCGACCTGATGCTCGACGCCATGACCTACATCACCGAGTTCCCCAACCGCCTGCACCACCCGGTCGAGGACGTGCTGTTCGCGCGTCTGGCGGCCAGCGACCCCGGCGCCGCCGACGCCTGCCAGGCGCAGATCGCCGAGCACCAGCGCCTGTTTCACGACAGCGCCGCGTTCTATAACCTGCTCGAGGCGGTGCAGATGGACGATGCGACCTTGATGCGCGACCGCCTGGTGGACGCCGGCCGGGAATTCATCGCCGCGCAGCGGGCGCACTTGCTGCGCGAGGAACGGGAGCTGCTGCCGCGCGCCGAGCAGCAGCTGCGCGACGCCGACTGGGACATCGCCGCAGGTACCGCCAGCGTCGTCAGCGACCCACTCGACGGAACCGCCACGCCGGCGCGTTATCAGGCGCTCTACGAGGCCATCTGCACAGCGCATTAGCGGCCGCCCCAGGCCAGACCTTCGGCGCCAGCCGGCATCCCGAAACACCGGCGGCGGCGCCCCGGTTAGGTCCACCCGAATCAGTCGGCAAGCGCGCCCGCCAACAGATCGAGGTCGACCTGCACGCCGCCCGGAATCGTCGGCCCCAGACTGCCGGCGAACTCCTGCACGTGCGGCTTGCCGTAGGCGCCGTCCAGCAGGCGGTAGACGGTGACCAGCCGGTCGCCCGGGTGCACCAGCCAGTACTCGGCCACGCCGTGGCGTTCGTACAGGTCGCGCTTTAGCAGCTGGTCGTGGCTGGCGGTACTCGGCGACAGCACCTCGATGACCCAGTCCGGCGCGCCGCGGGCGCCACGCTCGTCCAGCCGGCCGCGGTCGCAGAACACGGCGATGTCCGGCTGCACCACGGTATCGATGGCCTCGTCGGCCTCGTTGCCGCGCGGCAGGCGCACGTCGAAGGGGGCGACGTAGGCCTGGCATGGGTGGCCCTGCAGAGCATTTGCGATTTGGCTGAACAGCTCGCCGACGATCGCCTGGTGCTGCCGCATGGACACCGGTGACATCGCGTAGGCACGCCCGTCGATCAGCTCGTAACGCAGCTCGTCCGGCCAGCTCAGGTACTCGCCGTAGGTATGCAGGTGTTGATCGCGCAGGGGCAGTCCCATGAGCAGGTCTCCGGAATCGCGGCCGGCTGCATGGTAGCAGCCGCACAGGCCGCCGATCGGGACATTCGGCCGGCCGGGCGGCAGGCACCGGGCAAGCGCGGCACATTGGCATAATGCCCGGCCAGCCACGCCACGCACGCAGGGAGCCGATTCATGAAAGCACGCGCCGCCATCGCCTGGGCCGCCGGCCGGCCGCTGGAAATCGACGAGGTCGAAGTGGCCGGACCCAAGGCCGGCGAGGTGCTGGTGCGCATGGTGGCGACCGGTGTGTGCCACACCGACGCCTACACCCTGTCCGGCCGCGACCCGGAGGGCGTGTTCCCGGCCATCCTGGGGCATGAGGGCGGCGGCATCGTCGAGGACATCGGCCCCGGCGTCACCACGCTCAAGCCCGGCGATCATGTCATTCCGCTCTACACGCCCGAGTGCGGGCAGTGCAAGTTCTGCACCTCGGGCAAGACCAACCTGTGCCAGGCCATCCGCGCCACGCAGGGCAGGGGCCTGATGCCGGACGGCACGTCGCGCTTCACCGCCCGCGGCAAGACCGTCTTCCATTACATGGGCACCTCCACTTTCAGCGAATACACGGTGCTGCCAGAAATCGCCGTGGCCAGGATCAACCCCGCCGCGCCACTGGACAAGGTGTGCCTGCTCGGCTGCGGCATCACCACCGGCATCGGCGCGGTGCTCAACACCGCCAAGGTGCAGCCCGGATCGACCGTGGCGGTGTTCGGTCTGGGCGCGATCGGTCTTAGCGCCGTGCAGGGCGCGGTGATGGCCGGCGCTGCACGCATCATCGGCATCGATCTGAACCCCGCCAAGTTCGAGCTGGCGCGGCAGCTGGGCGCCACCGACTGCGTGAACCCGGCCGAGCACGCGGCGCCGGTCCAGGAGGTGATCGTGGAGATGACCGACGGCGGCGTCGATTATTCCTTCGAGTGCATCGGCAACGTGGAGGTGATGCGCGCGGCGCTGGAGTGCTGCCACAAGGGCTGGGGCGAGTCGACCATCATCGGCGTGGCCGGCGGCGGCGAGGAAATCCGCACCCGGCCGTTCCAGCTGGTCACCGGCCGGGTGTGGCGCGGCAGCGCATTCGGCGGCGTCAAGGGGCGCTCGCAGCTGCCCGGCTACGTGGACCGCTATCTGGCCGGGCAGATTCACGTGGACGAGTTCGTCACCCACACCCTGCCGCTGGAGCAGATCAACCACGCCTTCGAGCTGATGCATGCCGGCCAGAGCATCCGCAGCGTGATCCTGTTCTAGGCCGGCCCGACATGGCATTCGAACTGCCGGCGGCGGTCGGCTGGCTGGTCCTTAGCCTGCACACGGGCCTTAGCCTGCTGTGCGCCTGGCACGCCCTGCTGACCAAACGCGAGCCGCGCTCGGCGCTGGCCTGGATCGGCGTCACCCTGCTGCTGCCGCTGGGCGGGCCGCTGCTGTACCTGGCCTTCGGCGTGAATCGCATCCGCACCCGGGGACTGCACGGGCGCCCTGCGCTGCCGCTGGAGTTCGGCTACGAACAGGCGGAGGATGCCGAGCCGGCGCCTCCCGATGTCCCGGCCGGCGCGGGCGGACCGGGCGGTCCGATTGCCCGCGCCTCCGGTCGCATCAGCCACCGCCCCTGCCTGCCCGGCAACACGGCCGAACTGCTGCACAACGGCGAGCAGGCCTACCCGGCCATGATCGAGGCAATCCGCTCGGCCGAGCGCTACATCTACCTGTCGACCTATATCTTCGGCGCCCGCGGCGCGGCGCGCGACCTGATCGACGCGCTCAAGGCCGCCCAGCGGCGCGGCGTGACGGTGTGCGTGCTGATCGATGGCCTTGGCCAGTGGTACACGGCGGCGCGGGCACGGCCGCTGCTCAAGGAAGCCGGCGTACGGGTGGCCGAATTCCTGCCGCTGCGCCTGTGGCCGCCCAGCCTGCACGTGAACATGCGCAATCACCGCAAGGTGCTGGTGGTCGATGGCGAAGTCGCCTTCACCGGCGGCATGAACATCGCCGACTACCACTGCGTGGCCGGCGGCGGCCGCAACCGGGTGATCGACCTGCACCTGCGCCTGCGCGGGCCGGTGGTCGGCCAGATGGAAACCGTGTTCGCCGAGGACTGGCACTTCGCCACCGGCCAGGCGCTGCCGGAACCGGCGCCCGCCGGCAGCAGCCCGGGCAGCGCGTCCTGCCGGGTGATCACCGACGGCCCCAACGAGGACCTGGACCGCCTGGCGCTGGTGCTGCTGGTGGCCGCGTCGGCGGCGCAACGGCGCATCAGCATCATGACGCCCTACTTCCTGCCATCGCGCGAGCTGCTGGGCGCCCTGCAGGCGGCGGCCCTGCGCGGCGTGCAGGTGTCGGTGCTGCTGCCGGGCAAGAACAACCTGCCCTACGTGCACTGGGCCACGCGCAACATGCTGTGGGAGCTGCTGCAGCACGGCGTCGAAGTGCGCTACCAGCCGCCGCCGTTCGTGCACAGCAAGCTGCTGCTGATCGACGAGGACTACGCACAGCTCGGTTCGGCGAATCTGGACCCGCGCAGCCTGCGCCTGAACTTCGAGCTCAACGTCGAGCTGTACGACCCGGCCTTGAACACCCTGCTGGCGGATCATTTCGCGACCGCATGGGAGCGTTCGCGCCCGGTGACGCTGACCGAAATCAGCCAGCGCCGCCTTGCCGTGCGCACTCGGGATGCGCTGTGTTGGCTGTTCTCGCCGTATTTGTGAGGCCGGGCCGGGCGTACGCCACCGGCGCCGGTTGATACCAGCCGCCCGGCGGCTGCCTCAGCGATCCCGTCGCCGGCAGTGCCGTTGTCCCGGATCGACTCGTAGCCGCTCACCGACCAGGCCGTTACCGAACACCGGATTGCGGCCCGGCGTAACAAGATCGGTACCGCGGCGACCAGCGCGGCGACCGCCTGCTGGCAGCGACCTGGCCGGCATAGAGCGGCGGCGCGATGGCGGCAAAGCGCCGATTGGCGCGCAAGGTTTCTGGTTCTTGCCAAGCGCTGGGTCGTCGAGCGGACTCATGCCTGGAACGAACGGGCACGTCGCTTGGTGATGCATCGTGACCGCCTCGCCGGCGTATCCGAAGCTTGGCTCTGGCTGACCGAAGCACGTATGCTTCGGAGACGCCTGACTGCCTGACTTTCGTAAGCACCCTCTGAGTCTTGCGGACCCCCTGAACTTGGCTTAGGGCCGCATCCAGGCCAGCAGGGCGATGTCGTCCGATTGCTCCGCGCCGGCCGCAAAGGCGTGTATGCCATCTGCAACCGATGCCACCAGGTGCTGCGGCAACTGGCTGGTACAGCCGGTCAGCAACTGTGCCAGCCGGGTATCGCCAAAGGCCGTGCCGGCGCGGTCGAAGGCCTCGGTGACCCCGTCCGAGTACGCCAGCAGGCGGGCTTGCGGTGGCACGTCAACGGTTTCCACCCGAATTCCGTAGCCCGGCATCACGCCCAGCGGCAGGCTGGGCGAGACACCAAGCGCCTGGACCGAACCGGGCGTGCACAGGTACGGGGCCGGATGCCCGGCGCAGGCGTAGCTCAGGCGGTCGGCGTGCAGGTCCGCAATGCCCAGGAACAGGGTGACGAACTGCGCGCTGTCGTTGGCCTCGGCCAATGCCTCGTTGGTTTCGGCCAGGATCGCGGCCACGGCCTGTGCGGGATCCTGGCCGGCACGCCAGTGTTGGCGGGCGGTTGCACGCAACAGGCTGACGGTGCGGGCCATGCACAGGGCCGCTTCCGCGCCCTTGCCGGACACGTCGCCAAGCGCCAGCAGGTAATGACCGTCACTCAGCGGGAAGTGGTCGATCAGGTCGCCGCCGATTTCCCGCGCCGGCTTGAGCCGGGCCGCCACGCACAGCGGGCCATGCGGGCCCGGTTCCGGTTGGTCGGGCGGCACCATCGACAGCTGCAGACGGCGGGCGGCCAGCAGGTCGCGCTGCGTGCGCTCCAGCTGTGCCGCCATCAGGTCGCGTAGCTGCTTGCGCTCCAGGGTCGCCCGCACACGGGCTTCCAGCAGCGGGGCATTGATGGGTTTGGTCAGGTAGTCCTGCGCCCCCAGTTCGATACAGCGAATCACGCCGGCCATTTCATCCGCCGCCGATACCATGAGCACCGGCAGTTCGGGCAGCTGACCTTCGGCGCGCAGGGTGGTGAGCACGCCGTAGCCGTCGAGCACCGGCATCATCAGGTCCAGCAGCACCAGGTCGTAGGCGTGCGCGCGCAGGTGCTCGAGGGCTGCCTCGCCGTTGTCGACGCAGTCCACCCGCTCCAGGCCCATGCGTCGCAGGCGGCGCGCAAGCAGATCGCAATTGAGCGGGTTGTCGTCCACCACCAGCACGCGCTGCGTGCTTGGCAGCGTCTCGCCGCTGGGAGGGATCATGTCGCGCCTAGCCGGCCGGGCTGAAGCGCAGTCGGTTCCAGGCGCCGACGCGCGCGTAACTGAGCTGGCGCGTGAACTTGCGAACGAGGTCGATGCCCAGGCCGCCGATGCGCACCTCGGAAAGCTCGGTGAGGGCCAGCGGCGCGGCCTGTTCCAGGGGATTGAACTCCGGCCCCGCGTCCCACAGGGTGATCTCTACCGTGTCGGCAGCAGGCGCGGCATCCACCACGATCGATGCCGGCCCGGCCGCCGGGTAGGCGTAATCGATGATGTTGGTCACCAGCTCGCACAGGCACAGATCCAGCGCGTGGGCGCTGCGCGGGGTCAGTTGATAGGTGTCCGCCACACGTGCGCACCAGGCGGACAGATTCGCAAGCGCCGAGTAATCGCCGTTCAACACGCAGCGCTCGGCGCCGGGCGGTTGCGGCGGCAGCTCGGGCGACTGTGACACGCGACGCGTCCCGAGTCGGGTCAGCTGTCGTTCAGCAAGGCCGCACAGGCCTCATCGAGGGTGGCAAAAACGTTGATGATCTGCTCCACACCGGTCGCATCCAGTACGGCGCGCACATCCTCCCGGGGCGCTGCCAGCACCATTCTGCCGCCCCGCCGCTGCAGGGTGCGCGCGTTGGCGAAAAACAGTCGCAAACCGACCGAAGCCAAAAAGTCGACCTGTGACAGGTCGACTACAACCGGGGCTTTGCGCGTGGCGGTCGCGGCCGTGAAGGGCATCGCAATATCCTCGACCCCAAGGGCATCCATGCGCCCGACCAGGCTTATCTGGACAAGGTCATCGCTTCGATCGGCGACAGCCATTTTCATACGTGATCCTCCGCTGCTGCACCGCAAGTGGCGCTCGGTTCAGTCTAGCAGTGTACGTGCGGGCTCACGACACTGCGATGGCAAGACCGGCCTCGGGCTTGCGGTTGGCTCGTGGCGGCGCGAACGGCGTCCTTGCGTGCGGGTCGGAAGATCGGAGCGTGGCGCCGGCGTTTCCCGCAGCGGCGGTCGTCGGGAAATCCCCGATGGTTTGATTCAGCGCGTCCCCTGGTCCAGGCACAAGCTATCGACCGCGGCGCCGATGTCGTCGGCCAGCCGGCCACCGGTGGCCAGACGCATTTCGTCCCCCGGCCGGTACTTGCCGGTGCGCACCAGGATGCCGCCAAGGCCGGCGGCGAGCGCGCCGTTGACGTCGGCCTCCACGTCATCGCCGATCATGACTGCCTGTGCCGGGGTGCAAGCGAGCGGGCGCAGCGCCGCTGCGAACAGGGCCGGTGCCGGCTTGCCCAGCAGTTCCGCGCTGACCCCGGCCGCATATTCCAGTGCCGCGACGAAGGGCCCGGCGTCCAGCGACAGTCCGTCCGCTTCCTTGAAATAGCGGTTGCGACCCAGCGCCAGCAGCGGCGCGCCGGCCTGCAGCAGTCGAAACGCCTGATTGAGGCCGGCATAGCTGAAATGATCGCCGGCATCGCCCACCACCACGGCGTTCGGTTGGTCCACTTCGATCCCGGCGAAGTCCGGGGCAAGGCCGGGATGGATCAGCAGCAGCGGGCGCAGGCCGCGTTCGAGCAGCACCGTGCGCGCAGCGCTGGCCGGAGTCAGCAGCTCGTCGGTGGCCACATCCAGGCCCAGGCGCGCCAGTTCCAGCAGCAGCGCGGCGCGACTCTGACGCGTGGTGTTGGTGACGAAACGCAGCGCCAAGCCGCTGGCGCGCAGCCGGGCCAGGGCATCCTGCGCGCCGGGCAGCAGGCGCGTGCCCTCGTAGAACACGCCGCCCAGGTCCAGCAGTACGGTATGCAGCTTCATCACGCAGGCCTCCGGCCAGCCGGGCTGGCGGCGCGGGTTCCGCCCGCTGCGGCCTCCTTCTTCCCGGCTCGATTCTAGTGGTGGTGACCGGTCGTGTGTGGCGCCGGCGGCGGCCCATCCGGATGGACATGGCCGACATGGGGCAAGGCGCCGAGCACCGTCCACAGGCCGAAGCCCACCAGCAGGGCGCCGCTCAGGCGCCGCCCACGGCTGCCGCGCAGGTGGCGCAGCAGCCCGGCTGCGGTACCGCCGGCCAGCAGGATCGCCGGCAACGTGCCAAGGCCGAAGCCGGCCATGACCAGGGCGCCGTTGTCGGGGCTGCCGCTGGCCAGCGCCAGGGCCAGCATGCTGTACACCAGGCCGCACGGCAGCCAGCCCCACAGCGCGCCGACCGTCAGCGCCGCCAGCGGTCCGCGCGGCGGCAGCAGGCCGCCGAGGGCCGGCGTCAGGCGCGTCCACAGCCGGGCACCCAGGGCTTCGATCCGCAGCAGGCCGCGCCAGCGCAGGGCGAGCGTCAGGCCCACCGCCACCAGCAGCGCGCCGAACACGATCCGCAGGGCCAGCCCCAGCCGCAGCAGGTCCAGGCCCCGGCCGAGCAGCGCGCCGCCGCCGCCGGCCAGCGCGCCGGCCAAGCCGTAGCTCAGCACTCGGCCGGTGCTCAGCAGCAGGGCAGTCAGCGGCGCCGGTCCGCGGCCGGCGCCGGCCAGCGCGGCGCTGATGCCGCCGCACATGGCCAGGCAATGGCCGCTGCCGGCCAGGCCCGCCAGCAGCGCCGCGGCGAAACCGAGTTCAGGGCCGGGGCTGATCATCGTTCGGTGGCTCGGATCGGGGTGGCTGCGTCTCGTCGTCGTGCAGGATGCGCCACGCCGGGCTGTCGAGGTCATCGAACTGGCCGCTGCGCATGGCCCAGAAGAACACCGCCACGGCGATGCCCACCAGCAGCAGGGTGACCGGGACCAGGAAGAACAGGCTTTCCATCGGGCGCGGCTAGGCGAGCCGGGGCTCGGCCTGTGCGAGTGTGTTTGCGCGCGGTAAGCGCAGCAGGCGCAGGCTGTTGCCGACCACCAGCGCCGAACTTGCGGACATGCCCAGCGCCGCCAGCCAGGGCGGCACCAGGCCGGCGGCCGCCAGCGGGATGGCGAGCAGGTTGTAGACCGCCGCCCAGGCGAGGTTCTGGCGCACCACGGCCAGCGTGCGCCGGGCGGTGTCGATGCCGTCCAGCAGTGGTGCCAGACGCTCGCCCAGCAGCAGCAGATCGGCTTGCGAGTGCGCCAGCGCGGCGCCGCTGGCCAGCGCCACCGACACGTCCGCGCCGGCCAGTATCGGCGCGTCGTTGACACCGTCGCCGACCATCAGCACCACCTCGCCGCGCTGCTGGCGGGCGCGGATGGCGGCCAGTTTCTGCTGCGGCGTCTGGCGCGCCTGCCAGTCGCGCACGCCAAGGCGCCCGGCCACGGCCGCCACGGCGGGCGCGGCATCGCCGCTCGAAATGGCCGGCGCCAGCCCGCGCCGGGCGAGCGCAGCCAGTGTGTCGGCCGCGTCGGTGCGCAGCGGATCGCTGAGCAGGAACAGCGCCACCAGCCGCTGGCCATCGCCCAGGCCCACCCAACTGCCGGCGCCGTGCTCGCGTTCCACCGCGGCGACGGCGGCCGCCTGTTCCGAGCCGCCGGCAAGCTCGGGCGTGCCCAGGCACCAGCTCTGGCCGTCCACCTGGCCACGCACGCCGCCGGCCGTCACCGGCTCCACCTGCGCGGCGGTGAGCCCGCCGGCGTGGGGCAGAAAGGCGCGCGCGTAGGGATGGCTCGAACCGACTTCCAGCGCCGCGGCGACGGCCAGGTGCTGCTCGATCGGCGTGCCGTCCAGGCTGCGGCTGGCGGCGATTTGCGGCCGGCCGGCGGTGAGTGTGCCGGTCTTGTCGAGCAGCACGCTGCGCACGCGCGTCAGGTTTTCGAGCGCCGCGCCGCGGGTGACCAGCAAGCCGCGCCGCGCCAGGCCGGCGGCGGCGGCGGCGAAGGCCGTGGGCGTGGCCAGCGCCAGCGCGCAGGGGCAGGACACCACCAGTACCGCCAGCGTGTTGGCCAGCCAGCGGGTCGGTTCGACCTGCCACCAGTACAGGCCGGTCGCCGCAGCCGCCAGCAAAACCAGCCCGATGAAGCCGCTCGCCAGGCGGTCGGCGAGCAGCGCCAGCGGCGGCCGGTCGGCCTGTGCGCGCTGCAGCAGGCGGGCGATCTGCGACACCTGCGTGGCAGCGCCGACGCGCTGCAGTTCCAGCGTCACCGGCGGGCCGAGGTTGACGCTGCCGCCGATCAGCGCCTCGCCGGTCGTGCGCCGCCGCGGCTCGGCCTCGCCGGTCAGCAGTGCCTCATCGACCTGCGTGGCGCCGTCGAGCAGCACCCCGTCGGCCGGGATCACCTCGCCGCTGCCGACCAGCACCCGGTCGCCTGCCGTCAGCTCGCTCACCGCCACCCGCGTGGGGCCATCGGCGCCCAGGCGCAGCACGCTGGCCGGCAGCATGGCCGCCAGTGCCTCGCCGACGCTGCGCACGCGGCCGCGGGCGTCGGCCTCGAACCAGCGGCTCACCGACAGGAAGAACACGAACATGACCACCGAGTCGAAGTACACCTCGGCGCCGCCCGTCAGGGTGATCCACACGCTGGCGCCGCCGGCCAGGGTGAGCGCAATCGCCACCGGCAGGTCCATGCCCGGCCGGCCGTGGCGCAGGCCGCGCCAGGCGCCCAGAAAGAACGGCGTGCCGGCATACAGCAGCACCGGCAGCGCCACCAGCATGCTGATCAGGCGCAGGAAGTCGCGCATGGCCGGCTCCAGCGTGTCGCCGGCCAGGTAAAACGCAAACGCGAAGCTCGACACCTGCATCATGCCAAGGCCGGCCACCACCAGCCGCTTGAGCGCGCTGTGGCGCTCGCGCGTCGCGGCGGCGCGGGCGTCGGCGGCGATGGGGTGCGGCCGGTAGCCGAGTGCGGCCAGCGTCCCCAGCAGTTCGGACAATTTGACCTCGGCCGGGCGCCAGGCGAGCTGCACGCGGCCGGTGGCGGGACTCACGCGCACTTCGATGAGGCCCGGCAGGCGCGTGAGCTGGCTTTCGATCAGCCAGGCGCAGGCGGCGCAGCGCAGGCCTTCGACCACGAAGCCGGCCTCGGCGTGCTCGGCCGAGACCTGATGCACGAAGGCGGCCTGCGCCTGCGGGCGGTCGAAGGCGGTCCATGCGTCGGCAGCAGCGGGCTCGGCGGGGCGCAGCGCCGGGGCGGTGCGAAAGCGGTAGTAGTCGGCATGGCCGCTGCTCAGGATCAGCTGCGCCACGGCCCGGCAGCCAGGGCAGCACACCGGTCGCGGCGCGCCATCGACGGTGACGGTCAAATCCAGGCCCGGCGGCACCGGCTCGCTGCAGTGAAAGCAGGCGAGGCTCACCGCGGCGCCAGTTGCAGCTCGCCGGCGCTTGCCGGCAGCTCGCCGCGCAGGCGCCAGCCCTGATCCGGCGACGCGATTTCCACGTGATGGCGGATCGCATCGAGCCGGCCCAGATTGCCGGTGTAGCGGTCATCGGCTCCGGGAGTGAGGCGGATTTGCCGGTCGCCGGTGGCATCGGTCGGGTGAATGAGCCTCAGTTCGACGGCCTGCGCCGGTACGCCGCGGATGCTCAGTTGCACCGTACCGCTGGGGCATCGACCCGCAGCGTGGCCGTAATACCCAGCGCGCCGGCCCGCCGGTCGCGTGACTGGTCGAGGTCGAAGGCGCGGCCGATGCGGGCGTAATCATCGACCACCAGCGAATCCGCATTGCGCACGGCAATCACCACCGTCAGCAGGCCACCGATGACGGCCGCGACGGGCGGCGTCGCCACCAGCCAGAACCAGCGGTTGCGGTACCAGGGTGTCGGCTCGGTCGCGCCGGCCACCGCGCGCTCAGTCATCGTCCACCGGCCCCAGGAAGCGCACCTCGTGCTGGGCCGATACGCCGCTGGCACCGGTCACCGTCAGGGTGAGCGTGCTTGCCCGCCGGTGGATGGCGTCCTCGGGCACGCGGATGCGGGTCGGCACCCCGGCCACGCCGCCGGGCGGCAGTTCGAATTCGGGCGGGTCGGTCTCGATCACCACCCCCGGCAGGCCGGTGACGGTCGCCCGGTAGCGCTCGCTGTTGGCGGATTTGTTGACCACCTTGAGCGTGTAGACGTTCTCGATCTGGTCGTCGCCGACCTCCCGGTACAGCCGGCCGCGGTCGGCGATCAGGTCCACGTTCAGCGGCGTGCGTAGCGCCACGGCAGTGCCAAGACCCACCAGCAGCGCAGTCAGCAGCAGCCCGTAGATGACGATGCGCGGACGCAGCACGTGCGTCTTGCCGCCCTCGATGGCCGCTTCGGTCGCATAGCGGATCAGGCCGCGCGGGTAGCCGACGCGGTCCATGACCGAATCGCAGGCGTCGATGCAGGCGGCGCAGCCGATGCATTCGTATTGCAGGCCATCGCGGATGTCGATGCCGGTCGGGCAGACCTGCACGCACAGCGTGCAGTCCACGCAGTCGCCCAGGCCGCGCTGGCGCGGATCGACGCCACGCGGCCGGCCGCCGCGTGGCTCGCCGCGCCTCTCGTCGTAGGTGATGATCAGCGTGTCCTTGTCGAACATGGCGCTCTGGAAGCGCGCGTAGGGACACATGTAGATGCACACGTTCTCGCGCAGGAAGCCGGCGTTGCCGTAGGTGGCGAAGCCGTAGAACAGGCCCCAGAACAGCTCCCAGCCGCCCAGGTTGAGCTGGGTCAGTTCCTGCCACAGCTCGGTGCGCGGGGTGAAGAAGCTGACGAAGGTAAAGCCGGTGAACAGGGAAAAGGCGATCCACAGCGTCTGCTTGGCGGTCTTGCGCAGGACCTTCTCGGTCGTCCACGGACCCTTGTCGAGCTTCATGCGCCGGGCGCGGTCGCCCTCCACCCAGCGCTCCATCCACAGGAAGGTCTCCGTCCACACGGTCTGCGGGCAGGCGTAGCCGCACCACAGGCGGCCGGCCATGGCAGTAAAAAAGAACAGCGTCAGCGCGGCGCAGATCAGCAGCAGGGTCAGGAAAAAGAAATCCTGCGGCAGGAACAGCAGACCGAAGACGTGGAACTGGCGTGCCGGCAGGTCGAACAGCACCGCCTGGCGGCCGTCCCAGGACAGCCACGGTATGCCATAGAACAGCCCCAGCAGGACCAGCACGGCGAGTTTTCGCAGACGCTGGAAGCGACCGCCGATCTCGCGCGGGTAGGCCTTGGGGCGGGAGGCGTAGAACGCATCCGCGGCGGCGGGTTCAGGCATGCGGCGATTTGACCTTCTGTTTGGGCGGTTCGAGCAGCACCACGGTGATGAGGCTCGACAGGGCCGTCACCGCCCAGAACATGAAAAAGCCGACCGTGTAGCCGACTTCGCGGCTGATCTGCCAGTCCGGAAAGCTCGCCAGGCGCAGGCCCTCCGGATCGACATTGGCGAAAAATGCCGCGGTGGCGATCGCCGCGGTCAGGAACGACGGCCACAGCACGGCGCCCAGCCGGTGCAGCCAGCCGTGCGGGCGCAGGTGCTCGGCGTCGACGACGAAGTTCTGGTCAGGGCTGTTCATGCGACAGGCCATAGACGTAGGCCGCCAGTACGTGGATGCGCTCGGCGCCGAGCAGGTCTTTCTGGGCCGGCATCACGCCCTGGCGACCGTCGCGGATGCTGGTCTGGATGATCTGCTCGCTGCCGCCGTACAGCCAGTAATCGTCCGTCAGATCCGGCGCGCCGAGCATGGGATTGCCCTTGCCCGCGGGCCCATGGCAGGCGATGCAGAAGGTCTGGTATTTCTCCTGGCCGGCCGCGACCTGTGCCGGGTCGCCCGCGTGACCGCCGAGGCTGCGCACATAGGTGGCGACGGCCTTCACCCCGTCCTCGCCCAGCGCCGCACCCCAGGCCATCATCATCCCGGTGCGGCCCTGCGTGATGGTCTGCTCGATCTGCTCGGGCGCGCCGCCCCAGTGCCAGATGGTGTCGGCCAGGTTCGGAAAGCCGCGGCTGCCGTGGCCGTCGGCGCCGTGGCAGACCGCGCAGTTGGTGACGAACAAGCGCCGGCCGGTGGCCATGGCGGCCGGGTCCTTGGCCAATTCGGGAATGGGCAGGGCGGCATATTTGGCAAACAGCGGCGCCACGTCGCGCTCGACCGCCTCGACTTCGGCCTCGTAGGCACCGACCTGGGTCCAGCCGAGCAGGCCCTTGAAGTTGCCAAGGCCCGGGTAGAGCAGCAGATAGCCCAGCGCGAACACGATGGTGATGTAGAACAGACCCAGCCACCAGCGCGGCATGGGGTTGTTGTATTCCTTCAGGCCGTCCCACTCGTGACCGGTGGTGTCGGAGGCGGCGGCCTCGCCAGGGCGTTTTTTCGCCGTCCAGCGGATCAGCCACACGCAGGCCAGGATGTTGGCCAGCGACAGCACGGTGACATACCAGCTCCAGGCGCTGCTCATCGCAAATCCTCCTTGCGCAGCGGTTTGTCGTCATCCTGCAGTGGCAGGCGCGCCATGGCGTCGAAGGCATCGCGCGGCCGGGTATACAGCCACAGCGCGCCGGCGACGAACAGCACCAGCACCAGTCCCGTGAACAGGCCCCAGGCCACAGCGGCACTCATCGGCCTGCTCCGGGTGGCAGCGCCTTGCCCAGGCCCTGCAGGTAGACGATCAGGGCGTCGAGTTCGGTCTTGCCGGCGACGGCAGCCGGCGCGCCCTGGACGTCGGCGTCGGTGTAGGGATCGCCCAGGCGTTTGAGCGCCCGCATGTGGCGCTGCACGGCGGCGCCGTCCACAGCTTTCTTTTCCAGCCAGGCAAAGGCCGGCATGTTCGACTCGGGCACCACGTCGCGCGGGTTCAGCAGGTGTACGCGGTGCCAGTCGTCGCTGTAGCGGCCGCCGACCCGCGCCAGATCCGGCCCGGTGCGCTTGCTGCCCCACTGGAACGGGCGGTCGTAGACGAACTCGCCGGCCACCGAATAGTGGCCGTAGCGCTCGGTCTCGGCCCGAAACGGCCGGATCATCTGCGTGTGGCACAGGTAGCAGCCCTCGCGCACGTACACGTCGCGCCCGGCCAGGGCCAGCGGCGGGTAGGGCGTGACGCCCTGGATCGGCTGCGTGACCTTGGCGCTGAACATCAGCGGCACGATCTGCACCAGCCCGCCGATGCTGATGACGACGGCGATCAGCACCGCCAGCAGGCCGACGTTCTTTTCGACGACTTCGTGGTTCATCGGTGGCTCCTCAGGCGGCAGCGGTGGCGGGCTGGCCGGCCAATGCCGGTGGCCGCACCGTGCGCCACAGGTTGTAGACCATGATGAACATGCCCGACAGCACCATCGCGCCGCCCATGAAGCGCACCAGGTAGTACGGTTTGGTGGCCGCCAGCGCCTCGACGAAGCTGTAGGTGAGCGTGCCGTCGGCGTTGACCGCCCGCCACATCAGGCCCTGCATCACCCCGGCGATCCACATGGCGGCCACGTACAGCACCACGCCGATGGTGGCCACCCAGAAGTGCCACTCGACCAGGCGCGTGCTGTACACCCGCTCCTTGCCGAACAGCTTGGGGATCAGCGCGTACATGGCGCCCAGCGAGATGAAGGCAACCCAGCCGATGCCGCCCGAGTGCACATGGCCGATGGTCCAGTCGGTGTTGTGTGACAGGGCGTTGACGGTCTTGATCGACATCATCGGCCCCTCGAAGGTCGACATGCCGTAGAACGAGATGGCCACGATCATGAAGCGCAGGATGGGGTCGGTGCGCAGCTTGTCCCAGGCGCCGGACAGGGTCATGACGCCGTTGATCATGCCGCCCCAGGACGGCGCCAGCAGGATCAGCGAGAACGCCATGCCCAGCGACTGCGCCCACTCCGGCAGTGCGGAATAGTGCAGGTGGTGCGGGCCGGCCCACATGTAGGTGGAGATCAGCGCCCAGAAATGCACCACCGACAGCCGGTACGAGTACACCGGCCGCTGCGCCTGCTTGGGCACGAAGTAATACATCATCCCCAGAAAGCCGGCAGTCAGGAAAAAGCCCACTGCGTTGTGGCCGTACCACCACTGCACCATGGCATCCACGGCTCCGCTGTAGATGGGGTAGGACTTGGTCAGCCCGGCCGGGATTTCCAGGCTGTTGATCACGTGCAGCACGGCGATGGTCAGGATGTAGGCGCCGTAGAACCAGTTGGCG
This sequence comes from Immundisolibacter cernigliae, assembly GCF_001697225.1. GTDB lineage: Bacteria > Pseudomonadota > Gammaproteobacteria > Immundisolibacterales > Immundisolibacteraceae > Immundisolibacter > Immundisolibacter cernigliae. The sequence continues at coordinate 668,425 of NZ_CP014671.1, forward strand.
ACGTAGATGTGGCGGATGCGCCGGCGCGCGATGGTGGCGAAGAACACCACCGCGTAAGTCACCCACACCAGCGTGATCAGGATGTCGATCGGCCACTCCAGCTCGGCGTATTCCTTGCCGGACGTCATGCCCAGCGGCAGCGTCACGGCGGCCGCCACGATCACCGCCTGCCAGCCCCAGAAGGTGAATGCCGCCAGGCGCTCGAACGCCAGTCGCACGCCACAGGTGCGCTGCACCACGTAGTAACTGGTGGCAAACAGCGCCGAGCCGCCGAAGGCGAAGATCACCGCGTTGGTGTGCAGCGGGCGCAGCCGGCCATAGCTGAGGTAAGGCAGACCCATGTTGAGGTCCGGCCAGATCAGCTCGGCGGCGATGATCACCCCCACCAGCATGCCGACCACGCCCCACACCACCGTCATCACGGCGAATTGCCGCACGACCGTGTCGTTGTATTCGACTGCGCCGCCTGCGCCTGCCTGCATGGCCTCACCTGTGTAGTTCGAATCGGACGCGGGCCAGTGTGCTGCGCCGCAAAAGACAGGCGTTGATCGAAATCAGATAGCCGCAGCGTGAACGCTCGTTCTGCCAGGGAAGCGGTGCCCCAGAACGTCGCCCGACCCTGCCGCGAGCGGCGCGTCAGCGCCACGCGTGCTGCGCTACGCTGTGCTACCCACGACCCACCGATCGACGAGCACCCTGCATGGACGATTTTTTGCCGCCGGATACCCGCGAGCTGCGCGAGGCCTTTGTGCAGTTCATGCAGCGCGAGATCTTGCCGGCGTTGCCGGCCTTCGAGGCCGCCGGCGAATTCCCGCGTGCGTTGGTGCAAAAAACCGGCGAGGCGGGCTGGTTCGGCGTGGTGTTCCCGCCGCAGCTCGGTGGAACCGACCTCGGCTTTCTGGCGATGGCCGTACTGGCCGAGGAAATGGCGCGTCTGAATCCAGGCTTCGCGCTGTGCCACAACCAGCAGGCCATGACCTGCCCGTACACGGTATTTGCCGGTGGCACGGATGAGCAGTGCCAGCGGTTCATTCCGGACCTGATCGGCGGGCGCGCCATCGGCCTGTGGTCGCTGACCGAGTCAGGTGGGGGCTCCGATGCCGCCGGCAACCTCAAAACCTTTGCCGAGCGACGCGGTGACCGTTACCTGCTGAACGGTCGCAAGATGTTTGCAACACTCGCCGACCAGACCGACACCGGCGTGCTGTTTGCCCGTACCGACCGCGACGCTGGCCACCACGGCATCACCGCCTTTGTGGTCGAGCCGCGTAAATATGCCGGCTACCTCGCGCAGCCGATCGATTTCGTCGGATTGTCCGGGATGACCCGTTCATGCGAGGTGGTGCTGGAGAACTTCGAGGTGCCGGTCGACAATCGCATCGGTGCCGAGGGGGACGGCTTTCGCCTGGCCATGCACGCCATTCAGGCCGGGCGGGTGTCAGTGGCGGCGCGCGCGGTCGGCATTGCCCGCGCCTGTCTGGAAGAAGCGATCCAGTATGTCCAACAGCGATCGATCCGCGGCCGGCCGCTGGCGAGTTACCAGATGACGCAGGCGGCGCTTGCCGACGCGCTGGTCAGCGTCGAGGCGGCGCGCCTGATGACCTGGCAGGCCGCCACGCTGATGGACCAGGATCGCCCGGCCAACCGGATCGCCGCCCAGGCCAAGCTGGCGGCTTCGTTCGCTCTGAAACAGGCGGCCGCCAGCGCGCAGGAACTTTTCGGTGGCTATGGCCTGGCCAGCGAGTACCGCATCGCCCGCCTGGCCAGCTATGCGCACGTGTTCCTGGTCGGGGAAGGCGCGCCAGCGGTACAGCGCATCCTGATCGCGGAGGACGCGCTTGGCATCAAGGACGCCGAGCGGCATCGGACCCGGTACCGCCGCCCGCGCGGTTGAGCGATGGTCGCTGCGCGCCAGAGTCCCCGGCATGGCCCGCTCCTACAGAGGATCCTCCGACGTCAGGGCCCGCGAATCGCCACGCAGCAGACGCAGACCGTTGCCGACCACGAGCAGGCTGGCGCCCATGTCGGCGAACACCGCCATCCACATAGTCGCGTTGCCGAAGATCGCCAGCCACAGAAACACGGCCTTGATGCCAAGGGCCAGACTGATGTTCTGCCACAGTACCGAGTGCGTCCGGCGCGACAGGCGGATCAGTTCCGGGATGCGGCGCAGGTCGTCGTTCATGATCACGACGTCGGCGGCTTCCAGGGCCGTGTCGGTGCCGGCGGCGCCCATGGCGATGCCGATGTCGGCCCTGGCCAGGGCCGGCGCGTCGTTGATGCCGTCACCGGTCATGGCAGTCGCGCCGTAGTGCCGGCGCAGGGTGTCGATGGCGTCCAGCTTGTCCTGCGGCAGCAGATCGCCGCGCGCATCCTGGATGCCGGCATGCTGCGCGATGGTGCGCGCCGTGGCCGCGTTGTCGCCGCTGAGCAGCACCGGCGTGACGCCGAGGGCCTTCAGCTCGGCCACGGCGGCGCGCGAGCTGCCCTTGATCGTGTCGGCGACCGCGAACAGCGCCAACACGGCTGACTGCGAGGCCAGCAAGGTCACCGTGCGGCCCTGGTTTTCGTGTACCGCCAGGCGCGCTTCCAGCGCCGGGCTGCACAGCCCGCGATCCTCGATCAGGCGGTGATTGCCGAGCAGGAAAGCCGCCCCGTCCACCGTGCCCTGCACGCCGCGACCGGGCAGGGCCTGAAAGTCACCGACCGCAACGCCGCCCAATCGCAGACCTTCGGCAATTGCGCGCGATACGGGGTGATCGGAGCGGCCGGCAAGGCTGGCAGCCAGGGCCAGATGCGTCGCGACATCGCCGCCGTCGATTGCCACGGATTCGACCAGCTTCGGCTTGCCTTCGGTGATGGTGCCGGTCTTGTCGAACGCGATGGCCTTCAGTTTGCGTGCGTCTTCCAGGTACACGCCGCCCTTGATCAGGATGCCGCGGCGCGCGGCGCTGGCCAGCGCACTGACCACCGTCACCGGCGTCGAGATCACCAGCGCGCACGGGCAGGCGATCACCAGCAGCACCAGCGCCTTGTACGCCGCCTGCGCCCAAGTCCAGTCCATCAGCCAGGGCGACAGCAGCGTCACCGCAACCGCCAACGCGAACACGCCGGGCGTGTAGACCGCTGCGAAGCGGTCCACGAAACGCTGTGTCGGGGCGCGCGAGCCCTGCGCCTGCTCGACCGCGTGAATGATGCGCGCCAGCGTGGAGTCGTCAGCGGCCGCGGTGGTGCGAATTTCCAGCTCCGCGGCCTGGTTGATGGTGCCCGCGAACACGCCGTCGCCGATGGTCTTGTCCACCGGAATGCTCTCGCCGGTCACGGGTGCCTGATCGATCGCGCTGGCGCCAGCGGTGACTACGCCATCCAGCGGTACGCGCTCGCCGGGGCGGATGCGCACGATGGCATCGACCGGTACGTCGGCCGCCGCCACGGTTTGCCACGTTCCGTCCGCCTGGCGCAGCTGCGCCTGCTGCGGCGCCAACGCCAGCAGGCTCTGGATGGCGTTTCGAGCACGGTCCAGCGAGCGCGCCTCGATCAGCTCGGCGATGGCGTACAGCGCCATCACCATCGCCGCTTCCGGCCACTGGCCGATCAGGAAGGCGCCGGTCACCGCCACGCTCATCAGCGCGGTGATGTTCAGGCGCCCGTGGCACAGCGCGCTGAAGCCCTTGCGGTAGGTCTCGAAGCCGGCGAGCCAGATTGCCGCCGCCGCCAGCGCCATTTCGATGCCGGTGACGGCAAGGCCCGCGCCGCCGAAGTACGCCAGGCCCTCGGCGCCCGCCGCCAGCAGCAGGGCGATGACTGGTCGGCGCAGGCCGCCGAGCATGCCCTCAATGTCGTGCGGATCGGCAGTTCGATTGCCGTCTTGCGCGGATGGAGCCAGCGGCTGCGGGTCGAAACCCGCGCGGCGGATGGCTGCCAGTGCCTCGGCGATCACCGGCTGGGGGGCCGAGATGGCGAGTGTGCGGGCACCGAGCTGAAAGCTCAGGGACACGATACCCGCCACCGGTTCCAGCGCGCGGCGAATTTCGGACTCCTCGGCTGCGCAGTCCATGGCCTGAATGCGAAAGCGTGCCGCGGTGCCGCTGCTGCGTTCCGCCTCAGGCCCGGAAGAGATCGAACGGTCCATGCAAGGGTTCCTCAATGCGCATCTGCCAGAACTCAGTCATCGGCTCGGGGCCGACCGTTGTTTGAGGCATTCCGACATCAGACATTCCGGGACCCGAGCACGATGACGGCCATGCCGAGCAAGGCAAGGCCCACGCCCAGCCAGTCGGTCATGGATGGCCGCACCGAATCCACGGCCCACAGCCACAGCAGCGCCATGCTGACGTACACGCCCCCATACGCCGCATACACGCGCCCGGCCGCCTGTGGGTGCAGCGTCAGCAGCCACACGAATGCCGCCAGGCTGGCCGCCGCGGGCAGCAGCAGCCATACGGAGTGGCCCTGCTTGAGCCACAGGTACGGCAGATAACAGCCCAGGATTTCGGCGAATGCGGTCAGCACGAAGAGGCCGAAGGTTTTGAGCAGTTCCATTGCGGCCATCGCGTTCAGATCTCCGACCAGCGCGGGCTGGAGCCAGGGATTCCAACCTCCACCGGCGCGTCAGGAGGTCAAGCGCCGCGCGCGCCACGCCATCCGGTACAGGCCCGGCAGCACCAGCAGCGTGAGCACGGTGGACGACACAATGCCGCCGATGACCACGGTGGCCAGCGGGCGCTGCACCTCGCTGCCGATGCCGGTGTTGAACGCCATCGGCACGAAGCCCAGGCTCGCCACCAGCGCCGTCATCAGCACCGGGCGCAGGCGGGTCAGGGCGCCTTCGGTGATGGCTGCGTCCAGTGCGCGGCCCTCGTGACGCAGTGACTTGATGAAGCTGACCATCACCAGCCCATTGAGCACCGCCACGCCGGACAGGGCGATGAAGCCGACGCCGGCCGAGATCGACAGCGGGATGCCGCGCGCCCACAGCGCCAGCACGCCGCCGGTCAGCGCCAGCGGCACGCCGCTGAAGATCACCAGCGCGTCGCGCGCCGAGCCGAAGGCCAGCCACAGCAGGCCCAGGATCAGCGCCAGCGTGACCGGCACCACGACGGCCAGGCGCTGCGATGCGGACTGGAGCTGCTCGAAGGTACCGCCGTAATCCAGCCAGTAGCCGGGCGGAATCTCGACCTGCGTACTCATGCGTTGCTGCACTTCGGCGATGAAGGAGCCCAGATCCCGCCCGCGCACGTTGGCGGTGACCACCACGCGGCGCTTGCCCTGCTCGCGGTTGATGGCGTTGGGGCCGAGGCCCAGCTCGACCTGTGCCAGCTCGCCCAGGGGCACGTAGCCGCCGCCGGGCAGCATCACCGGCAGGCGCGTCATGGCGTCGGCATCACTGCGCAAGGGTTCCGGCAGGCGCACCACGATGTCGCTGCGCCGGTCGCCTTCGTACAGCAGGCCGGCAGTTTCGCCACCGTAGGCGGCGGCGACCAGGTCCTGAAGATCGGCCACGTTCAGGCCGTAGCGGGCCAGCACCTCGCGCCGGGGGGTGACGGTGAGGATCGGCAGGCCGGTGGTCTGCTCGGTCTTCACATCCGCCGCGCCGGGCACGCCGCCGAGCACTGCTTCGATCTGCTCCGCAACGGCGTCGAGCGTGCCGAGGTCATCGCCATAGACCTTCACCGCCACATCCGAGCGCACGCCGGAAATCAGCTCGTTGAAGCGCATCTGGATCGGCTGCGTGAACTCGTAGTTGTTGCCGGGCACGCCGGCGGCCAGGCGCTCCAGGTCCTTCACCACCTCGGTTTTGGGCTTGCCGGGGTCGGGCCAGTCCTTGCGGTCCTTGAGCATGACGAAGGTGTCGGCGACGTTGGGCGGCATCGGGTCGGTGGCAATCTCGGCGGTGCCGATCTTGGCGAACGCGCGCTCGACTTCCGGCGCGGTCTTGAGCGTGGCTTCGAGCTGTTCTTGCATCTGCACCGCCTGCGTGAGACTGGTGCCCGGGATGCGCAGCGCGTGCAGGGCGATGTCGCCCTCGTCGAGGCTCGGGATGAATTCCGAACCCATGCGCGTGGCCAGCCAGCCGCAGGCCACGACCAGGGCGAGCGTGAGCGCCAGCAGCGCAAAACGCGCCCGCAGCGCCAGTGCCAGCAGCGGCGCATAGCCGCGCCGCGCCCAGCGCATCAGCGTGTTGTCGTGCTCCGCCACCGGGCCGCGGAACAACAAGGCCACCGCCGCCGGCACGAAGGTGAGCGACAACAGCAGCGCGGCGGTCAGCGCGGTGACCACGGTGATCGCCATCGGGTGGAACATTTTTCCTTCCACGCCGGTCAGCGCGAAGATCGGCAGGTACACGGCGGTGATGATGCCGACGCCGAACAGCGAGGGCCGGATGACTTCGTTGGTGGCCTCGAACACCACGTCGAGCCGTTCGCGCTCGCTCAAGGTCCGGCTGCCGGCGGTGGCCAGTCCCAGTCGGCGCAGGCAGTTCTCGACGATGATGACCGCGCCGTCGACGATCAGCCCGAAATCGAGCGCACCCAGGCTCATCAGGTTGGCCGAGGTGCGCGACTGCACCATGCCGGTGAAAGTCATCAGCATGGCCAATGGAATCACCGCCGCAGTGAGCAGCGCGGCGCGGATGTTGCCGAGCAGCAGAAACAGCACCACGATGACCAGAAGCGCGCCTTCGAGCAGGTTTTTCTGGACCGTGGCCAGGGTCTTGTCGACCAGCGTGGTGCGGTCGTAGACCACGTTGACGGTGATGCCCGGCGGCAGGCTGCGTTTGGCCTCGTCGAGTTTTTCCGCCACGGCCTTCGACACCGTGCGGCTGTTCTCGCCAACCAGCATGAACACCGTGCCCAGTACCGCCTCCTGACCGTTCTGGGTGGCGGCGCCGGTGCGCAGTTCGGAACCGATCCCAAGCTGCGCTACGTCGCTGACCCGCACCGGCGCGCCGCTGCGCTGCGCAACCACGATACGGGCAAGATCCTGGAGCGTCGCCGCCTGCCCGGGCACGCGCAGGAGTTGTTGCTGGCCGTTGCGCTCGATATAGCCGGCGCCCAGGTTGGCGTTGTTGGCGCCCACCGCTCGCACCACGTCCGCGAAGCTCAGCCCGTAGGCCAGCAGGCGGCCCGGGTCGGGGCGGATCTGGAACTGCTTGCCATAGCCGCCGATGCTGTTCACCTCCACCACGCCCGGCACGCGCAGTAACTGGGGACGGATGATCCAGTCCTGCGCCTGGCGCAGGTCGGTGGGCGTAACGGGTGAGCCGTCGGCGTTTTTAGCGCCCGGCGCCGCGTCCACGGTCCACATGAAAATCTCGCCCAGGCCCGTGGCGATGGGGCCGAGCTGCGGCTCCAGGCCAGCCGGCAATTGCGACTTCACCGCCTGCAGGCGCTCCGACACCAACTGCCGCGCGAAGTAGATGTCGGTGCCGTCCTCGAACACCACCGTCACCTGCGACAGCCCGTAGCGCGACACCGAGCGGGTGTACGCCAGCTTCGGCAGCCCGGCCATGGCGGTTTCTACGGCAAAGGTCACGCGCTGCTCGGCTTCCAGCGGCGTATAGCCGGGCGCCTCAGTGTTGATCTGCACCTGCACGTTGGTGATGTCCGGCACCGCGTCGATCGGCAGGTGCTGGAAGCTCCACACGCCAAGTCCGGCGAGGGCAAGCACCAGCACCAGCATCAGGCCACGGCGGTGGATGGAAAAATGCAGCAGTGTTTCGAGCATGGGATGAGCCTTACAGGACGATGCCAACACGCCGCAGCAGCGCCAGCATCAGGAAGTAGGACAGCGCAGTGAGTGCGCTGGCGACCAGCAGGGCCGGATAGAAGCCGACGCCCCGGCGCAGCAGCACCGGCAGGCTGACAAACAACACCAGCGACGGCAGCACCAGCCAGAAGATGCCGATCGACAGGCGCGCGATGCGCTGCGGGTCGTGCGTGTCGTGCCACAGCCAGACCATCGCCAGCACCGATACCAGCGGCAGCGAGGCCAGCAGCGCGCCGACCCAGCTCAGGCGCCGGGCGGCTTCAGATATCGCCACCACCAGCGCCGCCGACAGGGCGTACTTGACGAGCGTTTCCATGGCCGGCTCAGTGGTCGTGCGAGGCGCCCGACTTTTCGATGTCGGCCTTGATCAGGTAGCTGTTTTCGCTGACGTACTCGGTGCCGGGTTTGAGGCCGGCCAGCACTTCCACGTACTGCCCGTCGCCGCGGCCCAGTTCCAGCATGCGCACCTCGTAGGTCTCGCCCACCCGGGCGAACACCACCGTGAAATCCCGAAACGTCTGCAGGCCGGAGGCCTTCACCGCCAGCGGCACCTGCGCGCCACCGACCATGACCTCGGCATTGACGTACAGCCCCGGGGTCCAGCCACCGTCGCCGGCATCGAAACTCGCCCACACCGTCAGCGCCTGGTTGGCATTGCCGCTGGCGGGGGCGATGCGGGTAATGGCACCGCGGGTCGTGCGCTCGCCGTCCACTGTTGTGAGACGCACTTCCTGGCCCACGCGAACGCGCGCCAGATCGCGCGGAAACACGGCCAACTCGGCCCGCACCTGCGCAAGGTCGCTGATCGTGAACAGGGGCATGTCGCCGGCCTGCTGGCCGGGATTGGTCATGCGCGCGGTGATGACGCCCCCGATCGGCGCCGTGACCGCATAAACCTGTAGCGAGTCGTTGGATTCCACCCGCGCCAGCACTTCGCCGGCGCGCACGCTGTCGCCCACGGTCTTGCTCACGCTCTTGACCACGCCGGCAAAGCGCGCGCCGACGTCCCGCACCGCGTCCGGGTTGGTCGCAATCGTTCCGTACAGCGGCAGCAGGTCGCGGATCAGGCGCGGGCCGGCGGTTGCCGTGCGGATGCCGGCTGCCTTGGCGCTGTCTGCGGCGATGGTGACGCGGCCTTCGTAGCTGTCGTACGCCCAGCGATGGGTCTTGCCCTCGAACTGGGCCTGCACGGTCACATCGAAGGAATGCGGTTCGGTCACCACGCCATCGCCGCGCAGAAAATCGCCCTGCGGCGCGAAACGGAACAGGTTTTTCTCGCCGTCCAGACGGGCGAGCTCGACCGTCAGTTGCACGGCATCCGGGGCCACGGGCTGGCCCTTGCTGGTCACCCAGGCGCGGTATTCCGGCGGCACGCCCTCCTCGAAGATCGCCAGCTCGACGACGAAGTCGCCATCGGCCAGCAGGAGCCCGTTGTGCGGGCCCCTGGCCGCTTCCTGCGCCGCGCCGGCGCCGTGGTCGGAGTGCTCGGCAGGTGTTTCGGACCGGCCACAGGCGGCGAGCGTCAGGCCAAGCAGGGCCACCAGGGCCCAGTGATGCAGGTTTTTTTTCATGGCTGGCTCGATTCGGTGGCGATGGGGCCCGGTGCGGGCGCGCCGGTGAGGCGCTGGATTTCGATCAGATGGCCGTGGTACTCGGCCGCGGCCTCGATCAGGCGGCGCCGCTGCGTGGCCCACTCGGCCTGCGCATCGCGCAGTTCCAGCAGCGAGTAACGACCGCGCGCGTAGGCATGGCGGGTTTGTGCCAACGCGGCCTCGACCGCGGGCACCACCCGTTCGCGCTGCGCCTCGACCTCGACCCGGGCGTGGTTCAGCTCCTGCCAGATTTCGTACAGCCGGGCCTGCGCCCGCAGCATGGCCTGCTCGCGCTCGGGGCCGACCTGTGCCAGGCGGGCTTCGCTTTCCAGCACGTTGCCGCGCTCGCGCGAGGCACCAAACAGCGGCACGGAGGCGGAGAACATCAGCCCCACGTCGTCGATCGCCTCCAGCCGGCGGATTCCGGCGCCCAGCGTCAGGCCCGGCGTGCGGCGGGCCTGGGCCAGGCGCAGTTCGGATTCGCGCAGGCGCGTTTCACTGGCAAAGCGCAGCAGATCCGGCGTGGTCTGCATTTGCGCCAGCAGGGCGTCGAAGTCCGCCACCGGCGGCAGGTGCAGCAAATCACCCTCGCCCGGTCCGAAGTCGGCCTCCAGGGTGCCGGTGGCGGCGGCGAGGTGCCGGCGCGAGGACAGCAGTTCGTGCTCGGCGTGTTCCTGCGCCAGGTACGCCCGTTCCAGCGAAACCTGCGCCCGCGAGCGTTCCGCCAGTGGCGCGCGCGCGGCGGCGACCCGCCGCTCGACTTCCGCCAGGGTGCTGCGGGCAAGCTCGGTCGCCTCGCGCGTGATGGCAAGCTGCGCCTGGTCCGACAGCACGTGCACGAATCGGCGAGCGACCTCCGCGCGCAGGTCCAGGTGCGCGATCTGGGCATCGGTGGCCACCTGCTCGCGACCAGCGGCAGCGGCCTCGATGCGCCGGTCGCGCAGACCGCCGCGTTCGATCAGCTGGCTGAAGCCGAGTGTGGTCTCGGCGGTCGAATAGCCGCTGACCTCGCCCGTGCCGAAGGCGTTTTCCACGGTGAGACCCAGCACCGGCGCCGGACGAATGCCGGCCTGGACGGCGCGCGCATCGGCGGCCTCAAGTTGCGCCCGGTAGGACGCGAACAGCGGGTGACGCGCCTCGGCGCGGGCCAGCGCCTCCGCCAGCGTGAAATGCGGCCCGGAATGCTCGGCATGGTGTGCGTCGACGGCGTCAGCCGCGATGGCCAAGGGCGTGCCGAACACGCTCATGACGGCCGCGCACAGCCGCGCGCACCGGATCGAAGAAGAAAACATGCAGCCCCCGTCAGGGAATCGAACAGGCGTCCACCAACGGCGGACGACGCGGGTTCAGGAGGCGTGCAGAGGCGGCCCGCGCAGCAGCGGGCGACAGAAGCGGGGTGGGGAAGCGGAAGGCGGCGGCGAGGCGGCGGCGGCGATCCGCAGCCGGGCGAACAGGACAGTTACCAACCACAGCGCCGCCAGCAAGAGTGGCAGGTCAAGACCCCACTTGCCGGACTTGGTCAGCGCATCACCGACCAGCGAGACATCGCGGTCATCGTGCGCCTGGCCGTCGTGATGATCCGCGTGATGTCCGGAATCGGTTACATGCAGGCTGGCCGGAGGCTCGCTGCCGTCAAGGCACAGGTGCAGATGCGCGCCGCCCAGCCGCGCGAACAGCAAGGCGACACAGACCAGTGTCAGTAACCAGGGGCGAGGCGGACAGCGCAGGAACATGGCGCGAAGTCTAGCGGATTTCCAGATGCACAGGCTCGAGTAGCCCAACTCTCGAATGAGGCCTCGCCGCTTGCCCCTTTGCAAGCGCTGGCCGCAGCCGCTAGCCTCGCATCGCCCTGCGTCCGAGAGGAGACCGTTCATGCCCGTTCCGGCGCACATCCTGAGTGGTTACCGGGTGCTTGACCTGAGTCAGGTGGTGGCGGGGCCGACCACCGCACGCCTGATGGCCGAGATGGGCGCCGAGGTGATCAAGGTCGAGTTGGCGCCTGACGGCGATTTGTCGCGCCGCCTGCCCTATATACGTGACGGGCGCAGTGCCTACTTCGTACAGCAGAACCGCGGCAAGAAAGGTCTGTGTGTGGACGTGCGCACGCCGGCCGGGCGGCAGATCCTGAGCGATCTCGCGGCGCGGGCGGACGTGCTGATCGAAAATTTCTCCCCCGGTGCCATCGGCCGCATGGGTCTGGACTGGGACACCGTGCATGCGCTCAATCCGCGCCTGGTGATGTGCTCGATCTCGGCCTTTGGTCAAAGCGGACCGCTGGCCAATCTGCCGGGCTATGACTACATCGCGCAGGCCTATTCCGGCTTCACCAGCCTGATCGGCGAGCCGGATGGCTCGCCGTATTTTCCGCAGCTGGCGTTCGGCGATGCGGCCAGCGGCGGTTTTGCGCTGGCGGCGGTGCTGGCGGCCTTGCTGCACCGCGAGCGCGGCGGCGCGGGCCAGTATCTGGACATCAGCCTGCTGGATGTTTACGTCAGTGGCCAGGAAATCGGCATCCAGGCGGTGAGCGCGAGTGGCGGCAGCATCGTGCCGCGGCGCACCGGCCGGCAGCATTTTTCCGTCGCGCCGCTGGGTATTTTCAAGGGCGCGCAGGGCTATCTGGTGATCGTTGCGCTCGGCAGACAATGGGATCAGCTGTGCCGTGTCATGGGCCGGCCGGAACTCGCCGCGGACCCGCGCTTCTCGGAAAACGCGACGCGCGTGGCCAACCTGCCCGAAGTGGTGACCCTGATCGAGAATTGGCTGGCCTCGGTCGGCGATGACGCCGAGGCGATCCGCCTGCTCGAAGCCGAGCGCGTGCCGGTCGCACCGGTGCTGTCGGTGGAAGATGTGGTGAAGTTGCCCCACGCGCGACTGCGGCGCACGGTTCGAACCATTTTCGATCGCGCGCTGGGCGCGTTCGACGTGCCCGGCGTGCCGCTGCGTTTTTCGGCCTTTCCCGACGAACTGCCACTGCAGGCGCCGTTCCTGGGCGAGCACAACGCCGAGGTCCTGGGCGGTTTGCTGGGCTACGATGCGGCGCGCATCGGTGCGCTGCAAACGCAGGGCGTCCTTCTATCGCGGCAGGTGTAGATGGTTCTTCGCCCTGGCGCGTTCAGCGGCAGCTCAGATCACACCATGCCGGCCCTGCGTAGGGCATCCAGGTCACTCGCTGCCAATCCGAGAGCACCGTACAGCTGTGCATTAGGACGCGATATCCGCCGCATCAGCGGGCCTCTGTAACCTTTCGGCAACACAAATGACACAGCACAAACTTGCAGCAAGATCTGCTCGGACCGACGACCGGCTCCGGTGCACATCGGCACCCCGCCGCATCCTGCCTGCAGTCACCACCCCGCGGGGCACGGCCGCCCGCCATCGGTGCCAATCGCATGGCGCATGAACTCCTGCTGCCGCAGTGGTCGATGGGCATGCAGGACGGCCAGATCACACGCTGGCTGAAGGCCCCGGGCGATCCTGTGGCCGACGGCGAGGCTATCGCCGAGGTGGAGTCCTCCAAGGTGGCGAGCGAGCTGCTGGCCGACCGCGAAGGCGTATTCCTGCGAGCGCTGGTCGAGGTCGGTCAGGTCGTGCCGGTGCGCACTGCGCTGTGCCTGATCGGCGCACCGGGCGAGCGCCTTGATGCCGGTCCGGACATTGCCGCAGGCACTGCACCGCTGGCCGTCGCCCCGGCCGCCACCCGCCCTGCCCCATCCGGCACCGGCAACTTGCAGGTCACGCCGCGCGCCCGCAAGCTGGCTGCCGAACGCGGCGTCGATCTGGCACAGGTGCGCGGCAGCGGGCCTGCCGGACGCATCGTGGAGGCTGATATCGAGGCCCTGCCGGACCAGGCCGGCGACGGAACCTATTCGCTGGCCCAGCGCCGTGGCCGCATTGCCGAGCGCCTGCTCGCCAGCCTGCACGGCAGCGCACAGCTGACGCTGAGCCGGGACATCGACGTGACGGACCTGACCGACTGGCGGGCCCGGTTGCCCTTTCGTGCCGGCTGGGGCGACCTCGTCGGCTACGCCGTCAGCCGCGTCTTGGGCGGGCATCCGCCGTTCAACGGCACCATCGAGGGCGACCGCGTCCGCATCGGCTCGCAGGTGAATCTGGGCTTTGCCGTGGCGCTGCAAGGCGGCCTGGTCACCCCGGTCATCCACGACGCCGGCCGCAAAAGCCTGCGCGACTTGGCGCAACTGGCGGCCGAGCTGGCCAGCCGCGCCCGCAGCGGCACGCTGCGCCCACAGGATGTCGACGGCGGCACCTTCACCGTTTCGAACCTCGGTGGCCACGGCATCGACGCCTTCACGCCCATCATCAACCCGCCGCAGATTGCCATCCTGGGCCTTGGCCGGGTACGTGAGATAGCGCAGCGCAGCGACGGCGGTATAGCCTGGCGGCAATGCATGACCGTGAGCCTGACCTTCGATCATCGCATCGCCGATGGCGTGCCGGCGGCTGTGTTTCTGCAGGATCTGGCGCAGTTCCTGAGTCGTCCGGAGGGCTTCCAGTCCGGCGCCTGAGCCTCACGGTCGGCGCCGCGTCAGTCCCTGATGATGCTCGTGCGGCGATGCTCGTCATCCGGGAACACGCGGCCGGTCATGATGGTTTGCCAGATATGGTCGAAGACCTTGCCCGGCTCGCCGGCCTTCTTGCCGGACCGAAAATAACTGTGGCCCTTGGGCGTGTCGTAAGCGGTGTTCACGTCGTCACAATCCACGGCGTAAACGTTCGTCGGCGTGAGGGCCATGTTCTCGGGCCGGTATGGCCCAGGCGACGCGAGGCGATCTTGTTCTTCAGGTTCGCCACCTTGCTTGAACGCAGCGCCAGGTCGTCCGAGGCGTAATACACCACCACATTGCGCGATGCGTGGCTGATGAGTTCACCGGCGTGCCCCTTGTGCACCGATTCGTTCTCGATATCCGCCGCCACCAGATAGGTGTTTCGAAACAGCAGCGGCACGCCGCTTGGCAGGTCGTACTTGTCCCAGGCACACAGCGTCTCGCGCAGCACGCGATTGCCCATGGAGTGCGCCAGCATGTTGATGCGCTTCAGGCACGGATCGTCGGTCGGGTTGCGCTGGGCGTCATCGCGCCATTTCATGAAGTGCCCCAGCACCCGGGCCAGGGAAAAGGCACTCGCGTCGGCCGCCTTCTGGTCGTCCCAGTAGTCCTTGACGATTCCCTGGTCATCGTCACAGGGCCATACCACCGGCAGCACCAGCAGCTCCTTTTGCTTCCTTTTGTCGCACAGCGCCTGCAACTCCGCCGCCCCGTCGAATACCGCCTCCGGCAGATTCGAGAAGCCGTGGAGGTACACCAGCAACTGCCGATACGGCGAGGACTTCAGCTCGGACATCAGATTGAAGCCGCCGATTTCCTCGTATTTATCCTTGCCCAGCCGCCGGCAATAGAACACCGAGTTGGAGGCTGCGTTGTTCTTGAGATCAAAGTCGAAGGCACGGCCGACGCGGCTCTTGATGCTCTGCGTCGGGAAGCGGTTGGTTATGAACAACATGGCACGACCTCTCATGCGAGCTTGAGGGCGCACAGTGTCCGCCGCCCTGCGCCGTTCTGCCATGCACTGATACACATCCGGCCCGATGGGGCTGGCCGCCAGATACGATGCCGCCTGTGCGACAGTCCATCGCAGTGCCCACGGTTGCGAACTTGGCGGCTTCGGGCAAGGTCAAACAACCCGCACCTTGGCCCGAGTGAAGGAGTAAGCCATGCATATTTCGCGTTCAGCCCTGAAATTTGCGGCAGCGTTCGCCGCGGTCGTGCTGTGCACCTCGTCGATCTCTGCGGAAACCGTTCTCACGACACAGGATGCCGTCGAAGTGTCCGTGTCCGACGTGCGGGTTAGCGGTTCCGGCCTGCAAGGCGAGATTCACAATCAAACCGATGCGACTTTGATTGGAGCCGAACTGCTGGTGCGTCACCGCTGGCTGTGGGCTGACGAGCTGCATCCCGGCACCGACGACCCGAGCTGGGTCGAAATACACCCCGTGAACGTGACCATCCCGGCCGGTGACACTGCGCCATTCAGCGTGCAACTGTCCCGCGGCGCCCCGCAACGCAGTGACGGTACCTTCCAACTCGAAGTGTCCGTCTACCGCTTCGCGACCATACCCAGCCCGTAGGTTCTGCGCGGCGCAGCACGCCCGTCGTTGGGCTGATTCTCACGACCGGGCGTCGCTGCCAAAAGCGGTGGCTGCAGACTGCCGATTTTGCGTGCCATCCAAAAACCGCAGGGAAGGCGCCGGGTCCGCCCGGCGGCTATCGGCGGATCACACGATCGATGCAGACAAATCCCGAAAAGCAAAAAGGCCAGTCTTGTGGACTGGCCTTTTTGCCTGTTTCGGATGGTAGCGGGGGCAGGATTTGAACCTACGACCTTCGGGTTATGAGCCCGACGAGCTACCGGACTGCTCCACCCCGCAACCGAGCCGCGCATGATACGGGCAACCGCCCGTCAGGGCAAGCCCGAACTGTCGGATCGACCTAAAAAACCGCCTGGCACAGCGCCAGCAGCGGTGCCGGGAACACGCCAAGACCCAGCAGCAGAGCGCCGTTCACACCCATGAACACGCGCACGTCGAGGGCCGGGGAGATGGCTGGCTGCTCCACGGGCGCATCGAAGTACATGGCCTTGATGACGCGCAGGTAATAGAACGCGCCGATGACCGAAAAGATCACCGCGATGATGGCCAGCCACAGCAGGTCGTGCTGCATCACCGCACGGATGACGCCAAGCTTGGCGTAAAAGCCGACCGTGGGCGGCACGCCTGCCAGCGAGAACAGGATCACCATCATCACCAGCGCCAGCCACGGCGAGCGCCGATTGAGGCCGCGAAAATCCTCGATCCGGTCGGCCTCGAAACCGGCGCGGCTCAGCAGCATGATCATGCCAAAGGCGGCCAGGCCGGTCAGGGCATAGGTAATCATGTAGAACAGGCTTGCCGCCATGCCGGCCGGGCTGTTGGCCAGGATGCCGAGCAGGAAAAAGCCCATGTGGGAGATGGTCGAATAGGCCAGCATGCGCTTGAGGTTGACCTGCGCAATCGCGATCAGGTTGCCGACTGCCAGCGACAGCACGGTCACCACCACCAGCATCTGTTGCCACTGCTGGACCAGCGGCGCTGCGGCACCGGCCAGCAGTTTCACCACCAGCACGAAGGCCGCGAGTTTGCTGATCGTGGTCAGAAACGCCGTCACGGCGGTCGGCGCGCCGTGGTACACGTCCGGCAACCACATGTGAAACGGTGCGATGCCCAGCTTGAAGCCGATCCCCACCACCAGCATGGCCAGCGCAAGGCCCATCAGGGCGCTGAAATCACCGGCACGGGCGTGTTCACCCACCACCTGCGCCACGGTGGCCAGGTCCAGCGACGCCGTCAATCCGTACAGGAGTGACATGCCGTACAGCAGCAGGCCGGAGGCCAGCGCGCCCAGAAAGAAATACTTGATCGCCGCCTCGCTGGCGTCGCCATTGTCGCGGTGCAGCGCGACCAGCGCATACGAGGACAGCGACAGCACCTCAAGGCCCAGATACAGCACCAGCAGGCTGCCGGCACTGGCCATCACCAACAAGCCGAGCGTGGCGAACAGCGACAGCAGCAGGAACTCGCCGGTCAGGAGCGCCCGCTGGCGCAGGTAGTCCCGCCCGTACAGAAACACGCCGAACATGATCAGCAGAGCCATCACCTTGATCACCACGGCGACGGCGTCGACCGTGTAGTGACCGCTGAACGTGGTGGTCGGCCCGTTGTAGGTCTGTGCCACCGCCAGCAGCGTCGCCAGCAGCGACAGCTGGGACACGACGTAGGTGTTGCTGCGCTCGCGACCCGGCCAGAACAGGTCGACCAGCAACACCACGCAGGCCATCGCCAGCAAAACCATTTCCGGCAGGGCCGGGGCCAGATCGGGAAGCATGAATTCCATGGGTCAGATGCCGTGTGCCTGGGGTGCCGCGCCTAGAGTCCGAGCTTGCCGCGCTGCAAATGCGCCAGCAACGTGTCGACCGTGGCATGGGTGACATCCAGCATGGGATTGGGCCACACGCCCATGGCCAGCACCGCCAGGGCCAACAGGCCGAGCACGATGAATTCCTCGGCCTTCAGATCCTTCAGTGCCGCCACTTTTGCATTGGTCACTGCCCCGAAAATGACCCGCTTGTACATCCACAGGTTGTACGCCGCGCCCAGCACCAGGCTGGTACCGGCCAGCAGGGCGATCCAGAAACTGTTCTCGAACGCGGCCAGGATGACCATGAACTCGCCGACGAAACCCGACGTGCCCGGCAGGCCGGAGTTGGCCATCGCAAACAGCATCATGAAGGCGGCGAACATCGGCATGGTGTTGACCACGCCGCCGTAATCGGCAATCTGGCGACTGTGCATCCGGTCGTACATGACGCCCACGCACAGGAACATGGCGGCCGAGATGAAGCCGTGCGAAACCATCTGCACCAGCCCGCCCTCGATGCCCTGGGCGCTGAACAGGAAGGTGCCGAGCGTCACGAAGCCCATGTGCGAGATCGACGAATAGGCGATCAGCTTTTTCATGTCCTGCTGCACCAGCGCCACGGCGCCGATGTAGACCACG
This sequence comes from Immundisolibacter cernigliae, assembly GCF_001697225.1. Taxonomy (GTDB): domain Bacteria; phylum Pseudomonadota; class Gammaproteobacteria; order Immundisolibacterales; family Immundisolibacteraceae; genus Immundisolibacter; species Immundisolibacter cernigliae. Next base: position 686,390 of record NZ_CP014671.1, read on the forward strand.
GCAATCAGCGACAGCGTGATCATCAGGCCGGAGAAGGCCATGCTGGCATCCGGCGTGATCGGCAGCGACAGGCGCAGAAAGCCGTATCCGCCCATCTTGAGCATGATGGCCGCCAGCACCACGGAGCCGCCGGTCGGTGCCTCGACATGCGCATCCGGCAGCCAGGTGTGCACCGGCCACATCGGAATCTTGACTGCGAACGCGGCCAGGAAGGCCAGGAACAGCAGCTTCTGGGTCGGCAGATCGAGCGCAACGCGCTGGAAATCGAGCAGACTGAAGCTGCCGGTCTTCAGGTGCAGGTAGATCAGCGCCACCAGCAGCAGCACGGACCCCAGGAACGTGTACAGGAAGAACTTGAGCGTCGCGTACACGCGATTGGGGCCGCCCCAGACGCCGATGATGATGAACATCGGGATCAGCATGGCTTCCCAGAACACATAGAACAGCATGCCGTCGACGGCACAGAACAGGCCGATCATCAGCCCTTCCATGACCAGGAAGGCGCCCAGGTACTGGCTGAGCTGCTTTTCAACCGATACCCGCGCCATGGCCACCACCAGCACGGTGATGAAGCTGGTGAGCAGGATGAACGGCAGCGCGATACCGTCGATGCCCAGGTGGTAGTAGATAGCGAAGGACTCCACCCACGGCGCGCGCTCGACGAATTGCAGGCCGCCGTTGCCCGTGTCGAAACCGGTATACAGGGGCAGCGTGATGGCGAACTCGGCCAGCGCCACCAGCAAGGCCAGGCCCCGCGCCCGCCCGGGGCGGCCATCACCGGCCAGTAACCAGACCAGCACCGCGCCGGCGATGGGCGTCCATATGGCCAGACTCAACAGAGGCAAGGTTTCGCTCATGGCGCGCTCAGAAGCTCACGTACCAGATCATGCCCAGCAGCGCGGCCAGGCCGATGATCATGGCAAACGCGTAGTGGTACAGGTAACCGGTCTGGATGTGCCGCAGCGCACCGGCCAGCCGGCCGATGCTGCGGGCGGTGCCGTTGACGGCCAGGCCGTCGATCAGGGCGACGTCTCCCACCCGCCACAGCAGGCCGCCGAGGCCCCGCAGGCCGCCGGCAAACACCGCCTGATTGACGTCGTCAAAGAAGTATTTGCGCTCAAGAATGTACTGGACCAGCGAGAAGCGGCTGCGCACCACCGCCGGCCAGTCGGGCTTGATTAGATAGAACACCGCCGCTGTGCCCGCCCCGGCCAGCATCAGCCAGAACGGCAAGGCTGTGAAGCCGTGCAGGGCGAAGGCCAGCGCGCCGTGGAAATGCTCGCCAAACTCCGCCAGCGTGGCGTGCTGCGGCAATATCTGAATCGCCTTGCCGAAGTAATCGCCAAACAGCATCGGCCCGATCAGCGGCGCGCCGATCAGCACCGACGGTATTGCCAGCAGCACCAGCGGGCCGGTCACCACCAGCGGCGACTCGTGCAGGTGCTCAGCGGCATGGTGGTCCACCCGCGATTTTCCGTGGAACACCAGAAACAGCAGCCGGAAGCTGTACAGCGAGGTCACAAACACGCCGCCCAGCACCGCAAAGTGCGCAAAGCCGGCCGCCGGCAAGGAGGATGCAGCCACCGCCTCGATGATGGCGTCCTTGGAATAAAAGCCCGCAAAGCCGGGGAAACCGACCAGCGCCAGCGTGCCGATCCAGGCCGTCAGGGCGGTGATGGGCATGTGCCGCCACAGGCCACCCATCTTGCGCATGTCCTGCTCGTGATGCAGGCCGATGATCACCGAGCCGGCCGCCAGGAACAGCAGCGCCTTGAAAAAGGCATGCGTGCCCAGATGAAAAATGGCCGCCGAGTACGCCGACACACCCAGCGCGACCGTCATGTAGCCCAGCTGCGAGAGCGTGGAGTACGCCACCACGCGCTTGATGTCGGTCTGCACCAGGCCCAGCAGCCCCATGAAAAAGGCCGTCATGGCACCGATGAACAGCACGAAGTTGAGCGCCGCCTCGGACAGCTCGAACAGCGGCGACATGCGTGCCACCAGGAAGATGCCAGCCGTGACCATGGTCGCGGCATGGATCAGCGCCGAGATCGGCGTCGGGCCTTCCATGGAATCGGGCAGCCACACGTGCAATGGCACCTGTGCCGACTTGGCCATGGCGCCGATGAACAGCAGCACGCAGATCACCGTCAGCGCCGACCATTCACGGCCCGGCCAGATCTGCAGGGTCTCGACGGCCAGTTCGGGGGCCTTGGCGAAAATCGTCGCGAAATCGAGACTGCCGAACAGCGACAGCACGGCCGCTATGCCCAGGATCATGCCCAGATCGCCAACCCGATTGACCAGAAAGGCCTTCAGGTTGGCAAAGATGGCCGATTCCTTCTGATACCAGAAGCCGATCAAAAGATACGAGACCAGTCCCACGCCTTCCCAGCCGAAAAAAAGCTGCAGGAAGTTGTTTGCCGTCACCAGCATCAGCATGGCAAAGGTGAACAGGCTGATGTAGCTGAAAAAGCGCTGGTAACCCGGATCGTCGTGCATGTAGCCGATGGTGTAGATGTGCACCATCAGCGACACGAAGGTCACCACCAGCATCATGGTGGCGGTCAGCTCGTCGATCAGAAAACCGATCGAAACTTTCAGCGGGCCGCTTTGCAGCCAGGTGTAAAGATCGGCATTGAGCACATAGTCGCCGCCGGTCGCCTTGCCGGCCAGCAGCAACGAGAAGACATAGCAGGACAGCCCGAACGAAATCCCCACCCCGAGGATGGTAACGATGTGCGCGCCGCTGCGACCGATCAGGCGTCCACCCAGACCGGCGAGAAGGGCTCCGGCCAGTGGCGCCAGCACCGCGGCCAGACAGATGAGGGTCAGCTTTTCCATCGCTCAGCCCTTCAGGTGGTCGAGGTCCTGGACGTTGATCGACGCCCGGTTTCGGAACAGCACCACGATGATGGCAAGGCCGATGGCCGATTCCGCCGCCGCCACCGTGAGCACGAAAAACACGAATACCTGACCTGCAATGTCGTGCAGGAAATGCGAGAAGGCGACGAAGTTCATGTTCACCGCCAGCAGCAGCAGTTCCACCGACATCAGCAGGATGATCATGTTCTTGCGGTTGATGAAAATGCCGAACATGCCGAGCGCGAACAAAATGGCGCCCAGCACCAGGTAGTCGGTGAGCGTGACCATGCAGTCTTACCTGTCCTTTGCCGAGTCGTCTTCGCCACCCTCACCACGGGGCAGGTCCAGCAGGTGCATGCGCCCGCGCGGGGTGACGTGAACCTGCGCCGACGGCGAAATGTATTTGCTGGCACGCACGCCGCGGAAGGTCAGACCGATGGCCGCCACCATGCCAATCAGCAGAATCACGGCGGCGATCTCGAACGGATAGGCGTATTCGGTGTAGAGCACCGCGGCGATGGCCTCCACATTGCTGACACCGGTGGCATCCGGCAGCGGCGGCCGCGCCAGGGCGGTATCGAGCTGGCCGGTGCCGTACACGAGCACCATCTCGAACACGATCAGCAGCGTCACCGCCAGACCCAGCGGCAGATGGCTGCCGAAGCCCTCGCGCAACTCAGCCCGGTCGACATCCAGCATCATCACCACGAACAGCCACAGCACCATCACCGCGCCGACATAAACCAGCACCAGGGCGATGGCCAGAAATTCCGCCTCCAGAATCAGCCACAGGCCGGCGCAGGTAAAAAACGCCAGCACCAGGAACAGCACCGCGCGCACGGCATTGCGCACGCTGACCACCATGCCGGCCGCGAACACCAGAATCGCCGACAGAAGATAAAAAACAAACTTCTCAGTACCCATGACAGCCGCCGCGAATGGATGAAGTGCTCAGCGGTACGCGGCATCGGCCGCGCGGTCGGCGGCGATCTGCGCTTCCATGCGGTCGCCGATGGCCAGCAGGGTCGATTTGTCATAGACCCGCTCGGCGTTCTCTTCCATGTGGAAATGATTGAAGCGGGTCAGCACGATGGAATCGACCGGGCAGGCCTCCTCGCAAAAACCGCAATAAATGCACTTGAACATGTCGATGTCGTAGCGCGTGGTGCGGCGGGTGCCGTCCGCGCGCGGTTCCGCTTCTATCGTGATGGCCAGCGCCGGGCAGACGGCCTCGCACAGCTTGCAGGCGATGCAGCGCTCCTCGCCATTCGGGTAGCGGCGCAGCGCGTGCAGGCCGCGAAAGCGCGGCGACAGCGGGGTTTTCTCCTCCGGAAACTGCACCGTGATCTTCGGCTTGAAAAAGTGACGCAAGGTCACGCCAAGCCCGGACAGCAGTTCGAGCAACAGCAGACTTTTGAAGTACTGGGCAACGCGGGTCATGACATGCCCCTCAGTTGAACCACGGCGGCAGGCGGTACAGCACGGCCGTCGACACCACCACCAGCCAGACGATGGTGATCGGAATGAAGACTTTCCAGCCCAGACGCATGATCTGATCGTAGCGGTAGCGCGGGAAGGTGGCGCGGAACCACAGGAAACAGAACAGCAGGAAGGCTACCTTGGCGATCAGCCACAGCGGGCCCGGCACCCAGGCAAAGGCGCCTTCCAGCAGCGGGATGCCCTGGAACGGAGACAGCCAGCCGCCCAGGAACATGATGGCCGCCAGGGTCGAGACCAGGATCATGTTGGCGTATTCGGCCAGGAAGAACACCGCGAAGCTCATGCCGGAATACTCGACATGAAAGCCGGCCACGATTTCCGACTCGCCCTCGGCGACATCGAACGGCGCGCGGTTGGTCTCCGCCACCGCCGATATGAAATAGATGACGGCGATCGGCAGCAGCGGCAGCCAGAACCATGTCAGCAGGTTGCCGTTCTGGGCCAGCACGATCTTTTGCAGGTTCAGGCTGCCGGCGGCGATCAGCACCACCACGATGGCAAAGCCCATGGCGATTTCATACGCCACGATCTGCGCCGCCGAGCGCATGGCGCCGAGGAAGGCATAGCGGGAATTGGACGCCCAGCCGGCCAGGATCACCCCGTACACGCCCATGGACGTGATGGCGAGCACGTACAGCAAACCGACATCGATATCGGCGATGACCAAGCCCTCGCCGAAGGGCACCACCGCCCAGGCGCCCAGCGCCGGGCCGATGACCAGCACCGGCGCCAGGTAGAACAGGAACGGATTGGCCCGCATCGGCACAATCACTTCCTTGGTCAGGAGCTTGAGCGCGTCGGCGATCGGCTGCAGCCAGCCGCGTGGGCCGACCCGGTTGGGCCCGATGCGCAGCTGCATGTAGCCGATCACCTTGCGTTCGGCAAAGGTCAGCCAGGCCACCGATACCAGCACCGGCACCAGCACCACGCCGATCTTGAGCAGGTTCCACAGCAGCAGTTGCAACGGCTCGGGCACCGCCTGCCACAGCAGCGTCAGCTGTTCCACCATCACACCCGCTCCAGCGTGAGCGGCCCGTAGGCCGTACCCAGACCCTGCGTACCTTCGAGCCCGGACGGGATGTATGCCGTACCGTCCGCCACCCGCGCATCCACGGCCAGGGGCAGTTCGAGTGCCGCTTCGCCCTGACGCACGCGCAGCCGGTCACCGGCGGCAAAGCCCAGGCGCCGGCATTCGGGCTCGTTCAGATACACCGCCGCGGCCGGCAGGTCCGCGCGCTGCTGCAGGGCGCCGGCCCGGCGCACCAGCGCATCACTGCGGTAACAAGGCCAGTCGCCGATGCGGGTCAGGCCGCCATCAACGGCAGGCCACGCGACGGCTGCAGGATCAGCCGTTGCTGTCGGGAAGTCGACCGCCTCAACCGCTGCCAGCACTTCGGCGCGCACGGCCGCCACATCGTCGTGTTCGAAGCCCGGCAGGTCCAGCAGATTGGCCAGCACGCGCAGGATCTTCCAGCCGGGGCGCGCCTCACCCAGGGGCTTTAGCGCGCCCTCGAAGGACTGCCAGCGTCCCTCGCCGTTGACGAAGCTGCCACCGGTTTCGGTGAAGGCCGCCAGCGGCAGGATGACGTCGGCATAGCCGCGCATGGCATCGGTCGCGAACGGGCTGAGCACCACCACGCATTGGGCCGCGTCGAGTGCCGCCAGCGCGGCGCTGCCGTCGGCGCAATCCAGCTCGGGCTCGAAGCCGGCCAGCAGGTAAGCGCGCAGGTGCTGTTCCAGCATGGCACGGGCATCCAGCCCGGCCTGTTGCAGGTGACCGCCACCGGCGCGCCGATGCGGAACCGCACCGGCCAGCCAGGCGCCGGCCCCGTTGCCACCGGGGCTGGTTTCCGCCAGCGTGCCGCGGGCAAGGTCCGCGATGAGGGCCGCCAGAGCGCGCAACGCGCCGTAGAAAGGGCTTGCAAGCGCCTGATCTCCAAGGAGGATCAGGGCGCCCGGCTGTTGCTTGAGCGCGCCGGCAAGCTCGCGCTGCCAGGGCGTGGCGGCCACGCCGGCGAGGCGCCCGCTCCAGCTGGCCGGGATGACCGCCCCGTCCAGCAGCGCCACCGCGATGCCGGCCAGTTCGGCCACCATCGCGGCCGGATCGCACACCGCCACGCCGCGCAGCGGGAAGTTGAAGTCGTAGTCGTAGCTGTTGATCGCAAAGCCCACCGCGCCGCGCTTGACCACCGCCTTGCGCAAGCGCGTGTTCAGCAGCGGCTGGTCCTTGCGCAGATTGCTGCCGACCAGCAGGAACGCCGGCACCTGTTCCAGACTCGCTATCGGCGGCAACGCCGGGTGGCGAGGCAGCATGGCATCGGCGCTGAAATCCGACTGCCGCAGGCGATGATCGACGTTGTTGGAACCGAGTGCCCGCATCAGCTTCTGGGCCAGATACAGCTCTTCCGTGGTCAGGGTCGGCGCCAGCAGGGCGCCCAGATGCGCCGGCCCATATTCCTTGAGCACCGCCTGCAGGCCTTCCGCAGCGGCGGCGAGCGCCTCCTGCCAGCTCACTTCCTGCCAGGCGTCGCCCTTGCGCAGCAGCGGCTGGCGCAATCTGTCGGCGCTGCCGAGGCCAAGGTAGGAATAACGATCGCGGTCCGACAGCCAGATTTCGTTGACCGCCTCGTTGGCCCGCGGCAGCACGCGCTTCACGACGCCATTGGCGACGTTGATTTCAAGATTGCTGCCCACGCAATCGTGCGGGCTCACGCCCGGCCGGCGCTCCAGCTCCCAGGCGCGGGCCGTGAAGCGGTACGGCTTGTTGGTGAGCGCGCCGACCGGGCACAGGTCGACCACGTTGCCGGACAGTTCGGACTCCACCGCGCGCTGGATGTAGGTGCCGATGCGCATGAACTCGCCGCGCCCGGTGGCGCCCAGCTCCTTCACGCCGGCGATCTCCTCGCCAAAGCGCACGCAGCGCGTGCAGTGGATGCAGCGCGTCATCTCGGTCTGGATCAGCGGCCCGACGTCCTTGTCGTCGACTACGCGCTTGGCTTCCGTGTAGCGCGATTCCACCTTGCCGAAGCCCAGCGCCGTGTCCTGCAGCTGGCACTCGCCGCCCTCGTCGCAGATCGGGCAGTCCAGCGGATGGTTGATCAGCAGGAATTCCATCACCGCCCGCTGCGACTGCAGCGCCTTGGGCGACTTGGTGAACACCTTCATGCCTTCGGCCAGCGGCGTGGCGCAGGCCGGCACCGGCTTTGGCATTTTCTCGACTTCGACCAGGCACATGCGGCAGTTGGCCGCCACGCTGAGCTTGTCGTGGTAGCAGAAGCGCGGCACGGTGATGCCGGCGGCATCCGCCGCCTGAATGATCATCTGGCCCTTGCGCGCCTGCAGCGCAACGCCGTTGATCTCGATGTTCAGCAGATCGTCGCTCATGGGGCTTTCTTCTGTGCGCCGACTCAGGCGGCCACGCCCAGCCGGTCCGCGACCAGGCTGCGCTTGTGTTCGATGTAGTAGGCAAACTCGTGCCGGAAGTGCCGCAGCATGCCCTGCACCGGCATGGCGGCGGCGTCACCCAGGGCGCAGATGGTGCGCCCGGCGATGTTGCCGGCCACGCTTTCCAGCAGCTCCAGGTCCTCCGGCCGGCCATTGCCCTCGACGATGCGCGTGACCACGCGGTACAGCCAACCGGTGCCCTCGCGGCACGGCGTGCACTGGCCGCAGGATTCGGCGAAGTAAAAGCGCGAGATGCGCTGCAGCATACGCACCATGTCGGTGGTCTCGTCCATCACCACCACCGCGCCGGAGCCCAGCAGCGAGCCGGCCTTGGCGATGGAGTCGTAATCCATGTTCGCTTCCAGCATCGTCGCCGCCGGCAACACCGGCACCGACGAGCCACCCGGGATGACGGCCTTCAGTTCCCGCCCCTGCCAGACACCGCCGGCCAGCGCCAGCAGATCCTTGAACGGGGTACCGAGGCGAATCTCGTAGTTGCCGGGCTTCTCGACATGCCCGGAGACCGAGAAAATTTTGCTGCCGCCGGCCTTCTCGACGCCCAGACCCGCGAACCAGGCCGCACCCTTGCGCAGGATGGCCGGCACCGAAGCCAGGGATTCGACATTGTTGATGGTGGTCGGCCGGCCGTACAGGCCAACCGCCGCGGGGAACGGCGGTTTGAAGCGCGGCTGGCCCTTCTTGCCCTCCAGCGACTCCAGCAGCGCCGTTTCCTCTCCGCAGATGTAGGCGCCAGCGCCCAGCGTGCCATGCAGGTCAAAATCGACGGCCGAGCCCTGGATGCCACGCCCCAGCAAACCGGCCGCGTAGGCTTCCTTGAGCGCGCCCTCGAAACGGGCCCACACCTCGTCCATCCACTCGCCGCGCAGGTAGCAATAGCCAACCGTCGCGCCCATGGCATACGCACCGATGGCCATGCCCTCGACCAGGGCGTGCGGGTTGAAGCGGATGATGTCGCGGTCCTTGCAGGTGCCCGGTTCCGATTCGTCGGCATTGCAGACCAGGTACTTCTGGCCCGGCGCGTTGCGCGGCATGAACGACCACTTCAGACCCGTCGGGAATCCCGCGCCGCCGCGCCCGCGCAGGCCCGAGGCCTTGACTTCCTCGATCACCTGCTCGGGAGTGAGTTCCCCGGCCAGGATGCGCCGCCAGGCACTGTAGCCGCCCAGGCGCACGTAGGTGTCGAAGGCCCACGGCTCGGGCTCGCCCAGGGTTTCGAAACAGACTTTGACTTCCGCCGTCATGGTGTCAGTCCAGCGCGTCCAGGATTTGATCGACCCGCTCGGGCGTCAGATGCTCGTGGTAGACGTGGTCCACCTGCATCATTGGTGCGCCGCAGCAGCAGGCCAGGCACTCTTCCTCGGGCTTCAGATAGAACTTGCCGTCCGGCGTGCTGTGGCCGAGTTTCACGCCGAGCCTGCGCTCGACATGCGCCACGATGTCGTCAGCGCCGCGCAGCATGCACGAGATGTTGGTGCAGACCGAAATCGAATGGCGGCCGACCGGCTTGGTCTCGAACATCGAGTAGAAGCTCGCCACCTCGTACACGTCCATGGCTTCCAGTTGCAGGTACCCGGCCACCGCATCCATCAGCTCGACGGTGAGGTAACCGCCGTTCTCGTGCTGCACCTCGCGCAGCGCCGCCAGCACCGCCGAACGTTTCTGGTCGGCCGGAAACTTGGCCACCCAGTGATCGATTTCGTGGCGGGCGTGTTCGGAAAGAATGCCCTGATACGACTGTGTCATCGGTCGATCTCGCCAAACACGATGTCCAGGGTGGCGATGATGGCCACCAGGTCCGCCAGCATGTGGCCACGCACCATCTCGTCGATGGCCGCCAGGTGCGGGAAACCCGGCGCCCGCAGCTTGACCCGATACGGTTTGTTCGAGCCGTCGGCAATCATGTACACGCCAAACTCGCCCTTGGGCGCTTCCACCGCGGCATATACCTCGCCCTGCGGCACGGCGTAGCCCTCGGTGAACAGCTTGAAGTGGTGGATCAGGGCCTCCATGTCGGCCTTCATTTCGGTCCGCGACGGCGGTGTGATCTTGTGATCGGCCAGCATCACCGGCCCGGGATTGGAGCGCAGCCAATCCACGCACTGGCGGATGATGCGGTTGGACTGCCGCATCTCGGCCACGCGCACCAGATACCGGTCGTAGCAGTCGCCGTTCACGCCAACCGGGATTTGAAAGTCCAGTTCGTTGTAGACCTCGTACGGCTGCTTTCGCCGCAGATCCCAGGCCACGCCGGAGCCGCGCAGCATGGGGCCGGTGAAGCCCAGTTGCCGCGCCCGCTCGGGACTGACCACGCCAATGCCGACCGTGCGCTGCTTCCAGATGCGGTTGTTGGTGAGCAGGGACTCGTAGTCATCGACGCAGCCGGGGAAGCGCTCGGTGAACGCCTCGATGAAATCCAGCAGGCTGCCCTCGCGATCACGGTTGAAGGCCTTGGTCGCCTTCTCGTCGCGCCACTTGGAGGTCTCGTACTTCGCCACGCTGTCGGGCAGGTCGCGGTACACGCCGCCAGGGCGGTAGTAGGTCGCGTGCATACGGGCGCCGGAGACCGCCTCGTAGCAGTCCATCAGGTCCTCGCGCTCGCGAAAGCAGTACAGGAAAACCGTCATGGCGCCCATGTCGAGCGCATGCGCACCCAGCCACATCAGGTGATTCAGGACGCGCGTGATCTCGTCGAACAGCACGCGGATGTACTGCGCGCGTATCGGCGGCTCGATGCCGAGCAGGCGCTCGACCCCCAATACGTAGGCGTGCTCATTGCACATCATGGACACGTAATCGAGCCGGTCCATGTAGCCGATGGAATGGTTGTACGGCTTGCTCTCGACCAGCTTTTCGGTGCCCCGATGCAGCAGGCCGATGTGTGGGTCGGCGCGCTGCACCACCTCGCCGTCCATCTCGAGCACCAGGCGCAGCACGCCGTGGGCAGCCGGGTGCTGCGGCCCGAAGTTCATCGTGTAGTTGCGGATCTCGGCCATGTCGCCCTACCCGGCCGGGTGTTCGTAGCGGAAATCGTCGCGTCGCACGCGCGGCACGCTGATGCGGTTCTCGATGCTCACCGGCTCGTAGATCACGCGCCCCTGCACGGCGTCGTAGCGCATCTCGACCTCGCCGTTGAGCGGAAAATCCTTGCGCAGCGGATGGCCGACGAAGCCGTAGTCGGTGAGGATGCGCCGCAAGTCCGGATGGCCGTCGAAGACGATGCCCATCAGATCGAAGGCCTCGCGCTCGAACCAGTTGGCCGCCGGCCATACGTCGATGACCGAAGCGACCAGCGGAAACTCGTCGGCCAGGTAGGCCCGCACGCGCAGCCGGGCGTTGTGCGTGGTGGATAGCAGGTGGTAGACGACTGCGAACCTGGGCCGTGCGACATCCGGTTCCTGCGGAAAATCGCTGTAGTCCACGCCGCACACGTCGATCAGCTGATCGAAGGCCAGATCGGGCGCGTCGCGCAGCGTCCGGCAGACGGCCTCCATCGCCTCGGCGGGGATCTCCAGCGTGATCTGGTCGGCGGCGCCGGCGCTGGCCTGACCGGAAGCCTCACCCAGGGTTTCGCGCAGGCGCGCCAGCAGATTGTCGGCCCGGATGCTCATGGCTCAGCGGGCGATGGTGTGGGTGCGGCGAATCTTGTTCTGCAGCTGGATCAGCCCGAACAGCAACGCCTCCGCCGTCGGCGGACAGCCCGGCACATAGACATCGACCGGCACGATCCGGTCGCAGCCGCGCACCACGGCGTAGGAATAGTGGTAGTAGCCGCCGCCGTTGGCGCAGGACCCCATCGACAGCACCCAGCGCGGCTCGGCCATCTGGTCGTACACCTTGCGCAGCGCGGGGGCCATCTTGTTGACCAGCGTACCGGCCACAATCATCAGGTCCGACTGGCGCGGACTGGGGCGAAAGATGATGCCGAAGCGGTCGAGGTCATAGCGCGACGCACCAGCCTGCATCATCTCCACCGCGCAGCAGGCCAGCCCGAAGGTCACCGGCCACAGGGAGCCGGTCTTGCTCCAGTTGACCACCTGATCGACGGTGGTGGTCAGAAAGCCCCGCTCGCTGAGTGCCTCTACTCCCATTCGAGCGCCCCTTTCTTCCACTCGTAGATGAAGCCGACCACCAACAGACCCAGGAACAGCATCATGGCCAGAAAGCCGAAGCCGCCAACCAGGCCCTGCTTGAGGCCCACCGCCCACGGAAACAGGAAGGCCACTTCCAGATCGAAGATGATGAACAGGATGGCCACCAGGTAGTAGCGCACGTCGAACTTCATGCGGGCGTCTTCGAAAGCCTCGAAACCGCACTCGTAGGGCGCGTTCTTTTGCTTGTCGGGCCGGTTGGGGCCGATGAAACGCCCGGCCAGGATGGCGATGGCGCCAATGGCCACACCGACGGCCAGCAGCAGTGCGATGGGCAGGTATTGCAGCAACATGCGTGAGGAATCCTGATCCTTGGCTCGCGACAGCGGTTGTTGTTCGGAATTCTGCTGGCGCCCCGCTGGCGGGACGCGTCAAACATCTGGTGCCGATGGTCGGACTCGAACCGACACGACTTGCGTCACCACCCCCTCAAGATGGCGTGTCTACCAATTCCACCACATCGGCTGAATCACTTGGCGGGCGTCGAAGGCGCCTGTGCCGGGGCAGTCCCCCCGCTGGCTGGCGCCGGTGCTGCCGGCACGGCCGGCTGGCTCACCGGCGCGGGCGCCAGTTTATCAGTAACGCTCACCGGCCCGCTGGCGTGAGCGCCCAGATACGCCAGCACCAGACTGGTCAGAAACAGCGCCGTCGCGAGTCCGCCGGTCAGGCGGGTCAGGAACGAGCCGGCCCCGCGGCTGCCGAACACCGTCTGCGAGGAACCACTGCCGAAGGCCGCGCCCGCGTCGGCGCCCTGCCCCTGCTGGATCAGCACCAGTCCGACCAGCGCCAGGCAGATCACCACATGAACCACGAGCAGAACAATCATCATCGGGGAAGTGCCGCCTTGCAGATGGAAAGAAACTGGTCGGCCACCAGACTGGCACCGCCAATGAGACCGCCGTCCACGTCCGGCTGCGCGAAAAGCCCAGCCGCATTATCCGGCTTCACGCTGCCGCCATAAAGCAGCGTGGGTGTGCGCCCGCCGCGACTGACCCGATCGCGGATGAAGCGGTGCGACGCCTGCGCCTGCTCGGGCGTGGCCACCCGCCCGGTGCCAATGGCCCACACGGGCTCGTAGGCAATCACCGCGCCGGCAAGCGCCTCATCACCGCACAGCTCGAGCACCGCATCGATCTGGGCGGCCAGCACGGCCTCGGTCGCATCCGCCTCGCGCTCGGCCAGCTGCTCACCCACGCACAGGATCGGCACCAGTCCGTGACTGACCGCGGCGCGGAATTTTTGCGCCACCAGGGCGTTGTCCTCGCCATATAGCCTGCGCCGCTCGGAATGTCCGACGATGACATACCGACAACCGACATCGCCCAGCATGGGCCCGGACACTTCACCGGTGTAGGCGCCGGACGCCTCGACCGCCAGATTCTGCGCGCCCAGGGCAATCCCGCTTCCGGCCAGCAAGTGTGCGGCCTGCATGAGGTAGGGATACGGTGGGCAAACCGCCACCTCGATCCGGTCCAACGCCGGCATGCCCGCTTTCAGCGCGCCCAGCAGCTCGTTCACCTGCGCCTGACTGGCATGCATTTTCCAGTTACCGACCACCAGTGAACGGGACATCGACGCTCGGCAATCCGGCTGCGGAAAAGGCGCGCATGGTACTGGCGCGCCAGTCCCGAATCAAACCGGCAGGCGACTTTGACGGCTCAGTTGGCCTGTGCCATGGCCGCCCGCAACTGCGCCGCGATATGCTCGCTCAGCGCCTCCACCTGCACTGCGTCCTGGCTCTCTACCATCACCCGCACCAACGGCTCGGTGCCAGACTTGCGAAGCAACACCCGACCTCGCCCATCGAGGCTCGCCCGGGCTTCCTCGATGGCCTGCTGCACCCACCGCGAGCGGTCCGGATCGAAGCCGGCCACCAGCGGCACGTTCACCAGCCGCTGCGGGTACTTGGTCATGAAGCGCTTCAGCTCCGCCAATGGCCGGCCGGCGGCGCGCAGCACCGACAGTACCTGCAAGGCGGTAACCAGGCCATCGCCGGTGCTGGTGCGGTCCAGACAAATCAGGTGACCGGAAGTTTCGCCACCGAGCAGCCAGCCCCGCGCCCGCAGCTGCTCCATGACATAGCGGTCACCGACCTGCGCCCGATCGAAGGCAATGCCGGCGTCCAGCAGCGCACGCTCCAGGCCGAAATTGCTCATCTGCGTGCCGACCACACCCCCACCGAGCGTGCCTGCCGCCTGACGGGCCAGCGCCAGCAGGCCCAGAATCTCGTCGCCGTCCACCAGCTCACCGGCGGCATCCACCATGAGCAGGCGATCGGCATCGCCGTCGAGCGCCACGCCCAGGTCAGCGCCCTGCGCCAGCACTTCGCGCTGCAGCGCGGCCGGCGCCGTGGTACCGCAATCGCGATTGATGTTGAAGCCGTCCGGACTGACGCCGATGGCCGTCACGCTGGCGCCCAGCTCCCGGAAAACAGCCGGCGCGACCTGGTACGCGGCGCCGTGGGCGGCGTCCACGACGATTTTCAACCCCCGCAGATCGGTGTGATCCGGCAGGGCCCGCTTGCAGAACTCGATATAGCGCCCCCCCGCATCCACCGCTCGACGCGCCTTGCCGATCTGGGTCGGCGGCACCATTTCCAGGGGCTGCTCCAGGCAGGCCTCGATCTGGGCCTCCAGCGCATCCGGAAGCTTCTCGCCGCTGGCCGAGAACAGCTTGATGCCGTTGTCGGCATAGGGGTTGTGCGAGGCGCTGATGACGACGCCGGCCCGCGCATGGAAGGTGCGTGTCAGGTAGGCAACGGCCGGCGTCGGCATCGGCCCCAGCAACAGACAGTCCATGCCTGCCGCCGACAAGCCGGCTTCCAGAGCCGATTCGAGCATGTACCCGGAAACGCGCGTGTCCTTGCCCACCACCACCGTGCCACGGCCTTCCCGGCGCAGCACCGTGCCGACGGCCCAGCCCAGACGAAGCACGAAATCCGGCGTGAAGAACCCGTTCCCGACCGTGCCGCGCACCCCGTCGGTGCCGAAATAGCGTCGTTCAGCCATGGTCCCCTCCTTGTACGGCCTCCAGCATGGCCAGCGCCTGCACTGTATGTTCGACATCGTGCACGCGCAGCAACCGCGCACCCCGCTGGGCTGCCAGCAGCGCCAGCGCGATGCTGCCGCCCAGCCGGTTCGTCACCGCTGCGCCGGTAAGCGCCCCGATCAGCGACTTGCGCGACAGGCCGGCCACCACCGGCAAACCCGCCTGCGCCAGCCGCGGCAGGCCGCGCAACAGAGCGAGGTTGTGCTCGGTGGTCTTGCCGAAACCGAACCCGGGATCGAGCAGCAACTGCCGCCGTGCGATACCGGCCCGCTCGCAGGCGGCCACCCGCGCCTCCAGAAATTCGGCCACCTCGGCCACCACATCCACATACCGCGGCGCCTGCTGCATCGTGCCGGGCTCACCCTGCATGTGCATGAGCACTACCGGCACGCCAAGATCGGCCGCGGCTTGCAAGGCGCCTGGCTCGCGCAGCGCCGCCACGTCGTTGATCAGGCCGGCGCCGGCGGCGACGGCCGCGCGCATGACCTGCGCATGGCGGGTGTCGATCGAAATGGGCACCCGAAGCTGCGGCGCCAGGCACTCGATGACCGGCAGCACCCGCTGCAGTTCCTCATCGACCGACACCCGGGCCGCACCGGGGCGTGTCGACTCCCCGCCGATGTCGATCACCGCCGCGCCGGCCGCCTGCAGGGCAATCGCCCGCGCACAGGCGGCCTGGACATTGCTCCCCAGACCATCGCCCGAAAAGGAGTCCCGCGTCAGGTTCAGCACACCCATCACCGCCGAACGTGACAGGTCCAGCGGCTTGCCGGCGCAATCCAGAAGCATTCGATTCAGGCAGGCACGGGCGCCGACCGCGGCCGGCGCCGGCGGGTGTTACGGCAGGCTCGGGGCGCCATCCGCGCCAGCATCCGCAGCCGGTGCCGGCGGTGGCGCCGGCCGATCGCTGGGCTGCGGCGCAACCACGCGCGGCGGGCGGCCTGCCATCAGGTCGTCGATCTGGTCCTTGTCGATGGTCTCGAAACGTATCAGCGCATCCGCCATCGCGTGCAGGGTATCCAGCCGCGCGGTCAGGATTTCCTTGGCGCGGGCGTAGTTGCGCTCCAGGATGGCGCGGATTTCCTCGTCGATGGTGGACGCGGTGTCGTCCGACACGTTCTTGTGCTGGGTCACGCTGCGGCCCAGGAACACCTCGCCCTCGTCCTCCTCGAAGGTCATCGGCCCCAGGCGCGCCGACATGCCCCAGCGGGTCACCATGTTGCGGGCGATCTCGGTGGTGCGCTTGATGTCGTTGGAAGCGCCGGTGGTCACCGCCTGCGGTCCGAAGATCAGTTCCTCGGCGATGCGCCCGCCATACAGGCTGCAAATCTGGCTCTCCAGGCGTTCGCGGCTGAGGCTGTAGCGGTCTTCCTCCGGCAGGAACATGGTCACGCCCAGCGCCCGGCCGCGCGGGATGATGCTGACCTTGTAGACCGGGTCGTGCGAGGGCACCGACAGGCCGACGATGGCATGGCCGGCCTCGTGGTAGGCCGTCAGGCGCTTCTCGTCGTCGTTCATGACCATCGAGCGGCGCTCGACACCCATCATGATCTTGTCCTTGGCGCGGTCGAAGTCGTCCTGATCCACGACCCGCTTGTTGAAACGCGCCGCGAACAGGGCCGCCTCGTTGACCAGGTTGGCCAGATCGGCGCCCGAGAAACCGGGCGTGCCGCGGGCCACCACCTCGGCATCCACGTCGCTGGCCAGCGGCACCTTCTTCATGTGCACTTTCAGAATCTGCGTGCGGCCGACGATGTCCGGCAGCGGCACGACAACCTGCCGGTCGAAACGGCCGGGCCGCAACAGGGCCGGATCGAGCACGTCGGGACGGTTGGTGGCCGCGATGACGATGACGCCCTCGTTGCCCTCGAAGCCATCCATCTCGACCAGCAACTGGTTCAGGGTCTGCTCGCGCTCGTCATGCCCGCCGCCCAGGCCCGCACCGCGGTGACGACCGACGGCGTCGATCTCGTCGATGAAGATGATGCACGGCGCGTGCTTCTTGGCCTGCTCGAACATGTCCCGCACGCGGGATGCACCGACGCCTACGAACAGCTCCACGAAATCCGAGCCGGAGATGGTGAAGAACGGCACCTTGGCCTCGCCGGCAATCGCCCGCGCCAGCAGGGTCTTGCCGGTGCCGGGCGAGCCGACCATCAGCACGCCGCGCGGAATGCGGCCCCCCAGGCGCTGGAACTTGGACGGGTCGCGCAGGAACTCGACCAGTTCGTGAACCTCTTCCTTGGCCTCGTCGACACCGGCCACGTCGGCAAACGTGACCCGCACCTGATCCTCGGTCAGCATGCGCGCCCGGCTCTTGCCAAACGGCATCACGCCGCCCTTGCCACCGGGGCCGCCCTGCATCTGGCGCATGAAGAACACCCACACGCCGATCAGCAGCAGCATCGGGAACCACGAGATGAACACCTGCATCAGCAGCGACTGGCGGTCCGGCGCCGCCACTTCGATGCCGACATTGTTGGCCAGCAGGTCGTCGATCATGTGCGGGTCTTCGGGCGTGTAGACGACGAATTTCTCGCCGCCCGTGGTCACGCCCCGCACGGCGCCCTGCTCGATGACCACGCGGTCCACCTGCGCGCTCTTCACCTCGGCGATGAACTGCGAGTAATCCAGCGTGCGCTCGGCGGCCCGCTGCGGACCGAAGCTGTTGAACACGGCCATCAGCACCAGCGCCACCACGACCCAGAGAATGATGTTGCGGGACATTGAATTCACGTAGCGAATCTCCGGTCGCGGCGGTTATTACGGGGTTATCGGCAGCATACCGCGGCCGATCAGGTAGTGCTCGCGGCTGCGGTCGCGCGAGGCATCGGGCTTGCGCACCAGTACCTGCTCGAAATGTCGGGCAAATTCCACCCGCAGTGCCTGGCTGCCGGCGCCTTCGAAGCATTTGACCAGCAGCGCGCCACGCGGTTTCAGCACCCGACCGGCAAAGTCGAGCGCCAGCTCGGCCAGGTGCAGCGCCGCCGGCTGATCGACATCGCGCACACCGCTCAGATTGGGCGCCATGTCCGACATTACAAGGTCGGCGCCGTCCGGCAGCAGGCCGAGCATCTGCTCCAGCACCGCAGCGTCCCCGAAATCACCCAGGATGAACTCGACACCCGGCAGCAGCGCCATCTCCAGCAGGTCGACCGCCAGCACCCGGCCGCGCGGCCCGACGATGGTGCTCGCCACCTGCGACCAGCCACCCGGCGCAGCGCCCAGATCGACCACCGTCGCGCCCGGCTGCAGCAGGCGATCGCGCTGGTTGATCTCCAGCAGCTTGAAGCTGGCCCGCGAACGGTAGCCCTGCGCCTGTGCCTGCCGCACGTAGGGATCTGCGATGTGCTCGTGCAGCCAGCGGCGACTGGAGCCGGCCTTGCTCATGGCGCGCGCACGGCTGGCCGGCAGTCAGATGTAGTCGACGGCCAGAATTTCATAGGCCTGCTCGCCGCCCGGCGCTGGCACCAGCACCTGATCGCCGGCCTCGCGGCCGATCATGGCGCGCGCCAGCGGCGCCCGGAATGACACCCGGCCCTGCTTGATGTCGGCCTCATCCATGCCGACCACCTGATAGGTGACTTCCTCGTCGGTATCGACATTGACCAGTTTCACGGTGGCGCCGAACACCACCTTGCCGCCAGCCGCCAGCCGGGCCGGGTCGATCACCTCGGCGCGGCCGAGGCGATCCTCGATTTCGCTGATACGGCCCTCGATGAAACCCTGCTGGTCCTTCGCCGCGTGGTACTCGGCGTTTTCCTTCAGGTCGCCGTGGGCGCGCGCCTCGGCGATGGCGGCGATCACGCGCGGTCGCTGCACGGATTTGAGGTCTTCCAGTTCGCGCCGCAGTTGTTCTGCGCCGCGGGCGGTCAGGGGTTCACGGATCATGACTGTCTCAGTTCGATATGCAGTTGTCGCAGGCTCTCGACGCGAATCTCGCGCCCGCTTTGCAGCGCAAGGCAGGTGGCGCGCGCGCCGGCCAGCGTGGTGGTGTGCGGCACCTTGAAGCGCAGCGCCGCGGCGCGAATGGCGAACGAATCGGCAATCGCAAGCTTGCCTTCGGTGGTGTTCAGCACAAAGGCGATTTCGCCGTTGGTGATCATGTCCACGATGTGCGGGCGGCCTTCCTTGACCTTGTTGACCACGCCGCAAGGAATACCGCTCGCGTTCAGCCACTCGGCCGTACCGCGCGTGGCAACCAGCTCGAAGCCGAACTGTCGCAGGTCCGTCGCCACCTGCACCAGCAGCGCCGTCTTGTCGGCCTGACGCACGCTGATGAAGGCACGCCCGCCGGTCGGCAGTGGGTTGCTGGACGCCAGCTGCGCCTTGCCGTAGGCCTCGCCAAAACTGCGGCCGATGCCCATCACCTCGCCGGTGGATTTCATCTCCGGACCCAGGATGATGTCCACACCGGGGAACTTGGCAAACGGAAACACCGCTTCCTTGACCGAGTAATACGACGGCAGCACCTCGTGATCATGGCCCTGCTCGGCCAGACCGATACCGACCATGCAGCGTGCCGCCACCTTGGCCAGCGGCACGGCGGTGGCCTTGGACACGAACGGCACCGTGCGCGACGCGCGCGGGTTCACCTCCAGCAGGTACACATCGCCGTTCTTCACTGCGAACTGGATGTTCATCAGACCGACCACGCCCAATTCGTGTGCCAGCAGCACGGTCTGGCGGCGCATCTCGTCCACCACCTCCGGCGCCAGGCTGTAGGGCGGCAGGCAGCAGGCCGAATCGCCGGAATGCACGCCGGCCTGCTCGATGTGTTCCATAACGCCGCCGATGACGACATCCTTGCCGTCGCACACGGCGTCGACGTCGACTTCCAGCGCGTCGTCCAGAAAACGGTCCAGCAACACCGGTGAGGCGGCCGACACGTGCTCGGCATTGCGCATGTAGGCGCGCAGGCCGTCCTCGTCGTAAACGATTTCCATCGCCCGCCCGCCCAGCACGTAGGACGGGCGCATCACCAGCGGATAGCCGATCTGCCCGGCTGCCGCGAGTGCCTGCTCCAGGCTGGCGGCCATGCGGTTGTCCGGCTGCAGCAGGCCGAGCTTGTCCACTACCTGCTGGAAGCGTTCGCGGTCCTCGGCGCGGTCGATGGCGTCCGGCGTGGTGCCGATGATGGGCGCACCGGCGGCCAGCAGCGCCCGGGCGAGCTTCAGCGGCGTCTGGCCGCCGAACTGCACGATGACCCCCACCGGCTGCTCGACGCGCACGACTTCGAGCACGTCCTCCAGCGTGAGGGGCTCGAAGTACAGGCGATCGGCGGTGTCGTAATCGGTGGACACCGTCTCCGGGTTGCAATTGACCATGATGGTCTCGTACCCGGCCTCGCGCAGGGCCAGCGCCGCGTGCACGCAGCAGTAGTCGAACTCGATGCCCTGGCCGATGCGGTTCGGACCGCCGCCCAGGATCATCACCTTGCGCCGCTGGGTCGGCTGCGCCTCGCACTCCTGCTCGTAGGTGGAATACAGGTAAGCGGTGGCGGCCGGAAACTCGGCGGCGCAGGAATCCACCCGCTTGTAGACCGGCAGCACGCCCAATTGCTGGCGCCGCTGGCGCACGGCGTCCTCGCTGGCACCGAGCAGGCTCGCCAGGCGACTGTCGGCGAAACCCATGCGCTTCCAGGCGCGCAGCGTGACGGCCGCCGTGGCCGAGAGACTCGCGTCGGCGATCACCGCCTCGGTCTCCACCAGCTCGGCCAGTTGATCCAGAAACCACGGGTCGATGCCGGTCAGGGCCTGCACCTCGTCCAGCGTCAGCCCGCAGCGGAACGCATCGCCGATGTAGCGGATGCGGTCGGCGCCCGGCACGCGCAGGCGCTGGCGCAGGTGGTCCATGGCGTCCGGCGCCGCGCAGTCCAGGAGCGGTGTCAGGCCGTCGATGCCGGTTTCCAGCCCACGCAGCGCCTTTTGCAGCGACTCCTGGAAGGTGCGGCCGATGGCCATGACCTCGCCGACCGATTTCATCTGCGTGGTCAGCGTGGCGTCCGCCTGCGGGAACTTCTCGAAGTTGAACCGCGGCACCTTGGTGACCACGTAGTCGATGGTCGGCTCGAAGGAGGCCGGCGTGGCGCCGCCGGTGATGTCGTTCTTGAGCTCGTCGAGCGTGTAGCCGACCGCCAGCTTGGCGGCCACCTTGGCGATCGGAAAGCCGGTCGCCTTGGAGGCCAGCGCCGACGAGCGCGACACGCGCGGGTTCATCTCGATCACCACCAGCTTGCCGTCCTTCGGGTTGACGGCGAACTGCACATTCGAGCCGCCGGTCTCGACGCCGATCTCGCGCAGCACGGCGATCGAGGCGTCGCGCATCAACTGGTATTCGCGGTCGGTCAGAGTCTGCGCCGGCGCCACGGTAATCGAATCGCCGGTGTGCACGCCCATGGCGTCGAAGTTCTCGATCGAGCAGACGATGATGCAGTTGTCGTTGCGGTCGCGCACCACCTCCATCTCGAACTCTTTCCAGCCGATGATCGACTCCTCGATCAGCAGCTCGCCGGTCGGTGACAGATCCAGGCCGCGCTCGCAGATGGCGACGAATTCCTCGCGGTTCCAGGCCACGCCGCCGCCGCTGCCGCCCATCGTGAACGACGGCCGGATGATGGTCGGAAAGCCAATCTGCGCCTGCACCTGGATGGCTTCTTCCATGCTGTGGGCGAGCGCCGAGCGCGGCGTGGCCAAGCCGATGCGGCGCATGGCCTCGCGAAAGCGCTCGCGGTCCTCGGCCTTGTCGATCGCGTCGCGGGTGGCGCCGATCATCTGCACGCCGAATTTCTCGAGCACACCCTCGCGGGCCAGATCGAGCGCGCAATTCAGCGCCGTCTGGCCGCCCATGGTCGGCAGCAGCGCCTGCGGGCGCTCGCGCTCGATGATCTTCTCCACCACCTGCCAGGTGACCGGCTCGATGTAGATGGCGTCCGCCATGTCCGGGTCGGTCATGATGGTGGCCGGGTTCGAGTTGACCAGCACCACCCGGTAGCCTTCCTCGCGCAGCGCCTTGCAGGCCTGCGCGCCGGAGTAGTCGAACTCGCAGGCCTGGCCGATCACGATCGGCCCGGCGCCGATGATCAGGATGGTCTCGATGTCGGTACGTTTGGGCACGGGATTCCTCAGGCGCCGCGGTGGGCCGCCATCAGGTCGGCAAAGCGGTTGAACAGATGGGCGGCGTCGTGCGGTCCGGGGCTGGCTTCGGGGTGGCCCTGGAAACCGATGGCCGGCTTGCCGGTGTGGGCGATGCCCTGCAGCGAGCCGTCGAACAGCGACCGGTGGGTGGCCGCAAGACAGGCCGGCAGGCTTGCCTCGTCGACCGCGAAGCCGTGGTTCTGGCTGGTGATCAGCACCCGGCCGGTGGCGGTTTCCAGCACCGGGTGGTTGGCACCATGGTGGCCGAATTTCATCTTGACCGTGCGCGCACCGGCCGCCAGGGCCAGCAGCTGGTGGCCCAGGCAAATGCCCAGCAGCGGCAGGCCGCGCTCCAGGAATTCGCGGATGGCAGCGATGGCGTAGTCGCAGGGCTCCGGATCGCCCGGCCCGTTCGACAGGAATACGCCGTCCGGATTCATGGCCAGCACCTGCGCTGCCGGTGTGGTTGCCGGCACCACCGTCACCACGCAGCCGGCCTGCACCAGGCAGCGCAGGATGTTGCGCTTGATGCCGAAGTCGTAGGCCACCACCCGAAAGCGCGGCGTTGGAGGCTCGGCAAAGCCATCCAGCGTCCAGGCGCCGCCGGTCCATTCATAAGAACTGTCCGCGCTGACGACTTTGGCCAGATCCAGGCCCGTGAGACCGCCGAACGCACGCGCCTGCGCCACTGCGAAATCGGCGTCGATGTCCGCCCCGGCAACGATACAACCGGCCTGCGCCCCGCCGCGGCGCAGGCGGCCGGTCAGCGCGCGCGTGTCCAGGCCGGCGATGGCCACCACATTACGGGCGCGCAGATAGACGTCCAGCGGCTCGCGCCCGCGCCAGCTGCTGTAGAGGCGCGGCAGATCGCGGATCACCAGTCCGGCGGCATAAACCTGCGGCGATTCCTCATCGTCGGGTTGCAGCCGACGTTGCCGATGTGCGGATAGGTGAGCGTCACGATCTGCCGGCAGTACGACGGATCGGTGAGGATTTCCTGATAGCCGGTCAGGGCGGTGTTGAACACCACCTCGCCGACGCTGTGACCGCTGGCGCCAATGGCGGCGCCGTGCAGCAGCGTGCCGTCGGCGAGGGCGAGAAGGGCTGGCTCGGGCAAGGCGGGCTCCGCGGCTTGGGATCGGGCGCAGCAAAAGCGACGGAGGGCGTTGCCGCCGCCCGTCGACACAGGTGCTGGTAAGGCCGGCATTCTACCGGCACTGCCCGGCTGCGGCCAAGCATTGCAATCGGTGCGGGCACCGGATCAAGACCCGGCTCAAGACCCTGCCGATCGATTGTTTACCAAAGCGGTTCGCCACGTTACAGTCCCCTGGTGACCCCGCCCGACAAGGAGGAGAACGGCATGGGCAAGATCGACCAGGGACTGTCGATGGGGACGACCGAAGCCGGTTTTTCCGTCACCCGACGCGGCTTTCTGAAGGGCAGCGGCGGCGCGGCGCTGGCGCTGTCGATGAGCCAACTGGGGGGCGTGGTCTCGCCGGCCTTCGTGCGGGACGTGTTCGCGGCCGACCAGGCGCTCGACTACCGCGGCATGCCGGACCTGTACCGGCAAATCTGGAACTGGGACAAGGTCACCTGGGGCTCGCACACCAACGTCTGCCTGCCCGGCTCGTGCTCTTTCCATGTCTACGTCAAGGACGGCATGGTGTGGCGCGAGGAACAGGCCGCCAAGAACCACGCCAGCAACCCCAACTACCCCGACTACAACCCGCTCGGCTGTCAGAAGGGCTGCTCCTTCCACACCAACCTGTACGGCGACGAGCGCATCAAGTATCCGCTGCGGCGCATCGGCGAGCGCGGCTCCGGCAAGTGGGAACGCATCTCCTGGGACGAGGCGGTCGGCGACATCGCCGATGCCATCGTCGACGGTCTGGAGGAATTCGGTCCCGACAGCTTCGTGCTGGACCCACCACATGCGCACCTGGGCAGCGTCGGCTGGGCCGGCAGTCACCGCATGAATGCTGCCATCGGCGGCGTGAATCCGGATCTGAACGTCCTGATCGGCGATTTCTACAAGGGCATCTCCGACACCATCGGCAAGATGCACATCGGCTACAGCGCCGACAACCTGTTCGACGCCGAGCTGATTTTCACGACCTGCACCAACTGGTCGTACACCATGCCGGCGGTCTACCACTTCCTGTCCGAGGCCCGCTACAACGGCACCGAACTGGTATCGATCGCGCCTGACTACAGCCCCAGCACCATTCACGCCGACTACCACGTGCCGGTGCAGACCGGCACCGACGCCGGCTTCTGGATGGCGCTGTGCCAAGTGCTGGTGGACGAGGATCTGATCGACCGCCCCTTCATCAAGGAGCAGACCGACCTGCCGCTGCTGGTGCGTGCCGACACCGGCAAGTTCCTGCGCGAGCCCGAGGTCACCGGCGCCGGGCGCCAGGACCAGCTCTACGTCTACGACAACAAGGCCGGCGCCATTGCCAGGGCGCCGCGCGGCACGCTGGCCTTCAGCGGCGACCCGGCGCTGGAGGGCAGCTTCGAGGTCACCCTGCACGACAGCAGCAAGGTCACCGTGACGCCGGTGTTCGAGCGCCTGAAAAAAGTGCTCGCCGAACACACGCCCGAGAAGGCGCAGGCCATGACCGGCGTGCACCCGTCGCTGGTGCGCACACTGGCCAAGAAGGTTGCCACCAAGCGCACCGCTGCCTACATCGGCTTCTCGTCGGCCAAGATCTATCACGGCGATCTGGCCGAGCGCTCCCTGATGCTGGCCATGGCGCTGACCGGCAACTGGGGCAAGCCCGGTACCGGCTGGAATTCCTGGGCCATGCCGGCCGATCACGTCGAGATGATGATGCTGCTGGAAAAGCCGGTGCATCAGGGCGGCCTCGAACAGATCAGGCAGATGGAAGACGCGCTGGCCGTCAAGCTGCGCGAACAGGACCCGGAAATCAGCCAGGAGCTGATCGGCGTCGAGCTGGTCAAGCAGATGACGGCCATCGTCGGCACGGTGCCGCCGGTGTTCTTCCTGTACCACCACGCCGGCTACAAGGAGCTGTACGACAACCCGGCCTGGCACGACAAGACGCTCAAGAAAAGCTTCACCGAGTACATGGACGAGTCGATCGAGAAGGGCTGGTGGAACAAGACCCACCTGCGCCCGGCGCCCGACAAGCAGCCGCGGGTGCTGATGATCACCGCCAGCAACCCCATCCGGCGCGTGCGCAGCGCCGCCGTGCAGTACCCCAGACATCTGTTCCCGAAGCTGAAGATGATGTTCGCGGTGGAGCCGCGCATGTCCTCGTCGGCCATGTTCTGCGACATCGTGCTGCCGGCCGCCTGGTACTACGAAAAGCCGGACATGACCATCTCCATCACCACCAACCCGCGCATGTGCATGATCGAACAGGCGGTGCAGCCGCCCGGCGAATGCAGGCCCGAGTGGGACATCTACTCGGCCATCCTGCAAAAGGTGGTGGCCATCGCCGCCGAGCGGGGCCTGACCGGCTACACCGACGTGTTCGGCCAGCAGCGCCGCTACGCGGACCTGTGGAACCGTTATAGCATGAACGGCTACCTCAAGACCCAGGAAGACGCGCTCAAGGAGATGGTGGCCATCGCTGAGGCCACCGGCACCTTCCCCAAGGGCACCACCTACGAGTCCTTCCGCAAGGCCGGCATGATCGAGCAGGCCAGCTTCGGCATGGGCTTCATGAAGGACGTGGTGGCCAACGAGTACGACCCGCGCAAGCCCTTCTACAGCCTGCGCTGGCACGTGGACGACAAGAAGACCTACCCCACCTACACCCGCCGCGCGCAGTTCTATCTGGACCACGACTGGTACCTGGAGGCCGGCGAGGCGCTGCCGCGCTGGAAGCCGCAGCCGAAGATCGGCGGCGACCACCCGTTCGCCGTCACCGGCGGTCACCCGCGCCACAGCGTGCATTCGGTGCACCTGGCCCAGCCCTCGCTGATGCGCCTGCACCGCGCCCAGCCGGTCATGCACATCAATGACCAGGTGGCCGCGAAGCGCGGCATTGCCGACGGCGAACTGGTCGAGGTGTTCAACGATTTTTCCGACTTCCGGATCACGGTGCGCACCTCGCCCACGGTGGCACCCGAACAGGTCGTCATCTACTTCTGGGAGGCCTACCAGTTCCCCGAATGGAAGGTCTACGACCGGTTGCTGATCGGCCAACCGAAGCCGCTGCACCTGGCCGGCGGCTACGAACAACTGCGCTACTACCTCTACAACGGCAGCCCGGGCCCGAGCACCGACCGCGGCGTGCGGGTGGACATCCGCAAGATCAAGGCCGCCTGAGCGCGGCCGCAGCCGGCTTTTTCAAGGAGGAACAATCATGGCATTCGCTCCCCGCGGCGCGCCCAAGGAAGAACTGCTGCGCCACACGCGCCAGGTCGGCAACATCATCGACCTGAACAAGTGCATGGGCTGCCAGACCTGCACGGCGGCCTGCAAGAGCCTGTGGACCAGCCGCGAAGGCACCGAGCACATGCGCTGGATGAACGTCTCCACCTATCCCGGCGCCGGCTATCCACGCGACTACGAAAAAATGGGCGGCGGCTACGCGCCCGACAAGACGCCAACTCCGGGCAAGCTCACCACCCTCACGGACGTGGGAGACAACTTCAAGTTCAACCACGCGGACGTCTACTACGGCGGCCACGGTCAGAAGGTGCACCTGAAGCCCACCTCGGCCGTCACCGGCGAGGATCCGGTGTGGGGCTACAACTGGGACGAAGACGAGGGCGGCGGCGACTGGCCGAACGGCTATTACTTCTACCTGCCGCGCAAGTGCTACCACTGCGCTGACGCGCCCTGCCTGAAGGCCTGCACGCACAACGCCCTCTACAAGCGCGAGCAGGACGGCATCGTGGTGCTGGACCAGGAGCGCTGCAACGGCGACCGACTGTGCGTCGAGGCCTGCCCCTACAAGGCCATCTACTACAACCCGGTATCGCAGAAGTCCGAGAAGTGCGTGATGTGCTGCCCGCGCGTCGAGCAGGGCATCGCCCCTGCCTGTGACCGCCAGTGCCCGGGCCGCACGCGCCTGTTCGGCTACCTCGACGACCCGGACAGCGACCTGTACAAGCTGATCCACGTGCACAAGGTGGCCCTGCCGCTGCATCCGGAGTACGGCACCGAACCGAACGTGTTCTACATCCCGCCGTTCGACACCACACACGCCTTCGCCGAGGACGGCTCCATCACCGACGAGGGCCGCATCGAAGCCGAGGTGTTGATCAACCTGTTCGGGCCGGACGTGGTGCCGGTGATCGCCAGGCTCAAGGCGGAGCGCAGCAAGCGCCAGAACGGCAAGCCATCGGAAGTCATGGACCTGCTGATCGGTCGCAACTTCTGGGATCGCTTCAAGGACTTCAGCAACGACCCGCTGCAGGAGGCCGTGTGATGAAGATCGTCCGGATCAAAGCCGACACCGCCACCCTGCTCGATCCAGCCGCCCCGGCCTGGGGCCAGGTGCAAGCGCAGGATTTTCCGATGGTGCCAACGCCGCTGAAGAACAACCCGGCCATTGAGGCCATCTCGCCGTTCATCGCGCAGAGCACCGATCACGGCGTGGTGCACGGCCTGCGCGTGGCAGCCGCACACAACGGCGAGGTACTGACGCTGCGCCTGTCCTGGACCAGCCAGAAACACGACACGATCGCCGACCTCGATCAGTTCGTGGACGGCGTGGCGGTGATGTTTCCACTCAGCGCCAAGGCCAGTGCCGCGACCATGGGCTCCCCCGGCGAGCCGGTCAACGCCTGGTACTGGCGGGCCGACAAGGCCGACCAGCCCTTCGACGTGGTGGCCGAGGGTTACGGCACCTCGGTACGCCGCTCCGGCAAGGACGCCAAGCTCCAGTCCGGCGCCCTTCACCAGAACGGCCAGTGGCACGTGGTGCTGGCCCGGGCGCTGAGCGTCGGCAACACCCACGCCCGCTTCACGCCGGGTGAGCCGACCAAGCTCGCCTTTGGCGTCTGGGACGGCGGCAACCGCGAACGGGCCGGGCGCAAGTCATTCTCGGGCGACTTCATGCTGGCGACGGTCGACGCATGAGTGCCGACGCCGCCCAGGAGGTGCCGCTCGAAGTCGCAGCCGATTCGACTGCCGCCGCGCGCAGCCAGGTTTACGCCCTGTTCGCGCAGGCGCTCGGCTTTCCGCAGGCCGAGACCGGCGCCGCCCTGGAAAACGGCGAGCTGTACCAGGCCATCGCCCAGGCCGCCGGTACCCTGCCCTACCGCTACACCTTCATCGGCCCGCCGCTCATCGATGCGCGCGACATGGGCCGCGTCTACACCGCGCTGTTCGAGGCCGTGACCGGAAAGCCGCAGGTATCGCTGCTCGAACAGCGCCACGAGGGCGCACCACCCGAGCAGCAACTGTGGGAAGAACTGCTGCGCTTCTACCGCTATTTCGGCCTCGATTTTTCCACTGGCGGTGCGCGCGAGCGACCGGATCATCTGCTGGTCGAGCTGGAGTTCATGCACTACCTGAGCTTCCTCGAAGCCGGAGCCGGTGACGGTCACCCCGGCCTGCGCCGCGGCCAGCAGGACTTTCTGGAACGCCACCTGACACGCTGGCTGCCGGCGCTTCGCGTGGCTCTGGTCGAAGCCGGCGACGCGGCGCCCTACGACGTGCTGGTCGATGCCCTGGTGCGCTTCGTCGGCGCCGATGCCACCTACCTCGGCAGCCTGCAGGCGGGCCCGGAACCGCCGCTGTAGCGCAGTACCCGACCCCCCGGACGCGCCGTGTGGGCCTTACACCACGCGGCCCGCCAATTCGACTTCGGACAAGGCCAAGCCTGGCTGCGCCGCGCCCGCCCAGTCCCGACCGACGCTACGTGCCGCCGCGATCGCCGCGCGAGGCATGGAGCGTGAAATCCCGGAAAAAGCCGCGTTAACGCTTCGGCTGCCACTCCCGTGCGGACCGCTGTGCCTCCCTCGTAAAGGGTGCAGACCGAGGTTTGCACCTGGAAACCGCGAGGCTCGGCCCGCCCCAAAAGGCGAACGGAGCAAGTCGTGCCTCAATGGGGCAAAGAGCGCCTTGATTGCCCCATTCTTGCCAACCCCACCCCGGGGCACCCAAATAACATTGTAGAAACGCCGTTACTTGTAATTGACAGGCGCAATCTGGCCGCCTAAGATGGCGCCAATGACGATTGTCGTAACGCCGTTTTTGCAAACATGAACCTTGGCGAGCTGGCAGAAGTACAAATGGGCTACCCCTTCCGGTCGCGCCTCGAGCACGACCCGCGGGGCGATGTCGCCGTGATCCAGATGAAGGACATCGACGACGCCAACCTGCTGCACGCCGAAGAGGCGATCCGGGTGGCGCTGCCCAAGGGCAAGACCCACCACCTGCTGCGCGCGGGTGACCTGCTGTTCCGCTCGCGCGGCCGCAGCAATGGCACGGCGCAGGTGCTGGAAGGCATCGGCCCGGCCGTGCTCGCGGCGCCGATGCTGCTGATCCGACCGCACAAGGTACTGCCCGAATATCTCTGCTGGTATATCAACGCGCCGGCCACCCAGGCCCAACTGGCGGGGCTGGCCGAGGGCACCTCGGTGCGGATGATCAGCGCCGAAGCCCTGAAGGCGCTGGACGTTCCCCTACCTTCGCGGGCCACGCAGCAACGCATCGCCCAAGCCGCCGCCCTGGCCGAACAGGAACAAACGCTGCTGGCCCGCATCGCCACCCTGCGCCAGCGCCTGACCACTCATCTTTTGATGAAGCTTGCCCACCCATCGCCAGCAAGGGCCAACCCATGACCGACCAGCTCAGCCAACAAGACGTCAACAACACCGCCTGGGCCGCCTGCGACACCTTTCGCGGCGTCATCGACCCGGCGCAGTACAAGGACTACATCCTGGTGATGCTGTTCCTCAAGTACATCAGCGATCAGTGGGCCGACCACTACGCCGAATACAAAAAAGAGTACGGCGACAACGAGGAGCGCATCCGCCGCAAGCTGGAGCGCGAGCGCTTCATCCTGCCCTACGTCGAGTTCAGGGACGAAAAGACCGGCGAGGTCACCGACCGCTTCCTAGCCGACTTCCATGCCCTGTACGAGCGGCGCAAGGCGGCCAACCTCGGCGAGCTGATCAACATCGTGCTCGACCACATCGAGGAGGCCAACAAGGCCAAGCTCGAAGGTGTGTTCCGCAACATCGATTTCAACTCCGAGGCCAATCTCGGCAAGACCAGGGACCGCAACCGCCGCCTGGAAAACCTGCTGGGCGACTTCGCCAAGCTCGACCTGCGCCCCTCGCGCGTGTCCGAGGACGTGATTGGCGATACCTACATTTACCTCATCGAGCGCTTCGCCTCCGACGCCGGCAAGAAGGCCGGCGAGTTCTACACGCCCAAGCAGGTATCGAAGCTGCTGGCGCAACTGGCCAACCCCCAACCTGGCGACCGCATCTGCGACCCCGCCTGCGGCTCCGGCGGGTTGCTGATCGAGGCCGCCGAGCGGGTGGAACGGCGCGGGAGCCGGGACTTTGCCCTGTTCGGGCAGGAGGTCAACGGCAGCACCTGGGCGCTGGCGCGCATGAACATGTTCCTGCACGGCAAGGACGGCGCCCGCATCGAGTGGTGCGACACGCTCAACAGCCCGGCGCTGGTCGAGGCCGACCGCCTGATGCGCTTCAACGTGGTGGTCGCCAACCCACCCTTCAGCCTCGACAAATGGGGCGGCAACGAAATCGAGGCCGACCGCTACAACCGCTTCTGGCGCGGCCTGCCGCCCAAATCCAAGGGCGACTACGCCTTCATCACGCACATGATCGAAACCGCGCTGCCGCAGGAGGGCCGCGTGGCCGTGGTGGTGCCCCACGGCGTGTTGTTCCGGGGTGGCGCAGAAGGCCGCATCCGCCGGGCGCTCATCGAGGAGAACCTGCTCGATGCCGTCATCGGCCTGCCGGGCAACCTGTTCCCCACCACCTCGATTCCGGTGGCCATCCTGGTGTTCGACCGCGCCCGCGAAAAGGGCGGCGCCCGCGAGGACTGCAAGGACGTGCTGTTCATCGACGCCAGCCGTGACTACCAGAGCGGCAAGAACCAGAACGTGCTGCTCGATGCCCACCTCACGCGCATCCTCGACACCTTCCGCGCGCGCCTGTCGGAAGACAAGTACGCCCACATCGCGAGCCTTGAGGAAATCGCCGACAACGACTTCAATCTCAACATCCCGCGCTACGTGGACACCTTCGAGGAAGAGGAAGAGATCGACGTCGCCGCCGTCGAGCGGGAGATCGAGCGCCTGGAGGGCGAGCTGGCTGAGGTGCGCCTGCGGATGAAGCAGTACCTCAAGGAGCTGGGCGTATGAGCAAGAAATCGACGACCAATCTTCCTGTCATCGAGACCGATCGAATCGTCGTTTTTCAGGAGCAAACCATCCGCCGCACCTGGCATGCAGACCAATGGTGGTTCTCCGTCATCGACGTGGTGGGCGTGCTTTCCGAGAGCAGCAATGCCAACCGTTATTGGTCGGATCTCAAACGCAAGCTGGCCCAGGAAGCGGGTTCCGGCCAACCGTACGAAAAAATCGTACGGTTGAAACTGACCGCGCCGGACGGCAAGCAGCGCGAAACCGACTGCGCCAATACCGAGACCCTGTTCCGCATCATCCAGTCCATTCCCTCGCCCAAGGCCGAGCCCTTCAAGCGCTGGCTGGCCCAGGTCGGCTATGAACGGGTCAAGGAGATCGAAGACCCGGAGCTCGCCAGCGCCCGGGCGCGCGAGCTCTATGAAGCCAAGGGCTACCCCAAGGACTGGATCGAGAAGCGCCTGCGCTCCATCACCGTGCGCGGCGCCCTCACCGACGAATGGAAGCAGCGCGGCGTCACCGAGGGCCGCGAATACTCCATCCTCACCGCCGAGATCGCCCGCGCCACCTTCGGCATCACCCCCGGCGACCACAAGAAGCTCAAGGGCCTGGAACAGGCCAAGGCCGCCAACCTGCGCGACCACATGACCGACCTGGAACTGATCTTCACCATGCTGGGCGAGGCCAGCACCACCGAGATCGCCAAGCGCAAGGACGCCCAGGGTTTCCAGCAGAACAAGACCGCCGCCAAGGTGGGTGGCGCTGTGGCCGGCAACGCACGCAAGGAACTGGAGGCGAAGTCCGGCAAACCCGTCGTCAGCCGCGAAAACTATCTGGCGCAGCCGGACTCGGATGCCGCCGAAACGCCCGGTCTTACGCCGCCCAGGAAGAAACCGAGGAACAAGCAATGAGCGGCGGCGAACTGATCCTCTACACGGCCGAGGACGGTAGCGCCGCGATCCAGTTGCGTGCCGAGGGCGGCACGGTCTGGCTGACACAAGCCGAGATCGCCACCCTGTTCGACACCACGCCGCAGAACATCACCCAGCACACCAAGGCCATCTATGCCGAGGGCGAGCTGAGCGAGGGGGCAACCTGTAAGGAACTCTTACAAGTTCGCCAGGAGGGTGGCCGGGCGGTCAATCGCAGCCTCAAGCACTACAACCTGGACATGATCCTGGCCGTCGGCTACCGGGTGCGCTCCCCGCGCGGCACCCAGTTCCGCCAGTGGGCCACCGCCCACCTGCGCGAGTACCTGGTCAAGGGCTTCGTGCTGGACGACACGAGGCTCAAGGAGCCCGGCGGCTGGGACTACTTCGACGAACTGCTGGCGCGCATCCGCGACATCCGCGCCTCGGAAAAGCGCTTCTACCAGAAGATCCGCGACATCTACGCCACCGCCGTGGACTACGACAACAAGTCCGAGGCCGCCCAGTTGTTCTTCAAGAAGGTGCAGAACAAGATGCTGTGGGCCGTCACCGGCCACACCGCGCCCGAACTCATCGCCGGCCGCGCCGACCCGCCCTGCCCAACATGGGCCTGACCACCTGGGCCGGCGGCCGTGTGCGCAAGCAGGACGTCACCATCGCCAAGAACTATCTGAGCCGCGAGGAGATCGAGGCGCTGGACCGCATCGTGGTCATGTACCTCGACTACGCCGAGGACCAGGCCCAGCGCCGCCGTACCCTGAGCATGCGCGACTGGGAAGACAAGCTCGACGCCTTCCTGCAGTTCAATGAACGCGAAGTCCTGACCCACGCCGGCAAGCTGCGCAGTGAGGTGGCGGAGAAGCTGGCCCTGGAGCGCTACGAGAGCTTTGACGCCGGCCAGCGCGAGGCGGCGAGGTTGGCAGCGGATGCCGAGGACATGGCGGCGTTGGAGAACGCCGAGCGGCAACTGGAACGCAAAGGGCGGGGGAAGAAGAAATGACGGACCTATCGCGCCTGCAAGAGTTTCGATTGGGGGATGCCTGCGAAATCGCAGTTGGTCGTGATCTCGTCGAGGATCGCTTTTCAGTTACAAAAACTGGCACGCATGTTTACCCTGTATTTTCCAATTCGGTAGAGAACTATGGGCTCTATGGCTTCTACGATTTTCCTGAATATGAACGCAAAGCAGTTACGATAGTTGGACGAGGCGCTGGGCTTGGAACAGCATTCATCCGCGATGCTGGATTTGGGGCGATTGGACGCCTTCTGGTGCTATTCCCCAATGAGAACGTCGATCCTGACTATCTCGCGGAGTACATAAACGACAAGATCGAATTTCATGTTGAGAGTAGTGGAATCCCTCAGCTCACAGGGCAGCAATGCGCAGGGTACAAGATACTTCTCCCCAGTATTCCTGAGCAGAGATTAATCGCCTCAGCGCTGACAAGCTGGAACACCGCCATCCAGAAAACCGAGCAACTGATCGCGGCGAAGGAGCGGCACTACAGCCACGAACTGTCGCGCCTAATCAGCCGGGGCCAGCACCCGCACGCCCACGTCGGCACCTTTGCCGAGGAGGTCTCCGCCCGTAATCGCGGTGGCAAGTGGCGAACCGTTTCGCTCTCCGACGTCACCACCGTGTGGAAGGGTCAGCAACTCAACAAGGACGCGATGGTCGAGGATGGCGCCTACTACGCACTCAATGGCGGCATCAAGCCATCTGGCCGCACCACAGCATGGAACTGCGAGACTGACACCATCACGGTCAGCGAGGGCGGCAACTCGTGCGGCTTCGTGTCCTATAACCGCGAGCGATTCTGGTGCGGCGGACACTGCTACGCCCTTACGAAGCTTGCGAAAGACGTTGATGCGCATTACCTGTTTCACTACCTGAAGGGCAAGCAAGCTCGGGTAATGGCGCTGCGCGTTGGGTCTGGACTGCCGAACATCCAGAAATCGGACCTCGAAGCCTTCCCGGTCGTGCTACCCGACCTGGTCACCCAAACCGCCATCGCCCGCTACCTCAACGCCCTGCGCGAGGAGATCGACCTGCTCGGCCAGTCTGTGGTGGCACTCAAGACCCAGAAGCGCGGCCTGATGCAGAAGCTGCTCACTGGCCAGTGGCGGCTTCCCGCTCAGGAAAAGGCTGTTTCGGCATGACGCAATGTGCCTACGTTTTTCTCGACGAGGGCGGGAACTTCGATTTCAGCCCCACCGGCACGCGCTACTTCGTGATGAGCAGCGTGGCCATGCGTCGCCCGTTTCCGGCCCATGGTCCACTCGATGACTACAAGCATGACTGTCTGGAGTACGGGTTGGATACCGAGTATTTCCACTGCGCCGACGACAACACCCATGTGCGGCGCAAGGTGTTCGAGCTGATCGCCGGGCATCTGGGCTCACTGCGCATCGACAGCCTGATCGTGGAAAAGGCGAAGACTGGCCCGGCGCTGCGGGCCGATGAAGCCTTCTATCCGAAGATGCTCGGCTACCTGCTGCGCTATGTGGTCGAGCGTGAGGTGGTCAATGGGGTCGAGGAGCTGATCGTCATCACCGACACCATCCCGGTGCAGAAGAAGCGCAAAGCGGTGGAGAAAGCCATCAAGTCGGTTCTGGCAGCCATGCTGCCGGCGGGAATGCGCTACCGCATTTTGCATCACGCCTCGCGCTCCCATTACGGGTTGCAGGTAGCGGATTACTGCAACTGGGCGGTGTTCCGGAAATGGCAACGCGGGGAGACGGAGTTCTACGACCAGATCAAACCGGCCTTGCGCAGCGAGTTCGACATCTTCAGGACGGGGGTGACTTATTACTACTAAGCCCCTGAAAAAAATGACCCCCCCGACTACTCCTTGCGGAGAGAGCCCCTTGGGCTCTTGTCATCGGGGGGAACCTTTGACAGCGAGTGTAGCCGATGAGTACCCCTGACGCCAGCCAAAGTTCGGAGCGCAGTTTCCGCTTCGACGAAAAATACCTGTCCCAGATCCCGGCCCTGCAGGTGCTGGTCAACCTGGGCTATCAATATCTGACGCCCGCCGAGGCGCTGGCCGCGCGCGGCGGCAAGGCCGGCAACGTGCTGCTGGAAGAGATCCTGCGCGAGCAACTGAAGAAGCTGAACCGCATCCAGCACAAGGGCGGCAGCTACCTGTTCAGCGAGGAGAACATCCAGAGTGCCATCCAGCGCCTGAAGAACGTCAAGTACGACGGCCTGCTCAGGACCAACGAGGCGGTGTACGACCTGCTGACGTTGGGCCTGGCGCTGGAGCAGTCCGTCGAGGGCGACCTGAAGAGCTTCACGCTGAACTACGTGGACTGGCGCAACCCGGCCAACAACGTCTATCACGTGGCCGCCGAGTTTGCGGTGGAGCGCACCCGCAGCGTCGAGACTTGCCGGCCGGACGTGGTGCTATTCGTCAACGGCATCCCCTTCGCGGTGATCGAATGCAAGTCGCCCAGGGTCGAGGTGGATCAGGCCATCTCGCAGACCATCCGCAACCAGCGCGACGAATACATCCCGCGCCTGTTCACGTACACGCAGATGGTGCTGGCGCTCAACAAGAACGAGGCCCGCTACGCCACCACCGGCACCCCAGCCAAGTTCTGGTCGAAGTGGAAGGAGGACGTGGCGGACGCCGATCTCGCGCCACTGCTGGAGCGCCCGTTGCCGGAGTCGGTCAAGGCCTCGCTGTTTGATCTGGCCTTTGCCGAGCTGGGCGTGCGCGAGGAGATTGCGCCCTACCTGGTCGGCCGGCAGGTGACCGAGCAGGACCGCACGCTTTACGCCCTGTGCCGCCCTGAGCGCCTGCTGGAGATGGCCTGGGCCTTTACCGTGTTCGACGGCGGCGTGCGCAAGATCGCGCGCTATCAGCAGGTGTTTGCCATTCAGGAGGTGCTGCAGCGGGTCAGGCAAATTGAACCGGCCCTCTCCCCCGGCCCCTCTCCCGCAAGCGGGCGAGGGGAGTTTCGCCGCCGCGGCGGCATCGTCTGGCACACCCAGGGCTCGGGCAAGTCGCTGACCATGGTGATGCTGGCGCGCGCACTGGCGCTGGAGCCGGCCATCCGCAATCCGCGCATCGTGCTGGTGACCGACCGGGTGGATCTGGACAAGCAGCTCGGCAACACCTTCGCCGCCTGCGGCCTTGCACCCGACCGGGCCGAGAGCGGCCGCCATCTGGTCGAACTGGTGTCCGACGGCAAGGCGCACATCGTCACCACCCTGGTGCACAAGTTCGACAAGGCGCTGGCCTACAAAAAGTTCAGCGATGCCTCGCCCGACATCTTCGTGCTGGTGGACGAGACCCAGCGCACCCAGCTGGGCGGCTATTCGGCGCGCATGCGGCAGATGTTCCCCAATGCCTGCTACATCGGCTTCACCGGCACACCGCTGCTGACCCGCGAGAAGAGCGACGTGGCCAAGTTCGGCGGCGTGATCCACACCTATGCCATCGACCAGGCGGTGGCCGACGGCGCCATCGTGCCGCTGCTCTACGAAGGGCGCATGGTGGAGCTGGAGCAGAACCAGGCGGCGATCGACATCTGGTTCGAACGCCACACCCAGGGGCTGACCGACCAGCAGAAAACTGATCTCAAAAAGAAATACGCCCGCGCCGAAATGCTGAACAAGGCCGAGCAGGTGATCTACATGCGCGCCTTCGACATCAGCGAGCACTACCGCCAGAACTGGCAGGGCACCGGCTTCAAGGCGCAGCTGGTGGCGCCCAACAAGGCGGCGGCGCTGCGCTACAAAGCGTTTCTGGACGAGCTGGGCGCGGTCAGCAGCGAGGTGATCATCTCGCCACCCGACGAGCGCGAAGGCTTCGACGAGATCGACGCCGAGGAGTCCACCGACGCGGTGGTGGCCTTCTGGCAGCGCATGATGAAGCGCTACGGCTCGGAGGAGGACTACAACAAGCAGATCGTCAACGCCTTCAAGTTCGGCGACGAGCCGGAAATCCTGATCGTGGTGGACAAGCTGCTGACCGGCTTCGATGCACCGCGCAACACGGTGCTCTACCTGACCCGGCGGCTCAAGGATCATTCCCTGTTGCAGGCCATTGCCCGGGTGAACCGCCTGTACGAGGACGAGTCCGGCAGCAAGACGAAGGACTTCGGCTATGTCATCGACTACGTGGGTGTGTTGGGCGAGCTGGACCAGGCGCTGACCACCTACAGCGCGCTGGAAGGCTTCGATGCGGACGACCTCAAGGGCGCGCTGGCCTCGATCCAGGATGAGGTAAAGCAACTCCCGCAGCGCCACGCGGAGCTGTGGGACCTGTTCAAGACGGTGAAGAACCGTCAGGACGAAGAGTCCTTCGAACAACTGCTGGCCGATGAGAAGCTGCGCGCCGATTTTTACGAGCGGCTGTCGGCCTACGCCAAGACCTTAGGGATTGCGCTGTCCAGCGAACGTTTCATCACCGACACACCCGAGCAGAAGCTGCGCGCCTACAAGAACGACCTCAAGCGCTTCGTCAATCTGAAGGCAGCCGTGAAGCTGCGCTATGCCGAGTCAGTGGACTACCGCGACTTCGAGCCGCGCATCCAGAAGCTGCTGGACACGCACATCTCGGCCTCCGAGGTGGTGCAGCTGAACGCGCCGGTGAACATCTTCGACGAGGCCGCATTCCAGAAGGTGGTCGAGGAGCAGGGTGCGGGCAGCGACAAGAACCTTGGAGCCAAGGCCGACATGATCGCCCACGCCACCAGGCGCACCATCCACGAACGGCTGGAGCAGGACCCGGCCTTCTACGAGAAGTTCTCCAAACTGATCCAGCAGGCCATCGACGACTACCGCGCCCGGCGCCTGTCCGATCTGGAGTACCTGCAGCGGGTCACCGAGATCAAGGACGCCGTGGTCTCGCGCAAGGGCGATGACCTGCCGCCGGCACTGAACGGCGATGCCGACGCGGCCGCCGTCTATGGCCTGCTGCGCCCCTTCGTGGCGAACCACCTCAGCGACGCCGAGCAGGCTCAGAACACCGCCGCCGAAGCAGCGATGGCGGTGTGGGACATCTTCCGCCGCAACCGCAAGGTGGGTTATTGGGATGACCTCGATGCCCAGCGCCGGACCATGAACGCGATCGACGACTACCTCTACGACGAGGTCAAGGGCGCACGCGGCATCGCGCTCTCGACCGAAGAGATGGACGAGATCATCGAGAAAACCATGCAGCTCGCCCGCCACCGGATGGCGAGGTGAAGACGATGACCGGAACGCTGACCTACGGCGCCGACACCATCCGCTACGAAGTGCGCTTTCTGGCATCGAGGCGAACCCTGGCTATCGAGGTCCACCCTAACAGCCGCGTGTTGGTACGCGCGCCGGTCGATTGCCCCGAGGCACTGATTACTGAGCGGGTGCAGAAACGGGCCGCATGGATCAGCCGGCAACTGGCCGAGTTCGGGCGCTACCGGCCCCGCACGCCGGCAAGGCAGTACGTCAACGGGGAATCGCATCTCTATCTCGGCCGGCAGTACCGACTAAAGCTGATCTCGGGGGAGGCAGCCAGCGTGACAAAATCGCAGGGAGCGATTCTGGACGCACGAAGTGCGCCGGCAGGGGGCGCGCCAGGGATGGCGCGCATCAAACTCACGCGCGGCCAGCTTCTGGTCATGCTGCGCGGCGAGTCGGGGGCTGAGCGCGGCCCGGATCAAGTCAGGGCACTCCTGCATCGCTGGTATCTCGACCGCGCACGCGCCGTATTCACCGAAGTGCTGGACGCCAGCCTGCTCCACTTCAAGAACGTCGAGCAGCCGCGCCTGATCGTGCGCGCCATGCAATCCCGCTGGGGCAGTCTGTCGCGTGCTGGTTCCATGACGTTGAACGTCAACCTGGTGCGCGCGCCCCGGCCGTGCATCGAGTATGTGGTGATCCACGAGCTTTGCCACACCAAACACCGCGACCACGATGCACGCTTTTTCAAGCTGCTCGGGCAAGTGATGCCCGATTGGGAACAGCGCAAGCAGCGGCTGGAAGCGGCGCTGCTGTGAGGGGCATCAGGAGGCGGACGGTCAGGCTTCGCCGGCCGGGACCCGGCGTGTCGCAGCGGACTGCGCCCAAGGCAAACGCACCTCGGCCACCATCACGAACCGTCCGCCGGGCGCATCAGCAGGCGCAGCGTGAGTGGCGGCAGCACCACCGGCTCGACCGGTTTCTGCAACCGGTAACCCTGTTTGGCGAACTCGGCCTCGATGTCGCCCTCGGCAAGCAGGTCGGGAATCGCCTCGTTGAACAGGTCCACCAGCCCGCGCTGCGTTTCCAGCGCCACGAATCCCACGTTCACCTGCAGCGGGTGCCGGTAGCCGCTGTCCTGCAGCGCGCTGTCGGGGTGTGCCAGTCGGTAGGCATCGAACTGCGGCCCTTCCACCAGCGCCGCATCGCCAGCGCCTTTCTCGAGCGC
The DNA here is from genome assembly GCF_001697225.1 of Immundisolibacter cernigliae. Taxonomy (GTDB): domain Bacteria; phylum Pseudomonadota; class Gammaproteobacteria; order Immundisolibacterales; family Immundisolibacteraceae; genus Immundisolibacter; species Immundisolibacter cernigliae. The sequence goes on from NZ_CP014671.1 coordinate 726,207, forward strand.
CGCCAGCACGCCGGCCTGCAGCATCGGCACATGCACCACGCCTGGGCGCAGCACGCCGCCGCCGTGGGCGAGCAGCAGGTTATCCGCCAGGCTGTTCTGCTCGGCCAATAGCCGCAGGCCGCGCAGCTCATCCAGGCTGCTCACGGCGCGCTTGCCCGCACCCAGCACGATTCGAAAATCGACCGAACGGTACGGCGCCGTGTGGATGGGCGTGCCAAGCGTCACGAAGCGGCGAGTGCCGTCCGGCAGCACCAGTGGGTACTTGTCCGTCAGTGGCACGCGCAGGCCGTCGCTGACCAGCGGATAGCCGCCCGCCAGCTGACACACGCCGGCAGACAGCAGACCGTTGACCTGCGCTGCCGGGGATGCGTCGGCGTCGTCCTCGACCTCGTACCAGACGATTTCCAGCGGGCGGCCGAGCCAGTCCGCCACCTGCCGGGCGACGGCAAGATCGATCCCGCCGCGCGCTTCGGATGACAGCGGCGGCGATCCGCTTTCGAGGCACACCTTCAGGCCCTGGCCCATGCCAAAGGCCGGCCCGGCAAACAAGGCCGCCGCGCAGGCGGGGCCGCGCAGCCAATTCCGTTTGTCGATCATGGCTTGCGGGCCTGCCGGGCCTGCTGCGTCGCCACCACGTAGGCGAACAGGGCATCGACATCCTCGTTCGTCAGGATGTCGTCGTGGGCCGGCATGCCGTCGTTCTTGCCGTGCATGACCGACTCGCGAAAGCGCTGCGGATCATCCGGCGGAAACTGGCGCAGGTCGAAGGACCCTGCCCCGCTGCTTTGCAGCTCGGGGCCGTGGCACTGCCGGCACATCTGGAAATACAGTTGCCCGCCAAGCTCGATCTGGGCCGGGTCCGGCACCGCGTATGCGATCGAGGCCGCTAAACCCAACACTGCGGCGCCGTGGACCGACCGCCTCACTGTGCGCCCCCGGCCGGCAGCCGAAACACCGTCAGACTGCCGCCCTTGGGCACCTTGGCCAACTCCGGATGCGGCAGGTACAGCGCCAGCAGGCCGCCGATGCCGCTCATCACCGCCACGTACTGCTGGCCGTCGAGCTCATAGGTGATCGGCGGGCCGATGATGCCGGACGCCGTCTTGTGGCTCCACAGCAGCTTGCCGGTGCGGGCGTGGTGGGCCACCAGTTCGCCGGTCATCAGGCCCGTGAACACCAACTCGCCGGCCGTGGACAGCGTGCCGCCATTGGCCGGGGGGTCGTACGGCACCTGCCACACGCGCTTGCCGGTCAGCGGGTCCACTGCCCGCAGGTAACCGAGCGGTGGGCCTCCTTCCGGCAGGCGAAAGGAAAAATCGGCCGCCACGAACATCATGCCGCGCCGCCAGGAAGCATTCAGCAGCTTGTACTTCATCGACAGCTCGAAACCGTTCAGGTACACCAGACCGGTGTTCGGGTTGAACGAGGCCGGACCCCAGTTCTTGCCGCCGATGTTCGACGGCCAGATCACCTGTTCCTCACCGGCCAGCACGGCCTTGGCCGTGTCAGACAGGATCGGCCGGCCGGTCTTCGGTTCCAGGCCCTTGGCCCAGTTCTGGTTGTCGATGAACTGATTGGCCCGCAGCAGCTCGCCGGTGGCGCGGTCGATCACGTAGAAGAAGCCATTGCGGTTGGCGTTCAGGATCACCTGACGGGTCTTGCCGTCGATCTGGAGGTCGGCCTGGATCAGCTCGTTGACGCCGTCATAGTCGAAGGTGTCGTTCGGGATGTACTGGTAGTGCCAGACGAGCTCGCCGGTCTTCGGGCGCAGCGCCACCACGCTGTCGGTGTACAGGTTGTCGCCCGGGCGTACGGTGGCGTTCCACGGACCGGGGTTGCCGATGCCCCAATAGACCAGGTCGAGCTTCGGATCGTAGGAGCCGGGCAACCAGGTGGCGCCGCCGCCGTGCAGATAGGCGTCCCCTTCCCAGGTCTTGCCGGCCGGATCGTCCGGCCCGGCGGTGGTCCAGAAGCGCCACAGTTTCTTGCCGGTGCTGGCGTCGTAGCCGTCCAGAAAGCCGCGCACGCCCATGTCGCCGCCGGCCACGCCGGCAATCACCACGCCATCGGCCACCAGCGGCGCGCCGGTCATGGTGTAACCGTCCTGCCAGTCGGCGGCCTGCACGCTCCACACTTCCTGGCCGGTTTTCATGTCCAGCGCGAGCACGCGGTTGTCGAGCGCCTGGCGGATCAGCTTGCCCTCGTAGAGCACGGCGCCGCGGGCGATCATGCCGCAGCACACCACGCGGGCCATGCGCTTCTCGAAACTCAGATCGTGCCGCCACAGCTGCTTGCCGGTGCGGGCGTCGAAGGCAAACGTGCTCTTGTGGGTGATGGCGTAGATCACGCCATCGTGGACCAGCGGCTGAGCCTCCTGGCCGCGGTCGTCGTCCAGGTTGGCAGTCCATGCCGGGGCGAGCTTGTCGACGGTTTTGGCGTTGATCTGATCCAGCGGGCTGAAGCGGTTTACGTTCAGGCCCATGCCGTAGGTGACCACGTCCTGCGTGTTGACGGCGTCGGCCAGCAGATCGTCCCGGGTCGGCGCAGCGGCCGAAGCTGCGCCGCCGACCAAGACCGCCAGGGCGCCGATCAAGAATTGCCGCACGCGCATGTGGGTCTCCTCCCCGAGTTTCGTTTTCAGAATGCGGACTGGCGCATTTTCGCACCTCCCGCCGCGCGCCCGGCGCCGAACCGCCAAACCGTGGCAGCCTGCAGGCAGCCCCCCGAGCCACCGCCGTAGCGCAGCACACGCCGCCACGGCGCATCAAGGCGGCGCAGGTCAATGGTAGCCGCTGGCTTGCAGGGCGGTGTCGCCACCGCACGGTAGCGTTGATCTGGGGGTAGGCCGCCGCAAGTCGCGAAGTGCTCGCTTATGCCGTGTCAGTGGCGCATGAGGACCGCGCACCACGCTCGCTCGCTGCGTGAGAGAGCGCAAAGGCATTGCTTCTTCGCATGAATTGATTTGTAATTGCGAATCACTCGTATTTATATTAAAAACCATCCACCACGACCATGACTGACAGCCATCGCCCGCCGCTCGAACGACCGACCGACGATGCGAATTGCGCACCGCCCCGCTACACCAGCGAGCAATTGTTTGGCGGGATGCGCCACGTGGTGATCGTGCATGGCACGCGGGAATACAGCCTGCGCCTGACCGCCACCAACAAGCTCATTCTCACGGCCTGAGCAATGCGCATGACCGCTCGTCTTGGCAGCGCGCAAGCAGTGCATGAGGGCATCGTTGGCGCCGGCTGCGCCATCGTCTTGCATGCGCTCGCGGCCTGTCTGCTGCTGCGCCAGGTCCCGCAGGTGCCATCGACGGCACCGCAGATCATCCAGATGAGTCTGATCGCTGAACCTCAACCGGAACCACGCCCGGCGCCGCAATCCCCAGCCCCGCAGCCGGCTGCGGCACAAGCGGCGAAGGCGCCACCGATCCCCAGCCCACAGCCGCAACCACAGCGCCGCCCGGCACCCAGACCGTTGGTGGCGAAACCGATGCCATTAGCCCCGGCGCCGACCCAATCCGTCCCCTCCGCACCCGCCCCGACAGCTGTATCCGCCAGCGTTTCGGATGCCCCGGCGGTCACGGCACCCGCCGCCACGACGGCGCCCGTGGAAGTGACCCAACCGCGCTTCGATGCCGCCTATCTGAACAACCCGGCGCCGCCCTATCCTCCGCTTTCGCGTCGCCTGGGTGAACAGGGACGCGTCCTGATGCGGGTCTATGTCGATCCCAACGGAACACCGACCCAGGTCGAGTTGCGCCAATCGAGCGGCTCGCAGCGGCTCGACACTGCCGCCGAGACGGCCGTGCGGCGCTGGCGCTTCGTCCCTGCCCGGCGCGGGAGCGACGCGGTGGGTGCCTGGGTTCTGGTGCCCATTTCATTCAATCTGAGGAATTCCTGATGGAGCAAACGCTCGGCATTGCCCACTTTCTGTCGCACGTCGACGGCGTCGGCCGGTTCTTGCTGATCATCCTGCTGGCGATGTCGCTAGCCACCTGGTACCTGATCGCGACCAGGACCCTGTCCAGCTGGCGCATGGCGCGTCAGCGCCGGCAGTTCATGGTCGTATTCCAGCAGGCCCATGGGCTCGATGAACTGGGTGACTTTGTGCGGGCGCGGGGTGCCGAAGAGCCGTTCTCGCACCTAGCCGCCCAGGGCCTGGCGGCGGCGCAGCAGTACGCCGCACGCACCGGCCAGCGGTTGATCGAATCCGTGCCGCCCGACGAGTTCCTGACGCGTGCCCTGCGCCGCGCCATCGAGCAGGACACCGCCCGTCTGGAGTACGGCCAGACGGTGCTGGCTTCGGTGGCCTCGGCAGCACCCTTCGTCGGCCTGTTCGGCACCGTATGGGGCATTTACCACGCCCTGCTGGCGATCGGCATGAGCGGCCAGGCCAGCCTCGACAAGGTGGCCGGCCCGGTCGGCGAGGCGCTGATCATGACCGCACTCGGTCTTGCCGTCGCCATTCCGGCGGTGCTGGCCTACAACGCCATTGCCCGCAGCAACCGCCTGTTGCTGGCCGAACTCGACGGCTTCGCGCACGACCTGTTCGCCTTCATGTCGACCGGCATCCGCTCCACTCCGACACGCCGGGAGCCGACCCCGGCACAGCCTGCGGCGCCGGTGAGCCGATTGATCGAGGAGTCCGCCTGATGGCCTTCGGTGGCTTCGGCGACCAGGGCCGGCAACGGCCGACGGCGGAAATCAACATGATTCCGCTGATCGACGTGATGCTCGTGCTGCTGGTGATCTTCATCGTCACCGCACCGCTGCTCACCCACGCCGTGCGCGTGGACCTGCCGCAGGCCAGCAGTGCGCCGGCGCCGGCCGATCCGCAGGCGATCGACGTCAGCATCGACGCCCAGGGCCAGACCTTCTGGAACGCCGAACCGGTGACTGAAGAGGAGCTCGCCGCCCGCCTGGCCGCCGCCGCGCAACACCAGCCGCAGCCGGAGTTGCGCCTACGCGCCGACGGCGCCGTGGCCTATCGCAAGGTAGCGCTGGTGATGGCCGCCGCCGCCAGCGCTGGACTCGAGCGCATCGGTTTTGTCACGACCCCCAAGAGGGAAACGCCATGACCTGATCCTTTCCGCCTGTCGATCACCAAATCCAGCCAGCCAGCCCATGCATGCCAGCCAGCTCCACCATCCGAACCCACCCCGGAGCACTCCATGCAATGCGCGAAACCCCACCGGACCACGCCGGCTGCAACCCCGATTCACGCCTCAAGAAATGCCCTGCCACTGGGCGCCCTGGTCACCGGCATGCTGCTGGCGCCGATCGGGGCTCTGGCCGCGAACGAGACCACCTTGCCGCAGATCACCGTCCAGGACGACCGCCTCGACGACACGCCCGAGGGCTACCAGGGCGGCACGACCCGCGTCGGTAAGACCGATCAGCTGGCCAAGGACGTGCCGCAGGCGGTGACCATCGTGTCGCAGCAACTGATCGAGGAAACCAACGCCAATACGTTGAAAGAAGCCCTGCGCCACGTCAGCGGCCTGACCTTCAACGCCGGCGAGGGCGGCCGCATTGGCGACAACATGATGCTGCGCGGCTTCTATTCCTTCGGTGACCTGTACCTGGACGGCATCCGCGACGTGGCCCAGTACAACCGCGAGACCTTCAACCTGGAACAGGTGGACGTGCTGCGCGGCTCGGCGGCCATGCTGTTCGGCCGCGGCCAGGCCGGCGGCGTCATCAACCAAGCCAGCAAACAGCCGCTGGCGGAAAACCGCAACGAGGTAGCGCTGACCGGTGGCACCGACACCTATCGGCGTGGCACGGCGGACATCAACTACGTGCTCGGTCAGCATGTGGCCACGCGGATCAACATCATGAAGACCGACGCCGGCAGCACCCGCGATCACGTCGAATCGGAACGCGAGGGCGTGGCGCCGAGCATCGCCTTCGGCCTGGGCACCGACCACCGCCTGACGCTCGCGCACTACTACCTCAAGACCGACAACACGCCGGACTACGGCGTGCCGTATTTTGAGTTGCGTCCGCTGGACGTACCCAAGGACCGCTTCTACGGCACCACCGACGACTACGAGCGCAACCGCACCAACATCAGCACGGCGACTTACGAATTCAGCATCACGCCCGACGGCAGACTGCGCTCGGTGCTGCGACATGCCGACTACACGCGCGACCTGTGGGGCGTGGCACCGCGTTTGGCCGCCGGTGCCACGTCTGCAAGCATTGCCAACGGCACCGCCATCGTGAACCGCAACCGGCAGGCGCGTGGCGGCGAGGAGAAAACCTGGACCAGCCAGACCGACTTCACGACCAAGTTCTCCACCGGCCGTTTCGAGCATGAGGCCCTGATTGGCCTTGAGTTGCTGGACGAGGAAGCGGGGCGCTGGTCGTACAACGCGATAGCCGGCTCGGTAGCGCCCCCAACCACGGTCGGCAACCCGGACGCCTCGCCGCTGTTGCCGGCCAGCTACGGCAACCGGGTCAAGAACGGTGTCGTCACCTACGAGGGCTTCACCTGGGCGCCCTACGTGCAGGATATGGTGCAGATAATGCCCGGCTGGAAGCTGTTTGCCGGCGCCCGCTGGGATGACCTGGACGCCGACTACAGCACCGGCGCCCAAGTCGAATACGGCGAATGGAGCTACCGGGCCGGCGTTTCGCACCAACCGACCGACTTCCAGCATTACTACTTCGCCTGGAGCGATTCGTTCAATCCGACCTCGGACCTGTATCAGTTCACGCCCACCACCGCGGTGTTCCCGGCCGAGCGCAGCCGCACCCTGGAGCTGGGCGCCAAGTGGGAGTTGCTCGAGGGCGATTTGTCGTTGCGGGCCGCGGTCTACCGTACCGAGAAGGCGTGGGAGCGCAACACTGATATCGAAACCGCCGCCAACAACCCGTTGCTGACCCGGGAGCGTCACACCAGCGGCTTCGAGCTGGAGGGCGCCGGCAGGCTGAGCGAGCGCTGGGAGCTGTTCGCCGGGCTGGCGCTGATGAGTCCGCGCATCGACGAGGCCCGTCCGGGCGGCAACCCCAACGTCGAGGGCGTGCGGCCACGTAACGCGCCCAACTACACCTACAACCTGTGGACGACCTACAAGCTCGACCACGGCTGGAAGATCGGCGGCGGCGTCGAGGCCAAGGGCGAACGTCTCGCCTACGGCATCGGCGGTGGCAGCGCGTCGATCACGCCCAACAAGGTGCCGTCGTACCAGCGCTGGGATGCCATGGTCGCCTACGAGCAGCGGCGCTACGAAATCCGGCTGAACGTACTGAACGCCTTCGACAAGCGGTACTACGAGTCAGTCTACGAGAACGGCGGGCATGTGGTGCCCGGCACCGGTCGGGCCGTACAGCTGGTAACGGAACTGAAGTTCTGAAACGGGGCCGCAGGGCCGGCCAAAGGTCGGCCCTGCGGATGTGTCGAGGACGTGAACGCCATTGAATCTGGCTTGCGTCGCAACCACGAACGGAGATGCCGTGCTGCTGACAGTCCCACAGGTGCTGGATCGTGAAACAGTCCTGGAATGCCGGCGGCTGGTGACCGAAGCCGACTGGGTGGACGGGCGCGACACTGCCGGCACCCAGTCGAGCCAGGTCAAGAACAATCGGCAACTGCCGGAAGATGCGCCTGCCGCGACAAGCGCCCGCGCCCTGGTGCTGCAGGCATTGAGCACGAACGCGCTGTTTTTCACCGCCGCGCTGCCCAAGCGCATCTACCCGCCGCTGTTCAACCGCTACGAGGGCGCCAACAACGCCTTCGGCAGTCACATCGACAATGCCATCCGCACCCATCCGGCCAGCGCCCGCCACGTGCGCTGCGACCTGTCTGCCACGCTGTTTCTGTCGGACCCGGACAGCTACGACGGCGGCGAGCTGGTAATCGAGGACAGCTTCGGCAGCCAGCGGGTCAAGCTGTCAGCAGGTGACCTGGTGCTGTATCCGGCCTCGAGCGTGCATCGCGTCGAGCCGGTCACCCGCGGCGCCCGCCTGGCGTGCTTCATGTGGATCGAGAGCATGGTGCGCGAGACCGAGCGTCGCCGCCTGCTGTACGAGCTCGACATGGCCATCCTGGCCCTGCGCACCGACACCGACGACAGTCCGGCCGTGGTGCGCCTGACCGGGTGTTACCACAACCTGCTGCGCATGTGGGCCGAGGTCTGATCACGAAAGCCGGATCATCACGCCGCATGTCGGGCCTGCAACGGCGGGCGCTTGCACTGCGCTGGCGGGTCGACGGTCCGGATGGACGCGACCTGCCGGCCATCGCCAAAGCCTGACGCAGACCCGACCCCGAACCGCGGCGACGGCCAAAGATTCAAGCGATCGATGCGTTGGGACGTCCATGCCCCAATGGGCGCCCTTAAAGAATGTAGCGGCTCAGGTCCTGATTGCCGGCCAGATCCTTCAGGCGCTGGTCGACGTAGGCGGCATCCACCGTCACCTGCTGGCCGCCGCGGTCGGGCGCCGCAAAGGACAGGTCCTCCAGCAACCGCTCCATGACCGTGTGCAGGCGGCGGGCGCCGATGTTCTCGGTACGCTCGTTGACCTCGAACGCGATCTGCGCCAGCCGCTGCACACCGTCCGGTTCGAATTGCAGCCTGACGCCTTCGGTGGCCAGCAGCGCCGTGGCCTGCTCGGTGAGCGCCGCGTCGGTGTCGGTCAGGATGCGCACGAAATCCTCGACCCGCAGCGATTCGAGCTCGACGCGGATCGGCAGCCGGCCCTGCAGCTCCGGAATCAGGTCCGAGGGCTTGCTCAGGTGAAACGCGCCGGACGCGATGAACAGGATGTGGTCCGTGCGCACCTGGCCGTGCTTGGTGGTGACGGTGCTGCCCTCGATCAGCGGCAGCAAATCGCGCTGCACGCCCTCGCGCGACACCTCCCCCCCGCTGCCGCCACCTTGGCCGCCGCCGCGCTGGGTGATCTTGTCGATCTCGTCGATGAACACGATGCCGTTCTGCTCGGCATTGGCGACGGCGCTGCGCTTGATGTCGTCGTCATTGACGAACTTGGCGGCTTCCTCGTCGGTCAGCAGGCGCAGCGCCTCGTCCACCCGCACCTGACGCCGGCGCGTGCGCCGCCCGCCCATGTTCTGGAACATGCCCTGCAACTGCTGGGTCAGTTCCTCCATGCCCGGCGGGGCCATGATCTCGACGCCGACCTGCGGCAGGCTGACTTCGATCTCGACCTGCTTGTCGTTCAGTTGCCCTTCGCGCAGGCGCTTGCGCAGTTTCTGGCGCGTGTCGGCGCTGCTGTCCTGCGCAGCCCAGGCGTCCTCGCTGCGCGAACCGGGCAGCAGCAGGTCCAGCACGCGCTCCTCGGCGGCGTCTTCGGCGCGGTGGCGCACCCTGGCCAGTTCCTGTTCGCGGGTCTGCTTGACGGCCACGTCCATCAGGTCGCGGATGATGGACTCCACGTCACGCCCGACGTAGCCGACCTCGGTGAACTTGGTTGCCTCGATTTTCAGGAACGGCGCCCCGGCGAGGCGCGCCAGGCGGCGCGCGATCTCGGTCTTGCCGACGCCGGTCGGGCCGATCATCAGGATGTTCTTGGGCGTGATCTCGTGCCGCAGCGGCTCGGCCACCTGCTGACGGCGCCAGCGGTTGCGCAGGGCAATCGCCACGGCACGCTTGGCGGCGTCCTGGCCGATGATGTGCTTGTCGAGTTCCTGGACGATTTCGCGTGGGGTCATGGACATGGCGGGTGGGCCTCAGGCGCCCAGTTCCTCAAAGGTGAATTCGCGGTTGGTGTAGATGCAGATGTCGGCAGCGATGCCCAGCGCCGCCTCGACGATCTGCCGCGCATCGAGCTGCGAGTGATCCAGCAGCGCGCGCGCCGCGGACTGGGCAAAGGCGCCACCGGAGCCAATGGCCATCAGGCCATCCTCGGGCTCCAGCACGTCGCCGTTGCCGGAGATGATGAGCGAGCTTTCCGCGTCGGCCACCGCCAGCATGGCTTCCAGTCGCCGCAGCAGGCGGTCGGTGCGCCAGTCCTTGGCCAGCTCCACGGCCGCGCGGGCGAGCTGGCCGGAGTGTTTTTCCAGCTTGGCGTCGAACAGCTCGAACAATGTGAAGGCATCCGCCGTGGCGCCGGCAAAGCCGGCCAGCACCCTGCCGTGGTGCAGGCGGCGCACCTTGCGCGCGCCGCGCTTCATGACCATGTTGCCCAGCGTGACCTGGCCGTCGCCGCCCAGCACCACCCGGCCATTGCGCCGGACGGACAGGATGGTCGTGCCGTGAAAGGCTTCCATGCGGTTTCCATCGTTGTGTCGTAAGAAGCGGCGATTTTACCCGCCGCCCGCGCCGCCTCAGTCTGGTACGACCGCCAGCGCCGCGTCGAGTTGCTGCAGCGGCGTGTGGAAGTGCGGCGAGAAGCGCACCCCACCGCCACGCGGCGCGCATACCACGCCCGCTTCACTCAAGCGGCGGTGCAGCGCCGCGTTGTCGATGCCGCGATGGCGAAAGGTGACGATGCCGCTGCGACGCTCGACGCGCGGGTCACCGAGCAGCTCCAGGCCGGGCGCGGCGCTGATGCGTTCGATCAGATGAGCACTGCGTTCCAGCAGGTCTGCCTGCACGCCTGGCATGCCGTATTCCTCAAGCAAAGACAGGCTGGCCTCCAGGCCGTGGGCGCCCAGCAGGTTCGGGCTGCCGCACTCGAAGCGCCGCGCGTCGTCGGCTGGCTGCCATTCGGTCGCGTCGAAATCGCCGGCCTGGCGCGTCATGTGCCAGCCGTACTGGTACAGCGTCAGGCGCTCGCGCCACTGCGGGCGGACCCACAGCAGCGCCAGGCCCTCCGGCCCCAGCATCCACTTGTGACCGTCCGCCATCACGAAGTCGGCCTGGACTGCTTCGACGTCGAAGGCCAGCGCACCCAGGCTCTGGATGGCGTCCACGCACAGCGCCACGCCGCGCCTGCGGCAGGCCGCGCCCAGGCGCTCCAGGTCCATGCGCAGGCCGTTGCCGTACTGCACGGACGACACCGTGAGCAGGCGCGTGCGGTTGTCGATCAGGTCCAGCAAGGTCTGCTCGGGATCCCTGGCGCCGGTCAACTGCGCCACCCGGCACTGCACGCCAAGCCGCGCCAGCGCCTGCCAGGCAATCCGATTCGACGGGAACTCCTCGGCCGCCAGCACCAGGTTGTCGCCGGCCTGCCAGGGAAAGCCGAAGGCCACCACCGAGATCGCCTCGGAGGTGTTCTTCAGCAGCGCAACGTCCGGCGCCTGCGCACCGATCAGCCGCGCCAGGCGCTCGCGCAGCCGCCGCTCGACCTGCAACCAGCGTGGATAGTGGCGCGCCCCATCGCGGGCATTCTCGGCCGCAAAGCACGCCACCGCATCGGCCGTGCGCCGCGGCCACGGCGCGACCGCGGCGTGGTTCAGGTAGATCAGGTCGGGAGCGAGGTTGAATTCGGCAGCAAGGTTCATGTCGGGCCATCCCGGCGGGAGTCGTGGGTCCAGTATCGCCCGCGACCGTTCGCAAGGGCGTACCCGGTGCGCTTCAGAGTGGCTTCACGGCGACCGGCCTGAACGAAACGCGGCACAATCCGCGGCGCCTTTTCTCGACTGTGTCGAGCATCGGCAGACGTGCTGATCGCGGCCGACAGACCAAGGACAACGATGACCGAAACTTCCCGGTCGCTGCAGGCGCAGCTCGACGCACAGCCGTTCAGACGCCTGCAGTGGCAGGTCGTGGGCCTGTGCTGGCTGGTCAACATCCTGGACGGCTTCGACCTGCTGGCCATTTCCTTTGCCGCCCCGACGCTCGCCAAGGCGTGGCAGCTGGACCCGCGCACGCTGGGCATCGTGTTCAGCAGCGGCCTGCTGGGCATGACCGTCGGCTCGCTGCTGCTGGGACCGGCCGCGGATCGCATCGGCCGCCGGCGGATGATCATCCTGGCGACCGCCGTGCTGGGTCTGAGCACGCTGGCCACCGCCGCTGTCACCAGCGTGCTGCCCTTGATCCTGCTGCGCGGCGTCACCGGGGTGGCCATCGGCGCCCTGCTGCCGAGCCTCAACACGCTGGTGGCGGAATACACGCCGGATCGGCGCAGAAACCTGGCCATCAGCTTCATGCACCTGGGCTACCCGGTCGGCGGCATCGCCGGTGGCTTTCTGGCCAGCCGGCTCATTCCTTCCGCCGGCTGGGAGGCGGTGTTCGTCGTCGGCGGCCTGTTCACCCTGGCGACGCTGCCCGTGCTGCTGCTGGGCCTGCCCGAGTCGCTGCACTACCTGCTCAGGCAGGATCGACCCCGGTCGCGGGCCGCCGCCGACAAACTGGCCGCCAGGCTGGGCATCGACCTTGCCGCTGCCGGCGCCCAAGCGGATGCGCTCGGCACATCGAGCGTGCGCGAGGTGCTGCGCGGCCGCTGGCTGGCGCCCGGGCTGGCGCTGTGGGGCTGCTTTTTTCTGGGCAACCTGACGCTGTATTTCCTGCTCAACTGGACCCCGACCGTACTGGTCGAAGCCGGACTGCCGGGCGAGCAGGCCATTCGCGCGGGAATGATGCTGAATCTGGGCGGTGGCCTTGGCATGCTGTACTTGGGCCACATGTCCGCGCGCTGGTCGATCTACACCATGATGAGCGCCTTTTTTGCGCTCGGCGGACTGCTCATCATGGCCCTGGGTCAGGCCGGCAAGGCCACCGACCTGCTGTTCGCGCTCACCATCCTGGCCGGCTTTTTCTCACTGGGCGGCCTGATCGGCCTGTATTCCCTGGCCGCGCGCCTGTATCCGGCGTCGAGCCGCGCCACCGGGATTGGACTCGCCATCGGCGCCGGGCGCTTTGGCGCCATCCTCGGCCCGTACCTGGGTGGCGTCCTGATCAGCCTGGGCTGGCCGATGGGCCGCTACTTCGCGCTGCTGGCGCTGCCGCTGATGGCAGTGGCGGCATTGCTATGGCGCGTGCGAGCGCCGCCCGGCGCCTGAGCGGTCCCGACAGCCGGCACGGCGCCTGACCCGCAGCGCCACCGGACCGGGCAGCCCCGCTTAGGGCAGCGCCTTGACCAGCGCCGGTACGGCCTCGAACAGGTCAGCCACCAGGCCGATGTCGGCCACCTCGAAGATCGGCGCGTCGGCATCCTTGTTGACGGCGACGATGGTGCCGGCGTCCTTGATGCCGGCCAGGTGCTGTATGGCGCCCGAGATGCCGACCGCGATGTACAGCTCCGGCGCCACCACCTTGCCGGTCTGGCCGACCTGCATGTCGTTGGGCACGAAGCCGGCGTCGACTGCTGCGCGCGAGGCACCGGCCGCGGCGCCCAGCTTGTCGGCCAGCTCGAAGATGAGCCGGAAGTTCTCGCTGCTGCCAACGCCGCGGCCACCGGACACCACCTTGTTGGCGGATTGCAGGTCCGGTCGGTCCCTGGAGCCGGCACGCAGCTCGACGAAGCGGGTATGGCCGGGCAGCTCGGCGCTGCTGCTGACGGCCTCTACCGGCGCCGGCGCCTGCTCACCGACCGCCTTGTAGGAGGCCACGCGCACAGTGCCGACCACCGGCGCGCCGTCCGGCACGCTCACGGTCAGGATGGCGTTGCCGGCATAGATGGGCCGCTCGAAGCTGCGCGGGCCGAGCACCTTCATGATGTCGGACAGCGCCGGGGCGCCCAGCAGCGCCGCCACGCGTGGCAGCAGATCCTTGCCAAAGGTGGTGGATGGCCCCAGCACGTAGCCGTAACCGGCCGCCAGATCGGCGATTTGCGGCGCCAGGATCGCCGCCAGCGGCGCGGCGTTGCGGGCATCGGCGTTCCTGAGCACCCGGCTCACGCCGGCCAGCGCCGCCGCCTGCGCGCACACGCCGTCCAGCCCGGCGCCATCGGCGCCGGACACCAGCACGTCGACGCCTTCGGCGCCCAGATCCGCGCAGCAGGCCAGCACCTTGGCAGTGCCGGCGTTCAGTTTGGTGCCGTCGTGTTCGGCAATCAGCAATACCTTGGCCATCAGATCAGCCCCCGCCCCTGCAATTCCGTTACCAGTTCTTCAACCGTCTTGACCTTGATGCCGGCACCGCGCGCCGGTGGTGGCCGCACGGTGCCCAGTTCCAGGCGTGGCACGTTGCTGCCCAGCAGTTCGGCGGCAGGCTTGACGTCCATCGGCTTCTTCTTGGCCTTCATCATTTCCGGCAGCTTGACGTAGCGCGGCTCGTTCAGGCGCAGGTCGCTGGTGAACACGGCCGGCAGGTCGACCTCGATGACTTCGAGGCCCGCGTCCACCTCGCGCGTCACCCGGGCGGTGCTGCCGTTGATCTCAATCACCGAAGCGTAGGTCGCCTGCGGCCGGCCCCACAGGGCGGCCGTCATCTGCCCGGTCTGACCCGAGTCGTCGTCGATGGCCTGCTTGCCCAGCAGCACGATGTCGGCCTGCTCCTGCTGCGCCAGGGCGCAGAACACTTGCGCGGCTTCCAGCGGCTGCAGGGCGGTGGCCGATTCCACGTGGATGGCGCGGTCCATGCCCATGGCCAGCGCCGTGCGCAGCTGTTCCTGCACCGCCAGCGGGCCGATGCTGACGGCGACCAGCTCGGTGGCATGGCCGCGCTCGCGCAGGCGGATGGCCTCCTCGACGGCGATTTCGTCGAAGGGATTCATGCTCATCTTGACGCCGTCGGTGAGCACACCGCTGCCGTCGGGTTTGACGCGGATGCGGACGTTGTAGTCGACCACGCGCTTGACGCCCACCAGGACTTTCATGCTTTCTCCTCGGGAAATGACCGCCGGGCGGTCGTCTTACAGATTGACGTAATTGGGCCCGGCGCCGCCTTCCGGGGGCACCCAGGTGATGATCTCGTAGGGATCCTTGATGTCGCAGGTCTTGCAGTGCACGCAGTTGGCGGCGTTGATCTGCAGGCGCAGGGCGCCTTCCTCCTCGACCATCTCGTAGACATTGGCCGGACAGAAGCGCGTGCACGGGTTGCCGTATTCCTGACGGCAGCGGGTGACGCAGATGTTGGTGTCGGCCACGTGCAGGTGCACCGGCTGGTCCTCGTCGTGCTCGGTGGCGGCGAAGTACACCGACGCCAGCCGGTCGCGCGGCTCGAGCGTGCGTTCCACGTAATCCGGCGGCGGCGCGCCGGCCGACAGCAGGCGCAGCGCGCTGTGGTCGGCGTGGTTGCGCAGCGTCCAGGGCGTGTGGCCCAGGGTCACGGTTTCGAGCGCCGCATTGGCCAGGCCCGCCCACAGGCCGTGGTGGAAGCCGGGGCGGATGTTGCGCACGCGCCTGAGTTCCGCCGCCGATGGCGAAGCCCGCCAGCCGGCATCGAAGCGATCGCCCGCTTCAGCCACCAGATGCTCGGCCGCCAGCATGCCGGCGCGCAGGGCCATATGCGTGCCCTTGATCTTGGGCACGTTGATCATGCCGGCGGCGTCGCCCACCAGCAGCGCGCCGGGCATGCTCAGGCGCGGCAGCGACTGCAGGCCGCCTTCCACCAGCGCCCGGGCGCCGGACGAGATGATGCTGCCGCCTTCCAGCAGCGGCTTGACGGTCGGGTGATGCTTGAACTGCTGAAAGGCCTCGAAGGGCGAGAAGTTCGGGTCGCTGTAATCGAGCCCGACCACAAAACCCACCGCCACCCGATCCTCGGTCAGGTGGTAGATGAAGCTGCCGCCATACGTCGCCGAATCAAGTGGCCAGCCGATGGTGTGCTGCGTCAGCCCCGGATCGCCGCGGCCGGCCGGCAACTGCCACAGCTCCTTCATGCCGATGCCGTAGGTCTGCGGGTCGATGCCGGCGTCGAGCCCGAAATGGCGGATCAGCTGCTTGGCAAGGCTGCCGCGGCAACCTTCGGCCAGCACGGTGGTCTTGGCGTGGATGTCGATGCCGGGCGTGTAGCTGTCCTTCGGTTGACCCTGCTTGTCCAGACCCATGTCGCCGATGCGCACGCCGATCACGCGCTGGCCATCCGCATCGAACAGCGGCTCGGCGGCGGCAAAGCCCGGAAACACCTCGACGCCCAGGGCTTCCGCCTGCGGCGCCAGCCAGGCACACAGCGCCCCCAAGGAAACGATGAAATTGCCGTGATTGCGCATCTGCGGCGGGATCACCGGCGAGCGCAGGCGGCGGGACTTGGTCAGGAACGCAAACTCGTCGTGACGCACCGGCACGCACACCGGCGGCGGATTGTCGCGCCAGCCGGGCAGCAGCTCGTCCAGCGGCTGCGGCTCGATGACCGCGCCCGACAAGATCTGCGCGCCGATCTGCGAGGCCTTGTCGATCAGGCACACACTCCTGTCGGGGCTGAGCTGCTTGAGGCGGATGGCGGTGGCCAGGCCGGCCGGGCCGGCACCGACCACCAGCACGTCGAATTCGATCACGTCGCGCTCGCTCATTGCCGCCCGATCCCCTTGGTCAGCCAGTTATTCATTTTCATTGCCGGATTGTCCGCCAGCGGGCCGGGTCGCGGGCATGGCCCGCTCCTGCAACAACACCTCGGCCGTAGGAGCGGCCCATGGCCGCGACCGCAACCCTGCCGTCAACGGCGCCGTCCCGATTCATCGCTGCGTTTCAACACCACCCGCCGTCCCGGTCGCGGGCATGGCCCGCTCCTACAAAAAACGCCATGGCCGCGACCGCACGCGCAAGCCATTTCAATTACGCAGCGGCTTGCCGGTGGCCAGCATGTGTTCCATGCGCGCCTGGGACAGCGGCAGGCGCAGCAGTTCCAGGAAATGCTCGCGCTCCAGGCGCAGCAGCTCCTGCTCCGTCACCTGCCCGCCGGCCCCGCCGCTCATCACGGCGGCCATGTGGCTGGCCACCACGGCGTCGTGGGCGGTCATTTTACCGGCCTCGACCTGCGCCGCGACGCGCGCTTCGAGCGCCGCCCGCCCGGAGGCCCCCGGCAGGTTCACAACTGCTGGCTTGGCGGACGAATAGCTGCCGATCATGAGCCGGGCCATGGCCTTGGCGTCGGCAAGGACGCGCCTGCTGTGCATGGTGATGGCGCAGCGGTCGGTCAGAACGCGCATGTCGCGCGCGTCGGCGGCCGACTGCGACACCACGGCACCGACGATCAGGTCGAAGCCCCGCTCGACACCGGCATCCAGGTACCGCAGCGTCATTTCCTTGGTGCCGCCGCCGGCCGGCAGCAGGCCGACGCGCAGCTCCACCAGCCCGGCGTTCAGCTCGGCATGCGCCTGCAGCGCGTTGCAGTGCAGCAGCACCTCGCAGCCACCGCCCAGCGCCAGCCCGCGCGGCGCGCCGACGACCGGGAACGGCGCGTACTTGAAGCCCATCAGGGCGCGCTGCAGGCCGTCGATGAAGCCCTCCAGGAACGTCCAGTCGCCGCCACGGGCGGCATCCAGCATCCGCTTCAGGTTCGCGCCGGCGCAAAAATGCGGCGCATCAGAGCCGATGACCAGCGCCTGAAAATCCTGCCCGACCCGGTCCAGCGTCAGCTGCATGGCCTCAACAGTGTGTTCGTCGAGCGCGTTCATCTTGGTGTGGAATTCGAGCAGCGCCACGCCCTCGCCCATGTCCCACAGGCTGGCCGAGGCATTGCCCAGCACCGGCTTGCCGGCGCGGCGCAGGTCGGCCACGGTCAGCGTGCCGGCCTGGTGCGGCAGCGGGCGATACGCGCCATCGAAGCCGAGGTACTGCGGGCCGTCGGCGTCCTCGCGATAGAACCGTCCATCGCCGCTGGCCAGCGCCGTTTTCAACAGCGCCGGCACCGGCTGGCCGTCGGCCTCGAGGCGCTGCGCAAACCTGGCCAGGCCGATCTGATCCAGCAGCTCGAACGGCCCCCAGCGCCATGAATAGCCCTCGCGCATGGCGGTGTCGATGGCGAGCACGTCGCCGGCGATTTCCGGCGCCACGGTGGCCGTGTAGGTCAGGGCGTAGCCCAGCAAGCTGCGCGCGAAAGCCGCCCCCGCGTCGTCACCGGCGAGCAGCTCGACCGGCGTGCGCGCCCTGGCGCCGGCAAGGTCCACCTTCTGCTGCGGCCGATAATCGAGTGTGCCGAGGTCCAGCGCCTGGCGCTGCTTGTCCGCCGTAAGTCGATAAAAGCCGCCACCGGCCTTGCGGCCGATCCAGCCGCGCTCCAGCATGGTCTTGAGCAGGGGCGGCAGGTCCAGCAGTGGCTGCGCTGGATCGCTGGCCGGCAACTGGCCCTGCATGTTGCGCGCGATGTCGGCCAGCACGTCCAGGCCCACCAGGTCGATCAGGCCGAACACGCCGGTGCCCGGCAGGCCGATCGGCTTGCCGGCGACGGCGTCAGCCTGCTCAACCGTCAGGCCCAGCTGCAGCGCCGCCCGTACCCCGGCCAGCATGGCCAGCACGCCGATGCGGTTGCCGATGAACGACGGCGTGTCGCGGGCATCGACCACTTCCTTGCCCAGTTGCACAGTGCAGAACTCGCGCAGCGCTTCGGTCGCCTGCGGCCGGGTAGCCGGGCCGGCCACCAGCTCCAGCAGGCCCATGTAGCGCGGCGGGTTGAAGAAATGGGTGATCAGGAAATCGGCCGCGAAGCTCGGCGGCAGGCCGGCGGTGATTTCGGAAAGGCGGATGCCGGAGGTGTTGGAACTGACGATCGAGCCCGGCCGGCGCACGCGCTGGACCCGCTCGAACAGCGCCTGCTTGACCGCCAGGCGCTCGACCACCACCTCGACGATCCAGTCGGCCTCGGACAGCCAGCCCAGATCCTCGTCGAAACCGCCGGTCCGGATCAGCTCGGCCGCCGCGCGGTTCATCAACGGCGCCGGCTTGCGCTTGAACAAATCCTGCTTGCCGCGTTCGGCCGCCTCGCGCGTCAGGTCCAGCAGCAGCACCGGCACACCGGCGTTTGCCACCTGCGCGGCAATGCCGGCACCCATGTTGCCGGCGCCCAGCACCGCCACCTGCCTGATCGTCGTATCCAGCATCACCTGCGCGCCCCCAAGTCCTGTTGCTGCTTTTCCGCACTGCAACGAAGCCGCGAACCTTAATGAATGTTAGCCACCGCTGGCAAGCCGTCCGCCTTCACATTGGCCGTCACATCAGCAGCGCCATGCCGATCGGCAGGGTGACGAAGTACAACAGCGTCGAGCCGACCATCACCGCCGCCAGCAGTTCGGTATCCAGGCCAAAGCGCTCGCTCAGGATCATGCTGGCCATCATGGTCGGCATGCCCATCAGCAGCGTGGTGGCGACCGTGGTTTCGCCCGCTCCGGCCACCAGCCGGGCCAGGCCGTAGACCGCCACCGGCACCAGCGCCAGCTTGATGAGCGCGACCCCGGCAATCTGCCGCCAGAAGCTGCGGAAATGCCCGAACGACAGCGACATGCCGACCGTCAGCAGCATGCACGGCATGGTCGCGTAGCCGAGCATGCTGGCGGCCTTGTCGATGCCCGGCGCTATCGGCACCGCCAGTAGATTCATCACAAACCCGACCACGAACGCCCAGATCGGCGGCAGCCTTGCCAGCACGCGCAGGAACTGCCCCGGCGTCTGCAGGTGCTCGCCGTGGTTGCCGCAGCGCACCGCCACCCATAGCGCCAGCGACCAGAACAGCGGATTGATGCCAAGAATGTCGGCATAGATCGCGTAGCGCGCGCCGTCCGGCCCGAACAATGCCTGCAGCACCGGAATGCCCAGCGAGATGATGTTCGGCAGGCCACAGGCGATGACCAACGCGCCCAGCTGCGCCGGTCCTTGCAGGGCGAACATGCGCTGCCGGAATAGCGCCCAGGCCAGACCCATGCCCAGCACGATGGCGAACATGGTCAAGGCTGGCGCCAGAACCAGGTCGGCATTCACCTGCGCCCGGATCACGGTGTGAAACGCCAGCGCCGGGTAGAACAGATACATCACCAGCGCGCCAATCGCCCGCCGCGCCGTCGGTGCGTCCAGGCCGCCGGGGCGCGTGCGGCGCCACACGTAGCCCAGGCCCATGATGGTGCCGACCGGCAGCAGCGCCTGTTGCAGGACCGGAGCGAGACTGATCACGGGCGGCTCCCTAAGGATTTGTTCTGAATTGCTTGCCGCAGGCGAGCGTCCGGGACGGTCGCAGCCCGACCCGGACGCGCCGGGAGGGCCTGCGTGCGGTATGGTAAGCGCGACTCCCCACTGAACATCCGCCATGCAAGCCATCCTCGCCGAACCACGCGGCTTTTGTGCCGGCGTGGTGCGCGCCATCGACATCGTCGAGCGCGCCCTCGAACTGTACGGCCCGCCCGTCTACGTGCTGCACGAGATCGTCCACAACCCGCACGTGGTCGAGAGCCTGCGCAGCCGCGGTGCGATCTTCGTCGAAACCGTGGATGAAATCCCGCCCGGCGCGCGCGCCATCTTCAGCGCCCACGGCGTGGCCGACAGCGTGGTCGAGGCCGCCGCCGCGCGCGGCCTGCGCAGCATCGACGCCACCTGCCCGCTGGTCACCAAGGTGCACGGCCAGGCCCAGCGCTATGCGAATCAGGGCTACGACGTCGTCATCGTCGGCCACGCCGGCCATCCGGAAGTGGAAGGCACCCGCGGCAGCGTGCGCGGGCGGGTGCATGTGGTGGGCGAACCGGCCGAGGTCGACACGCTGGTCGTGGCAGACCCGGCGCGGGTCGCCTACGTGACGCAGACCACGCTGTCCATGGACGACACGCGCGACGTCATCGACGCGCTCAAGGCGCGTTTCCCGGCCGCCCGCGGCCCGGACACCAACGACATCTGCTACGCCACGCAAAACCGCCAGAACGCCGTCAAGGCGCTGCTTGCCGACATCGACGTGCTGCTGGTGGTCGGCGCCCGCAACAGCTCGAACTCGAACCGCCTGCGCGAGGTCGGCGAGCGTGCCGGCAAGGCGGCCTACCTGGTAGGCGACGCCGCCGACCTGGACCCGGCCTGGTTCGGGCCGGACACGCGCATCGGCATCACGGCCGGCGCCTCCACGCCGCAGCGGCTGGTGGATGCCGTGATCGAACGCCTGAAAGGCATGGGCCTGGATGCCATCGACACCCAGGTCGGCGTGGCCGAAGAAGCCATCTTCCGCCTGCCGCCGGAACTGGCCCGCCCGGACCGCGGCCGCCTGCCCGCCGACCTGCGCTGACAGCGCTCTCGGGCAGCTTGCGCCGGGCGCGGCCAGCGCCGGCACACGCTCAGTTGGGCGGGTGTTTGTCGTCCTTGCCGTGCGGCTGCATCGAATGCGCGTCGCGATGATCGGCGCCGCGATCGGGCGCGTGCTCCATCTGTTGCTCCTCGGCCCGGAAATGGTCGAGACCTTCCTCTGACCGGCGCTCGCCAGCCCGGTCCATACCGCGGTCGGCATCCGGCGCGGATTGCTTGTTGCTGCTGGCCGGTGGCGTGCTGGAGTGGCTTGAGGCGCCGCCGGTTGCGTGACCGGCTTTCGGGGCCGCGGCGACGCCACCGGCGAGCGCCAGCAGTGCGATGGCGGCGCAGGTCGTTTTTAGGTGCTTGTTCATGTCGTGACTCCTGATGATTTGAAGCCGGACAGCCTGTTGCCGGCCGGCGGGGCGTTGGACTGCACGGATCATTGCCGGTTCGTCCCGACTACCGGTCGGCAGCGGACTCAGCCGCCGTCGGCGGCCAGCGCATCGGCCTGTTCGGCACAGTCGAACACGGCCCCCAGCGCCTGATCCACGTTCTCCAGCCACACGAACTCCAGGTGTTCGCGGGCGCTGGCCGGGATGTCGTCGTAGTCCTTCCTGTTGCGCGCCGGCAGCATCACCCGGCGGATGCCGGCGCGGTGGGCGGCGACGATCTTTTCCTTGATGCCGCCGACCGGCAGCACCAGGCCGCGCAGGCTGATTTCGCCGGTCATGGCGGTATCCGCGCGCACGCAGCGGCCACTGTGCAGCGAGTGCAGGGCCACGAACATGGCCACGCCGGCGCTGGGTCCGTCCTTGGGGATGGCGCCGGCCGGCACGTGCACGTGGATGTCGTGCTTGTCGAAGGAATCCGCTTCCAGGCCCAGCGTGTCGGCGCGGGCCTTGAGCAGGCTAAGGGCCGCCTGCACGCTTTCCTTCATCACGTCGCCCAGCTGGCCGGTCAGGATCAGCTTGCCGTTGCCCGGCACGCGGCTGGCCTCGATGAACAGGATGTCGCCGCCGACCGGCGTCCAGGCCAGGCCCGTGGCCACGCCCGGCATGGCGGTGCGCATGGCCAGTTCCGAGTCGAACTTGCGCGCGCCAAGAATGGCCGGCACGTCTCCGGCGTCGATGCGCTGCACGCCGGTCTGGCCCTCGGCCACGCGCACCGCGACATGCCGCAGCACGGCGCCGATTTCGCGCTCCAGGTTGCGGCAGCCGGCCTCGCGCGTGTAGCCGTCGATGAGCACGCCGATGGCGGCGTCGGTCAGCTGCACCTGTTCGGCGCCCAGGCCACAGGCCTTCAGTTGCCGGTCGATCAGGTAGCGCCGGGCGATCTGCAGCTTGTCCTCCTGCGTGTAGCCGGGCAGTTCGATCACTTCCATGCGGTCGCGCAGCGGGCCGGGAATGCTGTCGAGCACGTTGGCGGTGGCGATGAACATGACCTGAGACAGATCAAAAGGCACCGCCAGATAATTGTCGCGGAAGGAGTTGTTCTGCTCCGGGTCGAGCACTTCCAGCAGCGCCGACGACGGGTCGCCGTGAAAGCCCTGGCCGAGCTTGTCCATCTCGTCGAGCATCAGCACCGGGTTGCGCGTACCGCCGCGGCGGATGGCCTGGATGATGTTGCCCGGCAACGCGCCCACATAGGTGCGCCGGTGGCCGCGGATCTCCGCCTCGTCGTGCACGCCGCCCAGCGACACGCGCAGGAACTTGCGGCCCATGGCGCGTGCAATGCTCTGGCCGAGCGAGGTCTTGCCCACGCCCGGCGGGCCGACGAAGCACAGGATCGGGCTCTTGCCCTCGGGGCTGAGCTTGCGCACGGCCAGATGCTCCAGGATGCGCCGCTTGATCTTGTCCAGGCCCCAGTGGTCCTCGTCCAGCACCCTGCGCGCGGCCGGGATGTCCAGGCTGTCGGTGCTGGCCACGCTCCACGGCAGCTCGGTCAGCCAGTCCAGATAGGTGCGCAGCATCGGGTACTCGCCCGACGCCTCGGGCATGCGCTCCAGGCGCTTGAGTTCCTTGCGCGCGTGCTGTTCGACCTCCTCCGGCATGCCGGCCTTGGCGATGGCCTCGGCGATTTCCTGCACCTCGACCGCCTGATCGTCGGCTTCGCCCAGCTCTTTCTGGATGGTTTTGAGCTGCTCGCGCAGCACGAACTCGCGCTGGCGCTCGTCCAGCTTGTCGCGGGTCTGCTGGGAGATGTCGCGCGAGATCCGCAGCACCTCGATGCGCCGCGCGAGCAGTTCCGACACGCGCATCAGGCGCTGCGGCAGGTCGATCAGTTCGAGGATTTCCTGTTTCTCCTCGGGCTTCAGGTCCATGTAGCTGATGATCAGGTCAGCCAGCGCCGAGCCGGTCGGCGTCGACTGGATGGCGTGCACCAGCTCGGCCGGCGTCTGCGGCAGCAGTTCGAGCGCCGCCAGCGCCTGCTGGCGCAGGTTCAGTACGCGCGCCTCGGCGTCGACGCCCGTTTCCGGCGCGGCCGGCAGGCGCTCCACCCGCGCCAGCAGGTACGGGTGGCCGGGAATGAAGTCCAGCACCCGGAAGCGCTCTTCGCCCTGGCACACCAGGTGGTGCGCGCCGTCCTGGGCGGACACGAAGCGCAGCACGCTGGCCACGGTGCCGACGCGGTACAGGTCGTCCGGGCCGGGGTCGTCGATGCTGCCGTCCTTCTGCAGCAAAAGACCCAGCGGCCGGTCGCTGCGCGCGGCTTCCTGCGCGGCTTCCACCGAGCCCTTGCGGCCGACCGTGAGCGGCATCACCACGCCCGGAAACAGCACCAGGTTGCGCACCGGCAGGATCAGCAGCACGTCGTCGCCGACCGTGCTCACGGCCGGGGCGGTGACTTCGGGATTGTTCGCGTTCATGTTCATTCTCCGGTCAGCGACGGGGCCCGGTGCAGCACCAGCACCAGGCAGCCGTGGTTCAGTTCCAGGCGGTCGATCTGATAGACGCCCGGCGGCAGGCGCAGGCGCCGCTCGAAGCGCCCGCGCGGAATTTCCAGGCGCTGTACCTGATGGCCGCGCAGGGCGTCCGGCAGGCGCCGCTCGCCGGCGATCACCAGCATGGCGCCGTCGATGCCGACCTCCAGCCGCTCGGCGGTGACGCCGGGCAGCGCGGCCATGATCACCAGCTCGTTGCCGGTGGCATAGATGTCTACCGGCGGCTGCCAGGCGCGCGCCGCGCCGCGCCGGCCCGGCGGGTCGAAAAACTGCCGCTGCAGCCGCTCGGCCTGGTCGAGCATCGAGCAGGCCTCGGCCCACATCCAGCGTTCCAGATCACGCGATGGCATGGCGGTCCTCCTTGCAGTGTTCAGGCACAGGCCGGCAGCGTCATGGTCCGGCCGTGCGCCAGACTGGCGGCCAGCGCCGGCGGCAGGTCCAGTTCCACCGCCACCGGCAGATGGTCGGACATCGGGTGGTCGAGCACCCGCGCGTGGCGCACCTTCAGACTCGGCGACAGCAGCACATGGTCGAGGTTACGCCGCGGCCGCCAGGACGGGTAACTGTGCCCCTCGGTGTCGGCCACGTGCAGCCCGGCGTTGATGAGACTGGAATGCCGCTGCAGGTGCCAGGCCGGGCAGTTCATGTCGCCCAGCAGAATCAAGTCCTTGCAGTGCGCCGACAGGCGCGCCAGATAACGCAGCTGGCGCTGGCGCGAGCGCTGGCCCAGCGACAGGTGCACCGCCAGCACGTGCAGCGGCCGGGCATCGCTGCCGAAGCTGAGCAGCAGCGCGCCGCGTCCGGGCAGGAAACCGGGCAGGCGGCACTCGCGGATGCCGGTCGGCGGCAGGCGGCTGAGCACGGCAATGCCGTGGCGGGCCAGCGCCCCGTAGTTGCGGTTCACCTGCAGGTGCCAGTTCGGAAAGCCGGCCCGCTCGGCCAGGTACTGGGCCTGGTTCAAAAAGGCGCCGCGGTAGGAGCCGGCGTCGATTTCCTGCAGCGCCACGATGTCGTGGTCGCGCAGCACGGTGGCGATCTGGTCGAGGTTTTCCTGGCGCCCGCCAAACGGCAGCACGTGCCGCCAGCCGCGCGTCAGATACTGGCGGTAGCGGCCGGTGTCGATGCCGACCTGGATGTTGTAGGTCAGGACGCGCAGGCGGTTTTCGGGATGATGCATGGGGTGTCCGGACGCGCCGGGGGGCGGCGCTGTGTGTTGCAAGATGGGGTCGGCGCGACGGTGCGCAAGGGCGACCGTCCCGGGGCTTGGACCCCGTTGCGGGCCGCGTGGCATGTTGGCATGGGCCGGGGACCGGCGGCTGTGATGTCAATCAGACGGGGCCAGCGTGGCGCTTGTTGATTCGCGGCGCGGGCGCCGCTCCCACAATGGGGGCACCGTGTGGGAGGCCCGCCCTCGGGCCGAACTGCTACCGTTTGCCAAGATGTTCTGACCCGAAATATCCGCCATGACCATGCCCCTGCTCGGCCATCCCCTGTCCGGCCCCGCCTGTCTGTGGCGAGGATTCCGTTGCCTGTTCGATCGCCGCTGGCGCAGTCTGGTGCTGGCGCCGCTGGCCATCAACGCGCTGCTGTTCGGCGCCGGCAGCGTATGGGCTGCCGGGCGCGTGGCGGCGGCCGTGCGCTGGTTACAGGATGCGCTGCCGGGCTGGCTTGACTGGCTGGCGTTTCTGGCCTGGCCACTGTTCGGGCTGGGGCTGCTGCTGGTGTTCGTGTACGCCTTCACGGCGTTGGCGAACCTGATCGGGGCGCCGTTCAATGTGATTCTGGCGCGCCGCGTGAGCGGGGATGTCGCGCCCCCGGCCGGCGGCTGGCTGCGCGAGGCCACACAGGCAATGCTGAACGAACTGCGCAAGCTGCGTTATTTCTTGGTGCGGGCCGTGCCGCTGGGTCTGCTGCTGTGGGTGCCGGGCGTGAATCTGGTCGCCGGACCGCTGTGGCTGCTGCTGGGGCGTGGCTGCTGGCGCTCGAATACCTCGACTACCCGCTGGGCAACCGGGGCCTTGATTTTGGTGCCGTGCGCCGGACGGCCGCTGCCATGCCGCTGCGGGCGCTGGGCTTTGGCGGCAGCGTGCTGCTGCTGGGCGCGGTGCCGATCGTGAATCTGCTGCTGATGCCGGCGGCGGTGATCGGCGCCTGCCTGCTGGTACGGGACGACGATAGGGGCTGAACAGGGGATTCGACCAGGGAGCCGCGGACTTGCCAGGCATCGCCACACGGAGCCCAAAAGGCAAGGTTGCCACGTCGCGCTGCGCGCTCCTCGCAACGACGGGGGTAAAGCCGGCGCGGTGCCATGGTGCCATCGGGGTGCCATCAACCTGGGCCGCTCCACCCCCGCTGTCGCCCTGAGGCGCGAAGCGCCGTGAGGGCCTTGCCTTTAACCCGCCGCGGTGTGGCTCTCAGGGCGCAATCTGCGCCAAGGGCCGGTGCCGTGCCAGCAGACCCAGCGCCTCGGCCGCCGCCCGGTACGTGACATGGCCGTCCATGGTGTTGACGCCCGCCGCCAAGGCCGGGTCGGCGAACAGCGCTGCGCGGCCACCGGCGGCCAGCGTTTTCAGATACGGCAGCGTCGCCTGCGTCAGCGCCACGGTGGCCGTGCGCGGGTAGGCGCCCGGCATGTTGGTGACGCAGTAGTGGACAACGCCATGCACCGGATACACGGGGTCGGAGTGGCTGGTCGGATGGGCGGTTTCCACGCAGCCGCCCTGGTCGATGCTGACATCCACGATCACCGTGCCGGGCCGCATGCGGCGGACCATGTCGGCGCTGACGACGTGCGGCGCGCGGGCGCCGGGCAGCAGCACGGCGCCGACCAGCAGATCCGCCTGCGCCAGTTCGGCGGCAATTGCCTCCGGCGTGGACAGGCGCCAGCTCACATTCGCGGACAGCTGCTTCAACAGCGCTGCGCCTTGGTCGGCATCGATGCCGTAGACGATGACCTCGGAGCCCAGTGCTGCCGCGCTGGCTGCCGCGTGCTGGCCGACCACGCCATCGCCGACCACCAGCACCCGCCCGTGCGGTTTGCCCAGCACGCGGCCCAGCTGCACGCCGATGCCGCCGTGCGGTTTGGCCAGGTACCAGGCGCCGACGGCCACCGCCATGTTGCCGGCAATGGCGCTCATCGGCGCCAGCAGCGGCAGGTGGCCGGCGGCGTCGCGCACGGTCTCGTAGCCGATGCCGGTGGTGCGACTGGCCAGCAGGGCCTCGGTCAGGGCCGGAGCGACGCCGGCCAGGTGCAGGTAGGTGAACAGCATCTGGCCGCGCAGGTAGCCGTATTCGGCTGCCATCGGTTCCTTGACCTTGACCACCAGATCGCAGTCCCAGGCCTGGGCGGCGTCGCCCAGCACCGCCCCGGCGGCGACGTACTCGGCATCGGAAAAGCCGGACCCGACCCCCGCGCCGCGCTGCACGCGCACGGTGTGGCCGGCGCCGGTCAGGGCCGCCGCGCCGGCCGGCGTGAGGGCCACGCGGCTTTCGTTGTCCTTGATCTCGGTCGGGATGCCTATGTTCATGACGGACTCTTCGCTTGGGGATGATGCCGTGACCTGGCAGCGGCCACGGTCAGGGCATCCGATGGGTTCCGATTCGGTTATCGTGCAAACCTTGTACCAGACTCTTGGACTGTTTCCGGGCATGACGTTTTCCGTCCTTGCCGCGGTCGCCGTGGCGGCCGGGCTGCTGGCCCTCGTGCTGGCGATTTTTCTGATCCAGGCGCGCGGCCGTATTGCGGCCGGACAACGGCAGGCCGACCAGCGGGCCATCGAGCTCGACAGCCTGCGCGCCGAATACCAGGCATTGGCCGAGGAGCGCGCCCGCTTGCAGGCCGACTGCGCCCGGCTGGCGCCGCTGCAGGTCGATCTGCGCGAAAAGACGGACGAGGCGCAGGCGCTGGCCGTGCGTCTGGAACGCGCCGTGACCGAGCTGTCGGAGGAACGCCGCCGCAGCGAGGACAAGCTGGCCGTGCTGCAGGAAGCGCGCGGCCAGCTGACCGAGCAGTTCAAGAACCTGGCGCAGGAAATCCTGGAAGACAAAAGCCGCCGTTTCACGGACCAGAACAAGACCAATCTGGAAGCGCTGCTGAATCCCTTGCGCGAGCAGATCGGCGGCTTCCAGAAGCGCGTCGAGGACGTCTACGACAAGGAATCGCGCGACCGGGTGTCGCTTTTGAAGGAAATCCACACCCTGCGCGACCTGAACCAGACCATTGCCGTGGACGCCGTGAATCTGACCAATGCCCTCAAGGGCCAGACCCGCACCCAGGGCGTGTGGGGCGAGATGGTGCTCGAGCGCGTGCTGGAACAGTCCGGCCTGCAGAAGGACCGCGAGTACGAGCTGCAGGTGAGCGTCAGCAGCGAGACTGGCCGCCAGCGACCGGACGCCATCGTGCACCTGCCGGACGGCAAGGACGTGGTGATCGACGCCAAGGTGTCGCTGACCGCCTACGAGCGCTACGCCAGCGCCCCGGACGATCTGACGCGCACCCAGGCGCTGCGCGAGCATGTGGCCTCGCTGCGTGCCCACATCCGCGGCCTTGGAGACAGAAACTACCAGCTGCTGCCGGGCGTACGCTCACTCGATTTCGTGCTGCTGTTCGTGCCGATCGAGCCGGCCTACATGGAAGCCCTGCGCGCCGAGCCGGCGCTGTTCACCGAGGCGCTGGAGCGCAACATCGGCCTGGTGAGCCCGTCCACGCTGCTGACCACGCTGCGCATGATCCAGAACGTGTGGCGCTTCGAGCACCAGAGCCGCAACGCGCAGGAAATCGCCCGCCGGGCCGGCGATCTTTACGACAAGTTCGTCGGCTTCGTGCAGGACCTGGATGCCGTCGACAGCCGCCTGGCGAGCACGCGCAATGCCTTCGACGCGGCCCGCAACAAGCTGGTCAGCGGGCGCGGCAACCTGGTCAAGCGGGCCGAGGACCTGAAGGCGCTGGGCGTCGAGGCCTCCAAGTCCCTGCCGGCGGCGCTGCTGGACCAGGCGCAGGCGGAACTGGCCGCGCCGGAGCCAGACGGCTCCGCGGCCGGCGCGCATCCTCAAACCTGAGCGCAGCCACCGTGTCCGATCGTCTGGTGGCCCGTCTTGGGGCGCATGTTTACTACGGCTGGGTGGTGTTGGGCGTGGCGACGCTTGGCGGTGTTGTGTCCGCCGGCAGCAGCCAGATGTACATGGGCTCGGTGCTGCTGGCGATCACGCAGGACACCGGCTGGACCAACACCGGCATTGCCGGTGCCCTGTTGGCCGGCACGCTGATCGGCGGCCTGGTATCGCCCGTTGCCGGTGCGTGGGTAGACCGGCACGGGCCGCGCGCGCTGATGGGCACGGCTGCGGTCGTCATGGCTGCCGGTTTTGCGCTGATGGGGTCGAGTCCTACGTTGGCCACCTTCTACTGTGGCTACATGCTGTGTCGTGGTGCCGCTCAAGGCGTCATCGGCGGCGCCGCGCAGCGGGCGATCGCCGTGCACTGGTTTTTGCACTACCGCGGCCGGGCCATGGGTATCGTTTCCATGTCGGTGCCGCTGGGCGGTGCTGCGGCAGCGTTTGGCGGCGCCTACGCCATGCGCTCCGGCTGGGCGTGGCGGGATACGTTTCTGGCCATGGGCGCGATCACATTGGTGGTGCTGGTACCGCTCGCCCTGCTGTTGTTGCGACGCAGCCCGGAAGCGCTGGGCCTGGAGCAGGATGGTGGCCTGGTCGAGTCACGCGTGGCCCGCGCCGGACGCCGGCCACGTCCGACTGCTGACGAGTATCCGTGGACCCTGCCGCAGGCGCTGCGCACCTGGGCGCTGCGTTTTCTGATGGCGGCGGCGGTGACGGCCATCGCCGCCAATGGCACCTTGGTGTTCTATCACGTCACTTATCTGACCAGTCGCGGCGTGTCGCAGGTGCAGGCGGTGACCGCCATCAGCATCCTGGCGCTGACCGGCGCGCTGGCCAACGTGGTCTGGGGCTACCTGTCGGAGTTCTTTTCCGAGCGACGCCTGGCCATCGTCTCCCAGCTGCTGGCGGCCGGCGGCATCCTGCTGATGCTGCGCGTGGACAGCGCCACTGGCGCGCTGGTGCTGTCGGCCGTGCTGGGCCTGCTGGTGCGCGGCGAGGGCTCGCTGACTGGGCTTATCCTGTCCAATTACTTTGGTCGCTTCGCGTTCGGGCGCATTGCTGGCCTGATGGCCAGCTTCCAGCTGGTGGGGCTTGGACTGGGGCCGGTCATCGCGTCCGCCGTGTACGATATTTCGCATTCCTACGCCGCTATCTACGGCCTGGTCGCCGCCGGCTACGTCGCTTCGGCCGGCCTGTACCTGCTGGCGCGCCCGCCGTCCCGGCCGACTGACTGAGTCGCGGGCGCACCGTTGTCCCGTTTTTTTGAAACCACTCCAAGGAGCTGACAATGAATTTTTCCGAACTGGTCAGGGCCCGCCGCAGCGTGCGCGATTACGACCTCTCGCAGCCGGTCAGCGACGCCGACCTGAAGGCGATCTTCGACGACGTGATCCTGAGCCCCAGCGCCTTCAACCTGCAGCAATGGGCCTTCGTGGTGGTGCGGGAGTCCGAGCAGAAAAAGCGCTTGCGCGCCGCGTCCATGGATCAGGTGCAGGTCGAGAACTGCGGCGCCGCCATCGTGGTGTGCGCCAGGCTGGACGCCCATGTCGACGCGCCGACCATCTTTGCCCAGGCGCCGGAACCGATGCGCGAGCGCATGATTGGCATGACCGGCCAGATGTACGGCGGCAACGCGCAGTTCGCGCGTGACGAAGCCATCCGCGGCGCCAGTCTGGCGGCGATGACACTGATGTATGCCGCCAAGGAGCGCGGCTTCGATACTGGCGCCATGATCGGCTTCAACCCGCAGCAGGTGGCCGAAGTGGCTGGCCTGACCGCCAACTACATCCCGGCCATGCTGATCGTGATGGGCCGCGGCACGCCGCCGGCCACCCGCGCGGCCATCGCAAGCCGGTCAGCGAGGTGGTGAAGCTGGAGCGCCTGGACGGGGCCGGACTCGCCTGAGAAGCGCGGCCCGCCCCGGGCCGAATGCCTGCGCCCGGGCTTGCGGGAGGCCCGCCCCCGGGCCGAATCTGTGAATGGAAGATTCGCGGCGGGGGCGCCGCTCCCCACAGGGGCGCCACTCCCGCAGCCGATCCGGGCCTATGCCACCGCCCGCTGCAGGCGATCGTTGACCGCTCGCCAGGATTCGTCCCGTGGCGGGGCCTCGATCAGCAGGCGCGAGAAGCCGCGCCGGTCGAGCGCGCGCAGCGCCGCGTACAGGCCCTGGCCGTAGGCAGCCGGATCGTCGGCAAGGGCAATGCCGTTCTCGCCGACGCTGCGGCCGAGCGCCAGTACGCCCACTGTCTGCCCGAGCGCCGCGAGCTCGGCCAAGCGCCCCGGCAGGACGGCGCCGACGACCAGTTCGGCCGGCGTGCGCGGCGCGTAATGCCGGGCCAGCAGGCCCGACACGCGCGGGGCAGATCCTGCCGCTGTCGCACCATCGGCCGTGGCCGTGCTGCCGATCACGCGGGCAAT
The DNA here is from genome assembly GCF_001697225.1 of Immundisolibacter cernigliae. Classification (GTDB taxonomy): domain Bacteria; phylum Pseudomonadota; class Gammaproteobacteria; order Immundisolibacterales; family Immundisolibacteraceae; genus Immundisolibacter; species Immundisolibacter cernigliae. Next base: position 757,672 of record NZ_CP014671.1, read on the forward strand.
GTCCGCCGCGCCGATGGCGCCCGGCCGCAGCACCACCGGCGCGCCGCGGCTCAGGTCCACGATGGTCGATTCGATGCCGACCCGGCACGGCCCGCCGTCCAGGATCAGCGGCACGGCAGCGCCGAATTCGTCCCGCACGTGCGCGGCGGTGGTGGGGCTGATGTGGCCGAAGCGGTTGGCCGACGGCGCCGCGATGCCGCTGCCGAAGGCCCGCAGCAGGGCCAGCGCCAGCGGATGATCCGGCACGCGCAGGGCCACCGTGTCCTGCCCGCCGGTGACAGCCCGTGGCACGCGCGCGCCACGGGCCAGAATCATGGTCAGCGGGCCCGGCCAGAAGGCGCGCGCCAGCGCCCGGGCGGGCGGTGGCACGGCGGCGGCCCAGTTCTCGAGCGGCTCGTCGGGCGGCAGGTGCACGATCAGCGGATGCTCGGCCGGTCGGCCCTTGAGGGCGAAGATGCGCGCCACGGCGACCGGGTTCAGCGCATCGGCACCCAGGCCGTAGACGGTCTCGGTGGGCAGGACCACCAGCTGCCCGGCGCGCAGCAGTGCCACCGCCTTGGCGATGAGGGCGTCGGTCACGGCGCCAGCCGGTCGATGTGCGCCGCCAGGATGAAATCGTTCATGCTCAGGCCACCCACCGAGTGCGTCCACAGGGTGACTTCGACCCGGCCCCAGGCCAGCAGCAGATCGGGGTGATGGTCTTCGGCCTCGGCCAGCGCGCCGATGCGGTTGACCAACGCCAGACCGCTCGCAAAATCCGGCAGGCGGTACGCTCGCCGCAGGTGATGGCCGTCCACCACCTGCCAGGCGGCGTCGAGCTGCGCCTGCAGCGCCTGCCATTGCGCGATCGCCAGAGGCGGCGTGCCGGCTGGCAGAGAGGTGCAGTGTTGCCGGGCAAGGTCGGTCATGGCTCAGGTCCGCTCGAACAGGGCAATCGACTCCACGTGCGCCGTGTGGGGAAACATGTCCACGACGCCGGCCCGCGCCAGGCGGTAGCCCTGGCCGACCAGCAGGCCGGCGTCGCGCGCCAGTGTGGCCGGGTTGCAGGATACGTACACGATGCGCACCGGCGCCGATTTTGGCACTGCGCCGCACAGGGCCTGCGCGCCGGATCGGGGCGGATCCAGCAGCCAGGCCTCGCAGCGGCCGATGCGTGCCAGGGCGGCCGGGGCATCGTCGTAGAGATTCGCCTGCTCGAAGCTGCAGCGGTCCGTCAGACCCGCCCGCCGGGCATTGCCGCGGGCGCGGGCGACCAGCGTCGCTTCGCCTTCCAGACCCAGCACGCGGGCGCCGCGCCGGGCCAGCGCGAGACTGAAATTGCCGACGCCGCAGAACAGGTCCGCCACTGGCTGGTCAGGCGTCGGCGCCAGCAGGTCCACCGCCAATGCAACCAGTTTCTGGTTGATGGCGAAGTTGACCTGCGTGAAATCGAGCGGTCCGAATTCGAGTTCCAGATCGAAGGCGTCCAGCCGGTAGGTGGGCAGACAATCGCCACCCGGCGGCAGTGGGTGGACAGTGTCCGGCCCGGCCGGCTGCAGGAACCAGCGCACACCGTGCGCCGCGGCGAAGTCGGCCAGGGCCGTGCGGTCGGCGTCGGACAGCGGCGCAAGGTGGCGCATGACCAGCAGCACCTCATCGTCAGTGGCCGTGACTTCCAGTTGCGGCACCTGCGCCGCCACCGACAGGCCGCCGATCAGCGCGCGCAGCGGGCCGATCAGCGCGGCCAGGCGCGCGTCCAGCACCGGGCAGTCGCGCATGTCGGTCAGGAACGACGAGCGCCGCTCGCGAAACCCCACCAGCACGCCGCCGCGCCTGGACACCTGGCGCACGCCCAGGCGCGCCCGGCGCCGGTAATGCCAGGCCGGCCCGACGATCGGGTCCAGCCACTGCGCCGGCTGCACGCCGCCGATGCGCGCCAGTTTTTCCGCCAGCTGCGCCTGTTTGTCCTGCACCTGCGCGGCGTGGTCCTGGTGCTGCAGCGCGCAGCCGCCGCAGCGCGCATAGGCCGCACAGGCCGGGACCACCCGCTGCGGCGAGGGCTCCAGGACGCCCTGCGTCACTGCCTCGTCGTAGTTGCCGTGCCGGCGCACCAGGGCGGCCCGTACCCGCTCACCGGCCAGCGCGCCATCGACGAAGCACAGCTTGCCGTCGATGTGGGCGACGCCCTGGCCGCCGTCGGCCATGCGCTCGATCAGCAGCGGTTCGGACAGGGCTTGCGCCACGAGTGGACGCACACGGCGGTTGCTGCGGTTCATGGGGACACGGGGAAGCGGCGGCAGGGCCGGCATTATCCGGAATTAGCCCCTGCCGTAGCGGCGACAGGCGCCCGGGACCGGCGCAGCCGCGCTGCGCTGCGCGATGATCGCCCGGCACAGCCGGGCTCCCACAGTGGTCCGATGGCTGCGGGAAACGCTGGAGTAGTCGGCGATTCCGTTACGCTGTCAGGCGCCCGCCGACCGTCACCCTGGCCGGGCGGGCACAGCCCCGCTCACGCCGATGCTTGCAGCCGGTGTCGACGAGCCGCGGGGGCAGCTTCGCGCGGTTCCCGGCGCCGGGCTTGCCCCGGCCGAGTCAGACGCTGATCCGCCGCCGGCCCGACGCAGCGGAGCCGACGCACGCCAGCCCGACCAGCAGAAGCGCCAGAGTGTCGCCTTCCGGCACGGCGCTGATCTGCCCCTGTATCCAATCCTGGTAGGCCGCGACCACGGTGCCGCCACCGACGGCACCGAACTCGACATTGTTGCCGCCGGTGCTGCCGTTGAAGGCACCTATACCCGCCAGCAGCCAGGTGTCGCCGCGCTGCACGAACACCGGCGCACCGGAATCACCGCCTGCGAAGCCGGCCTCGCGGTTCGCGCCCAGGCTCCCGGCGCCCCACACGCCGTTGCCCGTCGGGCCATCGAAATCGAACATGAAGACTTCGTTCGCCCCGTTGGCGACATCGTCGTCCGCCAACAGCCGGTCCACCACGTTCTGGCCGACGCGCTTGACGTTCGGGTTCGCTGGCGTCGTCGCGCCGGTGCCGTTGCCGCCAGCGCCGTAGCCGACCATGGTGATGATGTCGCCCTCGCCAAGCGGAGCACTCGAAAGAGCATAGGAGGGGATGCCGCCCTGGACCGGCGCTGCCAGGCGCACCAGGGCGAGGTCATCGTGCCAGACGCCATCCGCACCGGGCGTGGTGCCGGCGTACCCGGAATAGACGAATACCGCCTCGGCGGCGAAGGTCTGCATGACGCTGCCGTTGACGTTGACGTTGAACTGGATGCTGCCCGGCGCACGGCCGCTGACCACATGCGCGGCGGTGAGCACGTAGCGATCGCTGACCAGCGCCCCGCTGTAGGTGCCGCCGCCGGTGCTGAGCGAGCCGACGCCGGCCCAGGGCGACAGGAGGGTATTGGAATCGACGCCGCTGCCGCCGACGATGGCCTGCGCACCGGTGGAGGCCAACAGGGCCAAGCCCGCCAGGGCGCGGCGCATCGGAGGGGCCGCAGTGGCGTTCGTCATTGTTCGTTCCCTTTGTTTGAGTTTGCTTATGTGGGTTTGTGCCTTGTGGCGTCACGAGCGGGCCGGGTCTTATCTCAGGGCGCCAGCTGGATGCGGTCCTGCGGTCCGGGCGCCACGCCGGCCGGGTTGGCCGTGAAGTAAGCCTCCAGGGCATCCAGGTCCTGCGCGCCGCCGAGGCGGTTGCTGCCTTGCTGCAGCACGTAGATCTGGTCGCCGCCGTCGGCCAGGAAGCTGTTCACCGTCACCCGGTAGCTGTCCGCCGGGGCGATGGGCACGCCGTTCAGCTGCACGGAGGCCGGATCCACGTTGTCGCAGGGGGTGCCCTTTTCGCGCCAGGCGTAGGTGAAACCTTCGGACACCTGCAGGATGCGATTGAACGGCTGCCCGGCAGCCGGCGCCCCGGCCGGGTAATCCACTGTACAGCCGGTGAACTGCTGTTCGAGCAGGGTGTGGATCTGCGCGCCGGTGAGGCTCAGCGTGACCAGCGAGTTGCCGAACGGCTGGGTGGTGAAGGCCTCGCCGTAGGTGACGTCCCCGTCGGTCTTGCCGGGCGCACTGAACGGCAGGTCGGCGCGGATGCCGCCGGGGTTCATGAAGGCCACGACGGCATCGCCGAGGCCGGCATCGTCGGTGGCATCGAGCTGCGCATCGGCGATCACGTCGCCCAGCGACGACTCGCCGGCGGCGTTGCTGGTGCGGCTCAGGGTGGCGGTGATCTTGCCGATCACGCGCTTGCGCGGGCCGGCCGACAGCGCCACGTAGTTGGCCACCAGCGGCGTGAACGCCGGGTCTTCGGCCACGGTGGCGTTGTTCGGAATCGGCACGTTGTTGGCGGCCACGCTCAGCACGTCGCGACGGCGGGTGTCGATGGTCAGGTCGATGTCGCTGACCAGCCGTCCGAACGAACCGGCCGAGGTCACCCGCACCGGCACGCCGTCGCGGTTGGCGATCAGGCAGTTGTACGCGCTGTGGGTGTGGCCGGAGATGACCAGATCGACCTCGCCAGCCAGGCGATTGACGATGTCCACGATCGGGCCCGACACGCCGTCGCAGCCGTTCATGCCACCGCCTGTAGTCAGGCCGCCCTCGTGGATCAGCACCACCACGGTCCGGATGCCCCGCGCGCGCAGTTCGCGAATCTGCGCGTTGACGGTGTCGGCTTCGTCCCGAAACTCCAGACCGGCCACGCCGGACGGGGTAACGATGGTCGGCGTGCCTTCCAGGGTCATGCCGATGAAGGCCACCTTGTTGCCCAGGAAATCCTTGACGCCGACGCCGGGAAACAGCGTCTGACCGCTGGCCGTGTCGACCACATTGGCGGCCAGGAACTCAAAGCCGGCACCGGCGAACTGGCCGTCCTTCAGGTCATCGGTCAGGCCCAGGCCGGAGTTCGGGTCGGTCGGGTGGTTGCCGCCGTTTTGCATGCGCAGCAGCTCGGCGCGGCCCTCGTCGAACTCGTGGTTGCCGACGGCGTTGAAGTCGATGGCCAGGCGGTTCATGGCCTCGATGGTCGGCTCGTCGTGGAACAGGGCGGACACCAGCGGGCTGGCGCCGATCATATCCCCGGCCGACACCACCGCGTGCAGCGGATTGGCGACGCGCAGGCCGTTGATTACGGTGGCCAGGCGCGCCACGCCGGGGTTGCTGCCGGCCGCCTCGATGTTGCCGTGAAAGTCGTTGAACGCGATCAGCTTGACCGTCAGCTGTGCCCCGACCTGCGATTGCTGCGCGGCCGCGATCAACTTCGCCCGGTCGACAGCCGGCAGCGCACCGCCTTGCATGGGCGCCAGCGTGACCTCGGTCACGTGGCGCAGGAAAGCCGCGCGGTCGCCCCAGGGGTCCTCATCCAGGATCAGCCCGTCCAGCGTCTGGCAGCTGGCGTCGATGGTGCGGTCGGCCACGCCGGTGTCGAAATCGCCAAAGCGCACATTGCCGCTGGGCGGGGTGCAGGCGGCCTGCAAGGCTGGCGCGGCCAGGCCGGCCAGCAGAAGAAGGGTGGCGGTTTTGCGGTCCATCGGGGTGCTCCCTGTCGGTTGTCGGGTCCGGCCGCGCGCACGGCGGCTTTCGTCGGGCAGGGATGCTAGGGCGCCGACTTGACGGTGCGAGGACAGTTCCATGACAGGTCTGTGATACCGCCCGCCAGACCACATGACGCGCGCCGCGCAGCTTGCCATGCAGTGCCACGCCGTTTCGATGTGCCCGCGCCAGCGTGGCCTGTGCGGTCAGTTCGCAGCCGGTGTCTGAGCGCATGACCGCAGGCCGACCGCGCCGCGCACAGACCCCATCGCGCATCCACGTTCTCAAGGACATACGCAAAGTCGACTGGATCGCGCCCCGCTCGTCACTCAGGGCCGGATCGCCGGGAACCGCAAGTGGTACGCGCGGTCTATTTTTCGGGACCGTTCAACCCGGAGGACGCGATGACCAAAGACCACGGCCCGTCCATCAAGGACGACGCGCGCTACGAGAAACTGCGCGAGCACGGCTACGGCAAGGAAAAGTCCGCGCGCATCGCCAATACACCCCGGCACACGGCCGCCACCCGTGGCGGCAAGGCTAGTGATTACGAAGACCAGACCCGCGCGCAGCTCTACGACAAAGCCAAAAAGGTCGGGATTCCCGGCCGTTCGCGCATGCGCAAGGACGAACTCATTCACGCGCTGCGCGATCACTGAAGGGCCCCGCCGTGCCCCGTCCGGTCTGGCGCGGTCACATCGCCTTCGGGCTGGTCAGCATCCCGGTGGTGCTGTACGCGGCGGAACACCGCAGCGAGCTGGGCTGCTGACCTTACTGACGCCAACTCGTCGCCGACGGCGCGCAGCAACAAGGCAATCGTTTCCGGAAAACGGCATAGAGCCCGACGCTGTGCAGGGCCATACAATCTGCTGCGTGGAATTTGGATGCCGCGCAGGCGCAACAAGTACAACGCACTCCACGTCACCGCTTCGCATGCGGGTCGTACACTCATCCGCGCGCCACCGCCCACTACCCCAAACACAGGAACCCACCGTGTCCGCCTTGTTCCAGCCCTTCAAACTCAAGGACATCACCCTTCGCAACCGCATCGGCGTGCCGCCCATGTGCCAGTACTCGGCCATCGACGGCCGCGTGACAGACTGGCATCAGGTGCACCTGGCCGGGCTGGCGCGCGGTGGCGCCGGGCTGGTGGTGGTGGAAGCCACGGCGGTGTCGCCCGAGGGCCGCATCACGCCCGGCTGCACGGGCATCTGGAACGACGAGCTGGGGCAGGCCTTCGCGCCCATCGTGCAGGCCATCAAGGCCGGCGGCGCGGTGCCGGGCATTCAGATTGCCCACGCCGGGCGCAAGGCCAGCGCCAACCGGCCCTGGGAAGGCGACGATCAGATTGCCGACGGCGATCCGCGCGGCTGGCAGACCATCGCGCCGTCGGCCATCCCCTTCGGCGCCCACCTGCCGAGGGTGCCACGCGCCATGACGCTGGACGACATCGCTCGAGTGCGGCAGGACTTTGTCGATGCGGCCCGCCGCGCCCTGGATGCCGGCTTCGAGTGGCTTGAGCTGCACTTCGCGCACGGCTATCTGGCGCAGAGCTTCTTTTCCGTGCATTCCAACCAGCGCACCGACGCCTACGGCGGCAGCTTCGAGAACCGCAGCCGCTTTCTGCTGGAAACGCTGGCCGCGGTGCGCAAGGTCTGGCCCGAACACCTGCCGCTGACGGCCCGATTCGGTGTGGTCGAATTCGACGGTCGGGATGAACAAACGCTTGCCGAGTCCATCGAACTGACCCGTCGCTTCAAGGCCGGCGGGCTGGACCTGCTCAGCGTCAGCATCGCCTTCACCACCCTGAACGCCAAGGTTCCGTGGGGACCAGGCTTTCTGGGTCCGATCGCCGGGCGCGTGCGCCGCGAAGCCGGCATCCCGGTGGCCTCCGCGTGGGGCTTTGGCGAGCCGGCCGTGGCCCAGAAAGCGCTTGAGGATGGCCAGATGGACCTGGTGCTGATCGGCAAGGGTCATCTGGCCAACCCGCACTGGCCGTACCAGGCGGCGCGCGAGCTGAACATCGACAAACCGGCCTGGGTATTGCCGGCGCCGTATGCGCACTGGTTGTCTGCCCTGCGCTGAGTTGGCAGGCGCCGCCATGCTTGGCTGAGCGTCAAGCGCCGGACGCGGCCATGGCCGTGCACAACAGCACGCACGGCCAGCATTCAACGAAACGCCGAATCCCCATTTGTCAGACTGCGCCGCACTGCAAAACGGCCCAGCCCCATGCCAGGGGCGGCGCTTCGGAACGCGCGGCATTGATCCCCGTGGGCACGCAGCACCGTGCCCACGCGTGCAACGCGAAACGCTTGCCACTACCGCGAACGCATACCTCCGTCCACACGCAATACCGTCCCGGTGATGTAACGCGCCTCGTCGCTGGCCAGAAACACCACTGCGTCGGCGATATCCTGGGGTTCAGCCCAACGGCCCAGCGGCGTCGCCTGACTGATCAGGGCACCGACCTGCGGATCGTTCACGTACGCGGCCGTCATCGCCGTCTTGACGCCACCGGGCGCCACCCCGTTGACGCGCACGCCAAGAGCGGCGACCTCGACCGCAATTTGGTTGATCAGGCCGATCGTGGCGTACTTGGAGGCGGTATACGCCGCGCCTCCGCCGCCGGCACCAAGCCCGGCCACCGACGCCGTCATGACAATGTTGCCGCCGGTCTTCCTCAGCTCGCCGATCGCAGCCTGGCACGTAAAGAAATACCCCTTTACATTGACCGCCATGACGCGATCGAACAGCGCCTCGTCGATCTCGCCAAACGGCAGAAAGCTGTCGAAAACCCCAGCGTTTGCAAACACCACGTCGAGCCTGCCGTGCGCCGCCACGGCCTGTCCCACCAATGCCTCAACGCTGGCTTTACGGGTGGTATCGACCTGGCCGAACGCGGCCTGTAGCCCATGGGCGCGGATTTCCGCCGCCACCGCCTCCCCACGCGCGGCGTCGATGTCCCCAATCAGCACAGCAGCGCCCTGCGCAGCAAATGTGCGCGCCGCCGCGGCTCCGATCCCCGAACCGCCACCCGTGACTATCACCGACCTTCCATCGAATCGAGCCATGTCCAATTCTCCCGAACATTACGGCGGCACGCTGCCGACTCAGCCGCATTCCCGCACCGCCATTTGTGGGTCGCTACGCACCACCCCACCGTGTCTGTTCTTCTATACGCGCGCGCTGACCACCACGCTTCGGCGATTCACGCCTCCCGCGCTCGCAGGCGCCCGCCTTGCAATCGAGCCCACCCTACTGCACCAATCGCTTGAGTGCTTCTATATCAAATTCCTCAACCCGCGCGCCCGGCGGATCGATCACCCAACTGGGTGTCGACACTAGTGCCGTTGCGTGCATACGCTGATAATCCTGCGTGATGTTACCCGCGAAATACATTACATCCTGACCACGCCCGTTCCGGGCCACAGAAAACCGGTTAATCGTATACCGCCAAAACTCGCCTTTTTTGTCAAATGCCTCACTGGACAGCACCAGCGGCGAGTACGGACTGGCGGACATCCAGACGATTTTCCTCGACAGCAAATGCGTGGCCTCGGGCGTAATTTCAAGTTTATAGGCATCAACTGGCTCCCACCGATCAACCGGCTGCCAATGCGGCGCATTCTTGAAATCCATGCCAGGGATGTCAGCCAACTTCGCCTTGTCTGGATCCCACATGAATGGCGGATCGCCGTGCACAATTGCAAGCACTTTTCTTTTTTCAATTAATTTGACTTGTTTGTACCACGTCGGGTGGGCATTTAGTCCAAACAGCTCATCCTGCAAAAGATCCGTTCCTTGCACCGGATCCGCCCACGACCCGCTCGATAACCGCCGCACCCTGCGCAGGCTCCGAACATACACATACACATCATCAAACCGCGCGTCACCGTAACGTACCTGAAAGGTACCGCTACCCCGAATATCCTCAGGACTCAAACCAATGAATGTTTGTAGGATTCGCCGCGTACCATCCCCCATAGTTGGCTCGCCCGAATTACGCCCTAACAGATAAAAACGCGCGAAACGATAGGTATTAACCGTCTCGATGCCTTTCTCGCCACCGATGGTCACCACCATCATCGGCGAAAACACATTGACGTCCCCATAAATCGCTCCGTAGGCCTGGTTATAAACCACTTTATCCCCCGCGTTTGGATCGGCCTCGTCGATCTCCGGAAACGGCGCGCCGGCCACAAATCCGGCTACCCTCCGCGTCGCAGCATCGAACCGGACTTGATTAGAGTATTGACGCGTGCGCTCGAGCTTCGACGGATCCTCGGGCAATTCCGACGCTGGGTAAAGCATCATTTTAAGACCATGGTTTTTTATGACCCACTCCTGACGCTCGGTCAGCAATTGCCCAATGCTCACTCCAGCCAGCGTCTTGCTCTTTAGTTCATCAATATTCTGCGCTGACATGACAGTGCCGGCTGCCACCTCCTCCGCGCGCGCCGCAGTCACTCCACATTGCAGCACTGACAACAACAGCATGCCCAGCCACGGAGCCAACGCTCGGCCCGCTCGGCCGTGTTTTTGCACATATCCGTTTGTCATTGAGTCTCTCCTTAAGTAAGGTCCCAGCCTGGACGGGCTTGGCCCCGCGGCCAAAACCACTCACACTAACGTCCAGGCTAAAATTGGTATGTGATCCGGAGCGCAAGCTGATCGTGTCTCGCCAGTGTTCCAAATAGTCGGGTATCCTTCTCAATTTCTCCCCCGACGTTATCCTGCTTTGAGTGCTTCGGCAGAAACAGGTCAGCCTCCGCCCGAATCCTCCAGTTATCGCCAATTCGCACGTCAACGGCCGGAATGATGAAAGCGTCAAAGTTTCCGGCGTCGATCGCGACCGCTAACGACGGATTCAGGCGATCGTATCGATAATTAAGCGTCAACGCGCTCGTGATATAGGTTGTGTGTGGTCGACGCTTAGCGCCATAACCAAACAACTCCACAATGTCGTCGCTACCTTTGTAGTTAGGTATCCAAGTATCAAACACTTGTAGCGATACCAGCGACGGACGCACCGTCCCCAGCAGTCGCGTCAAGTCAACCTCCTTGTCTACGCCGAGCATGATTTTTATCGTGTCTTTCTCTTTTATCTTGCCGAGCCCGGGCAGCGCCAGCGACAACATTCCCGTGGGTGCCCCCAAAAGAACCGCATTATCCGGTCCAAACCCGCCGATCACTGCACCGGGAACCGGGTCCAGCCCGGACACGCGATCATCGTAGCCAAGGCCAAAGGCGCCTAGATCGACGAAGGTCGATGTTCCGGTGTTATAAGGTAAGTTAGGGTTGTAGGCAACCTCGCCGCGAATTACCGAGTCAATCACTCCAGAATAAGCATTAAAGGTCACGCCGAACGTCTCAACCTTGGGAAATACGATCTCAGCAGGCTGCGCGAATCCGCCCTCGAATGCACCGAGGCCGCCGGCGCCGCCAATCCGCGGATTACGCAGCACGACCGGATCATTCATCAAGCCGCGATAGTAGTTCAGACTGTAGCCCACTTGCCCGAATTCACCTGACCAACGGAACCCATAATTGGCATCCTTGACATCGCCAATTTTATGATGATAGTTGTACGGCGCAATCGCCAAGATATCAAACCCACGTGTCGGCTGCGATGCCCAGCGCCCACCCTCAAACGCCAGACTGTTACTGACGTCCTCTCCAGCATCCCAGCCCGGACGGTAGACAAGCTGGAAAGTGCCATTCAGTTCAGGAACGGCAATCTCAACGTTCCCCAGAATCAACGGCTTTCGTAGCTCTTCATTTTCCAACTCCAGAAAACCGCGCCAGCGCATATCGTAGCCATGGATAATGTCCATTGCCCGGAAAAAATCGGTCTCACCCCAAACCACCTGCTGTTTGCCGAGCTTGAAATTAAACCGCGACCCTGCAGAAAACTTCACATACAGCTCGCGCAATTCATCCTCGTCATAGTCATTGAGGAAGGCCTTGCCGCCAAACCCAAACAGCGAACCATTCGCCACAACCGGCCCCAGCGCACCGGGAACGGGCCCACCGGGCGACGCGGTAGACAGAAAGCTCATCCCGGCTAACCCCCCCGCCGGAACCACGCCATCGATCACCCGAAGCGGATTGGCCTTCGCCGTGTTCTGCAAGCGCCTTTCAAAATTGGTGTGCCCTTCCCTAACCGAACGCCCAATCGCGACCACCGTGAACGGTTCTAAATCGAGGGTGCCGCGAAGCTGGAGCGTAGTGCGTGCCATCGACAGCTGACCGCCGCCATCGACCGAATCGACCCCACCTCCGAGCGGTGCGAAAGGAGAATACAGACCGCTGCCGCTCACCGCCTTCAGCTCGGGAGCATCCCGCAGATTTAACGACACGTGCTCACGAAGATACCCACCGTAATCAAACTCGACACCTTCAGCTGGTGCGGCCATGCACATCACACCCGCCATCGTGGCAAGACACCCCTTCCCAACGAAATCCTGAATTGCGCGCATCTTCCATATTTTCATCATCCACCTCCACTGAAAACATCTCATGGTGCTAATTCCAAGGGGCTCCGGGACTTCTTCCTGCAGCCACCCAGACTTCGCGAATTTCAATTCACAACGGATATATCAGGTAACGAGGCGGCACATTATCCAAATACACCACCTTTCGCAAAAATAGCGCACCTTCTTCTCCGACCGCTATCTGATCTTCGTAATGACCCATTGCCAGCATACCAGCCGTTCCGTCGCCCAACGTATAGCCGACGAGAAAATTTGCCTGAACCTCGTAGACACCACTGCCCAGGTCCATGGTCATGGTGCGCTGAATGCTGTGCCGCGTGCGATATGGCTCGACGGTCCCCGCCCATACCTCACGCACAAACTTGACTCGGTCAAGAATCCGTTCCCTCGAGTCGTCCAACATGTAGGCTAGCGGCAAATCCTGCTCGACATTCTCGATGCTGACCACCGCATAATAGCAATCTTCCGCAAACAGTGCAGGCCAACGTTCCCATTCCTGTCCGTCCACAACGAGCGCATACAAGCCCAGCAACTCGTCGATGGCGCGACAATGCTCAAGATAACTAACCATCCGCGCTGCCCTCCGGCGCAAACCCCATTCTGGTTCTATAGTGCGCCCACCATTCCGTGTTGCTGGCCTCGTCGTTCTGGCTCCATTGATCGCGCGGTTTACCGACTCCCTTGACGAATCGAGCATAGCCCCCATCGTTGGTCGTCAGTTGTACGCGATTGTAGATTGCCGCGTCCTCTATACTGATGTAACCGGATGGGCCAAGCAGGTTTGAAGACTGCCGAACCCGGTGTTCCAGATACTCCGGTGTATCATCTTGATGGCCGAAAAAAGCATAACTCACCTCGGTTCTGTTCACACCCAGCGGCCGCGCGAAGCGAATGTTGATAGTGTCCAGATGTTTGGTAATGCCAGTCACTGGGCGCAACGCCACGACTCGCGCACGATCATCGGTACCCAGAAAGGAGATGGCCGACGGATCGTTGAGAAACCCGTTGTCGACGTAATGATTGATCTGGTAAAGAATGCACATGTGCCCATAGGGTCGAGTTGTTATTAATTGGCCTTTGCTTCCATGCCAATTCAGCAAGCGAAACGCCGCGTGCAGCAGCGGTGCATGATAGGGGTCATTATCAATATAAGCCTTCCAGTTGGCCTGATAGATGACTTTTTGATAACCGATTAATTTCAAGCGCCCATCATCTAACATGCAATCGGCAAGCGGCGACGCGGCTGCCCCAAGGAACGACTGCAGATCGGGCGCCAAGCTGTCACGGCTTACAAATATCAACCCGGCGTGTTCGGCGACGCGCAGCGGCACCAGACTGTAATCGGTCTCGCAAAAATCCGACCGAAACTCCTTACGCCCTGGAGCGCCGATAAAGCCCCCATCGTTCCCAAACAACCAACGGTGATATGGACACTCAAACTGGGCTGCTACCCCGCATCTGCGTTGTTCGAGCAAGGCGCCTCGGTGGGAACACGAATTAATGAACGCTCGAACCTCGTCGTCAGCCGTCCGGGTAAGGATGACGGGCACTTCCGCGAGCCAAGTGGTTTTAAAACTACCAGTCGCTGGCAGTTCCGCGCGGTGGGCCACGGGGTGCCAGTAGGGTCCATAAAAAAAGCGCTGCAACTCCTCCCGATAAATGGCCTCGTCGCTGAAAATCTCCTTGGGCAGCTTTGTCGGTTCACGAAAGCGGAGCGCCACTTTGCGGCGTACTGCCTCAAAATCATTGGACATAATGCCCTCCGGCAAGGTTCGCATCATCGATGGTTACGTGTCACGTCCCGGCCGATTATTTGGCCTTCGATGAAACAGCTCCGGTTTTGAAGCGTACCAGTGCTGAAGCGCTTGAGCCGGAGTCTGGGCGTTCAGTGCCTTCTGCGGCAAGTGGTGGTTGTAGAGCGTGACATAGCGGTGCAGGGTCTGCTCCAGGTCCTCGCTGGACCTGAAGTGGTGCGTGCGCAGCAGGTCCGCGATGCGCCCGTTGAAGCGCTCGACCATGCCATTGGTCTGCGGGTGGCGCGGGGGCGTCAGACGGTGCTCGATGCCCAGTTCCTGGCACAGGCGATCGAACTCATGCGTCCCGGTCGGGGCCCGCGCCCGGCTCCCGAACAGCCGGTCCGTGAACTCGGTGCCGTTGTCGGTGAGCAGGCGCGTGATGCGCACCGGGCAGGCCGTGGCCAGGGCACTGAGGAAGGCGCGCGCCGAGCGCGCGCTCTTGTCGGCTTTCAGGGCCACGTAAACCCAGCGGGTGGCCCGATCGATGGCCACGAACAGGAACCGGCGCCGGTCCTCGTCGGCCATCTGCGGCAGGTACTTCACGTCGACGTGCACAAAGCCGGGCACGTAGGTCTTGAAGGTCTTGCTGACCGCTTTGTCCGGCGCCGGGCGCAGGGCGCGCAGGTTGCCCACGCCGTGGCGGCGCAGGCAGCGGTCCAGCCCGGAGCGGGACACGTCCGGACACAGGAACTCGCGCGTCACCGCCAGCAGGTCGTCCAGCGGCAGCAGCAGGGCCCGGCGCAGGTAGACCACGATCGCCTCCTGGCCGGGGGTCAACGTCGTTTGCAGGCGGTGCGCGGTGTGCGGCCGGTCGTAGACATCCGGGCGCCGCTTCCATTTGTAGATCGTCGGCTCGGTGACGCCAAAGCGGCGGGCCAGCACCGCCACCGGCTCATCACTGGCCGCGATCTGCGCCCGCACGTGGGGCGTGGTGCGGGCTTGTTTGTGCAGTGCAATCAGCATGCGGACACCTCCCGATCAACCGCTTTCCCGTCCCCTGCCAGCTCCCGGAACACCTCGCGCGCCAGCAGCAGCGGGGACCGAGACGGAACTATATGATGATCCGGGATGGAACAGTTACGGGCCCGACAGCGGATGCAGATGGGTGACAGCGCCCAGCCCATTGGCGAGCGTTTTCCACGATTCTCCCGCATCATAGGATGCGCGCACCTCACCGCCCGTCGTCCCGAAGTACACCGCCGGCCCCCCCGAATCGGACAGCCCGGTCTCGAGAGCCCACACCATGTCGAAAAGGGCATGTTGCGCGGAATCCGGAACGGCTTCCCAGGACTTGCCAGCATCGAACGATCTGTGGATCGTCACGTCCGCGCCTTTTCGGCGCCGGATCCGTGACGGCTTCAAAAAATAGACATTGCCGGTCACTGCGCCAGCAGCCATACGAATCAAGGACGCCCAGTGTGGCGGAATTCCGTCCGCAGCCGCCAAAAATACCAGCTCCGGATTGTTCACCGAAAAAGCAATCGCATCCTCTGCGTAACGCCGATGACCCAAACCAATGTTGGCCTGCTGCCAAGCGATGCCACGGTCCTCACTTCGATAGACGCCTTCGCCACCCCGATAGATACCGGTATCGAAACCCGTGGCGGCAACGAGTACATTTGGCCGCAGCCGGTGAGTCACCACCCTGTGCAGATCATGCCCCAGTCCTTCGGCAACAGCCCACGTTGCACCCCCGTCCCGGCTGATCAGGAACGAGCCAACCTCAATGAGCGCATACAAAGTTTCGGGATCATCCGGACTGACCATGATGCACCGCACATGGGGTATTTTGGGTGGTACTGGAAAGCTCCAGTCCTTTGCTTGAGGAAGAGCATTAATATCGCCACAAACAGACCAAGCTGCGTTAGAGAACCTGAAGATGCCCGCCGGCTCTGTCCCAGCGTAAATAGTCGAGGGCGTGTGGGGATCAATGGCCAGCGAACGAACATCCCGGTATGGTAAATTGGCAGTAATATCGGTCCAGTTCCTGCCGCCGTCGTCAGTGAGCAGCACTCCCTTCTTCAAGATACTAACCACGGCGCGGTGGCCATGCGACGCCATGGCCATGAACTGATTGCCAGTAAATTGGGGCGCACCAAGTCGCCCTGCATCGTCCAGGGTACACAACCCACGCTCGCCAGCAACAATCAACATATCAACCCCCTCCAGGCTTCTTCAAACGCCGACCACTCCCATTGAAAACTGTCCAGCCGCGCGCAGTCTGTCGATCCAGCTGTCCTGGCTACCTAGCCCCTGCGTCATCGGCATGGGTTACAAATGGCTCGGGAATATGCAGCTCATGGGTCACGCGTATCGCATCGACGTGGCAGTCGATGGCACACAAACGACAGGAGTGGCACTCGTTGGGGTACATGATAACGGCTTTCCAGCCTTTAACCTCCCACGGCTTGCCGATCTCGACCAGCCGAAGCACGTCGGTTGGACAGCTATCGATACAGTCATTGCAGCCATCACACAACTGCAAATCGATGTGCTCGATCATTGCTTACACCTCCAGTGCGTAACGGGCGGGCACCGTGTAGGGACTTGGATTTCTGCCGGTCGGCGGCTTGATCGGCCACCGCTCAAAAGGCAGGTCGCGGGTACTAAATACAGGGGTGTCACCATTGGGCGCGCGTCGGACCTTCAGCCATTTCAACCAGGCGTCGTTGTCCTGGGCGGGATGATCGACGCGAAATAATTCACCGCGACTCTCGGTTCTCTCCAACATTGCTTGACACGCCAAGATTGCCAGGTCCAGATAATTCTTTACCTCGTGGGCTTTTTCGAGTTCATGGATATCTGGCGCAAATATCATCGGTATCAATTCATTGCGAATTCCTTCCAGATCGACGATCGTCTTCTGGATTCGCGCCGCCGTTTTGAAGAGCGCGAAGGTAGGCCTCGATGTGATGTCGCCGATCGCCATCCACACATCGGATGGGCGCACCTGACGCAGGCGCTGCATCGGCTTGAAATAACGGTCAAGCACGGCATCAACTACCCCCCTATTGACGGGAGCAAGTTGAGCACCGACGCTACGGCGAACCGCATGTTCCGCCGCGCGATAGCCGCAGACCATCGAGAAAGTGGATATGCCGCTTCCGGATATTCCGGACATTAGATGCGGGCATGATGAGCCGTAGCCGGCCACATATAGGCCGGGAATATTGGTGGCGGCATCGAGATCGATATCCGGACCACTTGTACTCATTGTACCGATGACCACGAACGGTCCCAGTTCCAGTAAGTCCTTGGAAGGATCGATATTAAATTCCTTGAAGGCGCGCTCGACCGTCGGGCTGATTTCATAGAGCACCGCAATGTCTTCAGCAGGCACATGTCGCAAGTCAAGGTGACATGGTCCGCGCCCCTCAAGATTTTCGGTTATGGTTGCGCGGGCAATCTGGAACAGGCCGGCAAGGTCGCCCCATGTCGGGTCATAGTGATCCATGTAGCGATCGCCGTTGGCATTTATGAAATGCGCTCCGACGCCCTGAATTTTCGCCTGCCCAGGCGTGAAGAACTTACCATTGAAGTTGCTCCATGCGGCAAACTGCGCGAACTCCATGCCAGCGAACTCGGCACCAATGCGCCAGGCTGCCGCATGGAGTTCGCCCGTGCAATGGTCGCTAAATGCATAATGAATTCTTGGATAGAACGGTCCGGGGTTCAGAATCACGTCGTTGGCGCGGAATATGTGAGGCTGGCCCGTCCTTACATGAACGCCAATGGCGCCGGAGACGCTGCCGCCGGTCGGGTATTGACCGTCGCTGGTCAGTAATTCGATGACGGCGACTTTTTCGACCAGCTTGACTCGCGCGGCCTTCAAGCGCCGTCTGAGTACTTCCATGCATGCGCGTCCATCGACGCCCAACGTTGTGCACAATCGGTGGCCGCGCACCTTGACATACTTAAGCGAGCCATCGGCGTTGCGTGAGTATGGCACCCCCCAAGCGATCAATTGCTGAGTTCGATCATAGGCTTCAACGATGTATTGTCTGACCCAGTCTTGATCGGCCAGGTAATTGGCGCCAACAACGAACTCGTCCATCCAAGCGGTGAGTTCATCACCCTCGACGCGGTGGTCTGGCGCAAACTGACTGTGCACGTATGTCGAGGGGCCGGCACGAGCGACGGAGGCCTTCTCGACGAGGATCACCTTGGCGCCCAATTCGGCAGCCCGTAGCGCGGCAATCGCGCCACCGAAGCCACCTCCGACCACCAACACCTCACAATCCAGTTCAAGACGATCCATTTTTGAGTCCGCTCCAGCGATAATAAGAAATATATAAAACGCGGCTCCAAGCAACGTGTCAACCTATAAAAGGCTATTCATATTGGCCATGAGTATCGTGTTATGCGTGATGAGGGCTCGGCGCCGGTACAAGAGTAAGCGCCCGTCGGACGCGCGCCGCCAAACATCCTCACGGCGGGCTGCGACATGTTCTTCTTGGTCCAACAACCGGTTACGCATCAAGATGATCACCGAATAAACCTTCAGTTCATCGTCCACGTCGCCGTGTTCGATTTCAATGTTGGAAACGGTACGCACCTCACGTGGACGCGGGTCCATACTCGACGGCCCGGGGCGTGACATGCGGGCCAGACGCAAAGTCAGCGACTCATAATCGTCGTCGTAGTGATCAGTATCGATATCACGAGCTGCATTGGCGGCGCGTAAATAATGGGTGCGACGGGCCGGCACAGAGTAATGGATATCTGGATCCAAAAGGGCTCGCCACCCCTCAAACTGGAATCCATCCAGCAATCGGGCCTCGCGAAACAGGCACTGCTCCACCTCATGATGGAGGGACATATCTGTCACGTCCCGGCCGATTATTTGGCCTTCGATGAAACAGCTCCGGTTTTGAAGCGTACCAGTGCTGAAGCGCTTGAGCCGGAGTCTGGGCGTTCAGTGCCTTCTGCGGCAAGTGGTGGTTGTAGAGCGTGACATAGCGGTGCAGGGTCTGCTCCAGGTCCTCGCTGGACCTGAAGTGGTGCGTGCGCAGCAGGTCCGCGATGCGCCCGTTGAAGCGCTCGACCATGCCATTGGTCTGCGGGTGGCGCGGGGGCGTCAGACGGTGCTCGATGCCCAGTTCCTGGCACAGGCGATCGAACTCATGCGTCCCGGTCGGGGCCCGCGCCCGGCTCCCGAACAGCCGGTCCGTGAACTCGGTGCCGTTGTCGGTGAGCAGGCGCGTGATGCGCACCGGGCAGGCCGTGGCCAGGGCACTGAGGAAGGCGCGCGCCGAGCGCGCGCTCTTGTCGGCTTTCAGGGCCACGTAAACCCAGCGGGTGGCCCGATCGATGGCCACGAACAGGAACCGGCGCCGGTCCTCGTCGGCCATCTGCGGCAGGTACTTCACGTCGACGTGCACAAAGCCGGGCACGTAGGTCTTGAAGGTCTTGCTGACCGCTTTGTCCGGCGCCGGGCGCAGGGCGCGCAGGTTGCCCACGCCGTGGCGGCGCAGGCAGCGGTCCAGCCCGGAGCGGGACACGTCCGGACACAGGAACTCGCGCGTCACCGCCAGCAGGTCGTCCAGCGGCAGCAGCAGGGCCCGGCGCAGGTAGACCACGATCGCCTCCTGGCCGGGGGTCAACGTCGTTTGCAGGCGGTGCGCGGTGTGCGGCCGGTCGTAGACATCCGGGCGCCGCTTCCATTTGTAGATCGTCGGCTCGGTGACGCCAAAGCGGCGGGCCAGCACCGCCACCGGCTCATCACTGGCCGCGATCTGCGCCCGCACGTGGGGCGTGGTGCGGGCTTGTTTGTGCAGTGCAATCAGCATGCGGACACCTCCCGATCAACCGCTTTCCCGTCCCCTGCCAGCTCCCGGAACACCTCGCGCGCCAGCAGCAGCGGGGACCGAGACGGAACTATATGATGATCCGGGATGGAACACATATCCACCTTGCGCTCCTCGGACATAGTGGACCTCGCTAAGTCAGTTTACGGGGCGCGAGCGGAATTTCACGCCAGCTCTCCGCCTGCATGAACTCGGCCCACCGGCGGTAATAGCCACGGAAACAAGTATCCGACACGCGCTGGTCGATAAGGCCTGGCAGGTCCGACCTCTCACGCTCACGCCCCAGGCCCATGGCGTAGTGAGAATCGCGCCGCGATCCTTGCGTTGCATTGACGGTCATGGCAATCCGTTCCATGTTCGCGCAATCATCGGTTTCGAACATGCCGGAGGTCCCCAGCATGCGTGCATTGAAACGCACCATCTCTCTTTTTAGATCCGGCGGAAGATCACGTTCGACAACCGTCCACATGGCAATTTCACACTCGTTAGGACCTTTGGGATGGATTTGCCGAAACGTAAAACCCGGCACGAACAAGAAATTGGGGAATACGCCACCGTCAATGGACGAGCCGACAAACCAAGCGCGGCGCTCGCCCAAGTGCTCGATATATCGCTGGCGCTGGCGATTGACATAGGCCAGCCAAGGCGCCGGGTCTTTGAAAAGTCCGAATATGCCTTGGCCGTCGAAATTGGCATTCCAGCCGTGGCCGTCTATGGTCGCTGAAATACCGAGTGCATCCACGTCGGTCTTCTCGCCCACCTCGATACCGATCTGCATGCCGCGGTCTCCCATGCACACGCCCACGGCAACGGCATGTGCAGCGAGCACATGGTAGGTATCAGCGACGATGTTTTCCGCGGCGATCTTCCAGTTGCACTTCAAGCGTTGCCGCATCGTCCCGCCGAGGAACTCGACTCCCGCTGGCAGCGGGTCAAAAATGGCGTCGAGGTACCACGCAAAGTCACCCAAGTAATCACGCAATGATGGGGCTGCTGGGTCGAAATTGGCGAAGTACAACCCTTTGTAAGACTCGACTCTGATGCTCTGCAGCCCCCATTGCCCTTTGTCCAGCTGGTGGTGATACCCGTCGCCGCCTTCGCGTGGCACATTGAGAAGGGTTCCGTCGGCGCCGAACACCCAACCGTGATAGGGGCAGGAAAAACTTTTGGCATTGCCTTCCTCCGCCATGCAGAGCAGGGGGCCGCGATGCGAGCAGGCGTTCAGGAAGGCGCGGATCGAGCCATCCTCCTGCCGGATCACCAGCACCGGATCCTCGCCCATGAATGTGGTCAGAAAATCACCTGACTTCGGCAGCTGGGTATCGTGGGCCACGAACTGCCACGTGCGACCGAAAACGTTCTCAAGCTCATTCTTGTAGATGTCAGCATCGCTGAATACCCGGCGACTGACGTAAGCGCCGCTTTCGCGAACCAGCGTTTCGATGCCCTTCATCGTTGCCTGCCTCATGCTGTTTGATCCACCAGGTTCTCCTAGGGTGCTACCGGCGCCTTGACCTGCTACCAGCTCCAACCGTGCACGGGCGCAACCCACGCAGCGCCGAAACCCCGACCACCAATGGTGAACAACGCCGGCGCCCGGTCAGCGACAATTCGGGGCCAGGCACCCGGTCGGCCCCTCGCGCTGACGATTGCGCCGGCTTCGCCAGAACCCCACAGCCAGTCGGCCACGACCACTTTACAAGCGTTAAAATTTTCGTGAACCGTAGCAGGATAAAAATTGGCTTGTCAACACCATGAACAAATTGCCCACACCGCACCCATCAACCGATACCCGCGAACATTTGTTGCGGCTGGCAATCCGCCTGTTTGCCGAGCGCGGCTACAACGGCCTGACCATGCGCGACCTTGCCGAAGCCTGCGCGGTCACTGCACCGGCCTTCTACTACTACTTTCCGAGCAAGGAGAGCCTGTATCGGGAGGCAGTGCGGGCGGCGTTCGCGGTCGGCATGCAGGGGATCGATGAGCTGGTTCAACGGGAGTACGATTTTGAAGGGTTCGTGTATACCTTTACAAAACTCCTGGTCGATGCGTTTGCCCGTTCCGAAGGTTTCCGAACCTTGCTGATCCGCGAGCTGCTGAACAACAACGCCGCGCACCTTGCGTTCATCGGCGAGGAGGTTCTTGGGCCGGCGATGCGGCGCATTGCCGAGCTTGCCCAGCCGCTCATGCCGGCCGAGGATGCCCGTCTGGTGGGCTACTCGGTGCTGTCGCTGGTGATCGGACAGTTCACCCTGGCGCCGGTACGCGGCTATGTCAGCGGCGACCGACCCGGCGAGCTCGACGCGGGGCAAGTCGTGGAACATGTCGCCAGGCTATTGCTGCACGGCATCCGCCGCGGCTGAGCCGATCCCGGCAAGATTGATCCGGCGCGATCCGTGATATGTTAACCGTACGACCGGTCAGCCAGGCGGGTGTCGCCCGCGCGGACTTTTGCACAGCATCCAGGGGACACGTCATGCAGGAGCCATTGATTGGCCTGTTTTCCGAGGCGTCGGTTCGCAATCCGCGCGCAACCCACCGCGACCATTATTCGGCCCTTGTGGCACAAATGGAGCTCGCGGACACCCTTGGCTACGATTTTTACGCCACCACACAGTCCTATGGGCTGGACTTCGCCGAGTCCACCTTCTCGGTCTCGCCGAGCCCGGTGGCACTGTTTGCGAACGCCGCGGCGCGCACGCGACAGATCAAATTCATGTCCGCCATCACCATTGCGCCGTTGCATCACCCGGCGATCGTGGCGTCGGAGTATGCCGCGCTGGATGTGCTGAGCGGGGGGCGAGCCATGATCGGCATCGGTCGCGGGCATCCATGGCTGTACGAGCGGCTGGGTTACGACCAGTCGGAATCACGCGAGCGAATGGCGGAGTTCTGCACGACCACCCGCCGACTGCTGGACGGCCAGGACGAGCGCCTGCAGATCAGCGGCAAGTTCTGGTCGGTGCGCGACTTCGAGTTGCTGCCGCGGTTCGTGCAGGATGACCCACCGGTCTACATGGCTTACGTGTCCGGGCCGCCGAGCATCGAGATCGCCGTACAGTCTCGATTCGGGCTGATCATTCCAAGCTACCTGCTGCTGCCGCTGCCGGTCGTACTGGACGGGGTGAACTACTACGCACAGCGTCACCAGGAACTGTGGGGCAGCCGCGGACGATGGTTGCTGGGTGTACATTTTCATGCCCGCGCCGACGCAGCCCAGGCCCGTGAGGTCGGTGCACGCTCGCTTGCGGGCCAGATGGAGGTGTTCGGCCGCAACATGCGGGCCTATGCCGACAGCGTGGGCGAAGGGTACGCGGCTTACCGTCAGTTGGGAGACATGTTCAGCGAGTTCGGCGACCCGGCGCATGTGCACGACGTGGTAATGAACGAGTTTCCGCAGCGCTTCGCCATTTGGGGTGACCGCAAGGCGTGCCTGGAGCGGTTCGAGGTGCTAATCGACGCGGTACGCCCGAGCGGACTGCTGCTCAACGTCGACGCCGGTTGCATTTCGCAAGAGGATATTCACGACTCCATGCGCTACGCGGCGACGCAGATCCTGCCGGCGGTGCGCGACATGCTGCGTGCCGGGCAAGAGAAACCGCCACCCTCCCGCTGACCGGTTACGCCAATGCCCTTTCTGGCCACAGGCAGGGCGCCGCAGAGCGACTTCAGGAGGAACAGGAATGGATGCAAGGGAAATCGGCGGCTTGGTCGATTCGGCAACTGGCTACCAGAGCCGGCGGCTCTATCACGACCCGGAAATTTATCAACTCGAACTGCAGCGAGTGTTTGCACGCAGTTGGCTGTTTCTGACCCATGAGTCGCTCATTGCCGGCGCCGGTGATTTCCAGACCGCCCTGATGGGAGAGGATCGCGTGCTGGTGGTGCGTCAGACCGATGGCTCGATCCGCGCGTTTATCAACTCCTGTCAGCACCGCGGCAATGTGCTTTGCCATGCCGATAGTGGCACTGCGCGCGCCTTCACCTGCAATTACCATGGCTGGAGTTATGCGCTCGACGGGTCGCTGGCCGCCGCGCCTCTGGAAGCCGAGGTCTACCGTGGCCAGCTGCCGAAGGCGCAACTTGGCCTGATTCCAGTACCCCGGATCGCCAGCTACAAGGGGCTGGTTTTCGGTTGCTTCGATCAGACCGCACCATCCTTGACCGACTACCTCGGCCCGATGACCTGGTACCTGGACACTTACCTGGACGCCGTTCCCGGCGGCACGGAGTTTCTCGGTGGACCAATGAAATATCGCGTGCCGTGCAACTGGAAACTGCCGGCGGAGAATTTCGCCGGCGATGGATACCACGTTGGCTGGACCCACGCGGCGGCTCTTGCCATCGGCGCCCGGGACAACGTCGTGGGTAGTATGCGGGGCAACAGCGAACAAAACGTGGTGGCCACCGGCGGTCTGCATGTGGCCACCCGCCACGGGCACGGTTTTTCGCTGCTCGAGGATGGCTACTCGGGGATCGCCTTGTACGATCAGCCCGAGGTGATGGCGGCGTGGCTGACAGAAAACAGGCCCCTGGTCCGTGAGCGTCTGGGTGATCGGCGCGCGCAGTTTTTCGGCTCGCATTGCAACCTGAATCTGTTTCCGCACTTCTCCGCCTTGCCGATGGGTTTGAATTCGTTTCGCGTCTGGCACCCCCGCGGGCCGGACGAGATCGAGGTGTGGATATGGGCACTCGCCTACCGGCAAATGCCAGCCGAGGTCAAGGCAGCGATCCGTCATGCGCACATGAAAACATTCGGAATCGCCGGCTTGCTCGAAGGCGACGACACAGAGAATGTCCAGTATGCAACCGATGCCTGCCGCGGCTACGTCACCCGTTCCCACCCTGTCTATTGCGGCATGGCTCTGAGCCGCGGCGGGCCTCACCCCGAGCTACCTGGCACTGTACACGAGGGCGCCATTGCGGAAATTGCCCAGCGCAATTTCTATGGCTTCTGGCAGCAGCTCATGACGGCATCGGACTGGAGCGCGTTGGATGCCGCCCCGGTCGACGCGAGCTTGGCAGGAGGAAACGCGTAATGGTCCCGCAAGGTTGGCTCACCGAAACACAGCCAGTCGAGCGCGACGAGGGGTACGCGTTCGAGCAGCTCCTCTATCACGAGGCCCGACTGCTCGATGCCGAGCGGTTCCGTGACTGGCTTACCCTGCTCGACCCGGGCATCAACTACTGGCTGCCGGTACGGGAGAACCGCTTTCGGCGTGACCCCCGCGGCATAGGGCCCCGGCGAGAAGATCCAGCACTTTTCGACGATAGCCTGAAGGATCTCGAGGATCGCGTACGGCGGCTGGAAACCGGCCTTTCCTGGAGCGATGACCCGCCAGGCCGCATCA
The DNA here is from genome assembly GCF_001697225.1 of Immundisolibacter cernigliae. Classification (GTDB taxonomy): domain Bacteria; phylum Pseudomonadota; class Gammaproteobacteria; order Immundisolibacterales; family Immundisolibacteraceae; genus Immundisolibacter; species Immundisolibacter cernigliae. Next base: position 782,640 of record NZ_CP014671.1, read on the forward strand.
GGCGCCTGATCAGCAATGTGACGGCGTTTGCGTCCGACGTGCCCGACGCGCGCGCGGTGTACTCGAATTTCTTGGTCTATCGCAATCGCCGTCAAGACGAGGTTGCGATACTCCCCGGCGCGCGCCGGGACCTTTGGCGTCGCTTTGCTGACGGTTGGCGGCTTAGGCAGCGCGAGATATTGCTCGATCAGAGCGTGGTACTCGACAAGACCCTAAACCTCATCTTCTAGCCGCATAGGAACTTGCAATGCCGCTACCCGGCCAAACCGAAGATTGGGTTCGTAGGCGCGAAGGGGTATTCGAAATCGCGCGGCCGCTGTTCACTGACCCGGCTGTGTTGGAACGCGAACTGGCTGCCATTTTCGAGGGAACGTGGCTCTACGTCTGCCATGAGAGCCAAATACGAGAAGCCGGAGATTGGTTCGCCACCCATATGGGCCGCCAACCCGTCGTCATCGTGCGGGGCCAGGATGGTGTGGTGCGTGGCTTCATCAACGCCTGTGCCCACCGCGGCGCGACGCTGTGTCGTACCCGCAGGGGCAACAATAAATTCTTCACTTGCCCCTACCATGGCTGGGTGTATGGCTGTGACGGGCGCAACCTGCAGATCAAGGACCAGGCATCAGGCGCCTACCCGCCCACGTTCGATTCCGCGTCGCACGACCTGACTGCTGTGCCGAGGATCGAGTCGTATCGAGGCTTCGTGTTTGCGTCCCTGAACGCTGCGGTGCCGACGCTCTCTATGCACTTGGGCGATGCGCGGCTTTTCATCGACCTACTGGTTGAACAAAGCCCGAATGGGCTTGAAGTGCTACGCGGTGCTTCAAGTTACGTAAACCGCGGGAACTGGAAACTGCAACTCGAAAATGCGCTCGATGGCTACCACTTCACCACCGTCCATGCCAACTACCTGGCGATGATGGCGCGTCGCGTTCCACGCGACAGCGAGGTACGCCGCGCCTACGACGACTCGCTTACCCAGCGCACCAGCGGCTGGTACGAATTTGCCCATGGCCACGGCGTGATGTGGGCAACCTACCCACGGCCGGAAGCACGTCCAACATGGGAATGGAAAGCGAATATCGAGCGACGCGTACGGCCGGCGTGGGCGCACTGGATGCTTCACCATCAACGCAATGTTCTGATCTATCCGAACCTGCTGTTGCAGGACAACGCCTCCACCCAGATTCGGGTAATCCGCCCGCTCGGCGTCGATGATTGCGAAGTCAATATCTATGCTATCGCGCCAGTAGGCGAGAGCGCCATGGCACGCACGACACGTCTGCGTCAGTATGAGGATTTTTTCAATGCCACCGGCGTCGCAACCACAGATGACCTGGTAGTGTTCGACGCGTGTCAACGCGGCTTCGCCGCCGCACTGGTCAGGTGGCAACAAGGTTATGCACGTGGCGGCGCGCGCATTCACACCGGCCAGGATGAGCATGCGAAATTGCTCGACATTCATCCGGTCACATGGGGTGACGATTTCCAGGATGAGGGCATGCTGCATGGACAGTTCCGGCAATGGACGCACCTGCTGGAGACCGCAAATGAACGTGGCGCGCCGCGTACCGCGTAAGCAACTCATCGGCTCCGAGCGTCGCATGCCGGGGGATCGACTATGGGCACATCTGGCGTACCCGGCACCTGCAGCAAAATGCCGGCTGCAGCCCGCCCCACCGCTGTGCGTTAAACACGACGTGAACAGGTGTGTTGAGGCTGGCGCGGCGGACCGGCTGGTGCGCAGGCGGCGTGTTCCAATATCGTCGTTCAGTGTGGCGTGGCCGCTCGCTATGGCCGCGGGATCCGACCAACCGCAACCTGGAGCGCGCATCACTGTGGGAGATCCGTACTTGACCGAACTGGGCGGACAGTCTTGCTATAGGGCCGCACGCGCATCACCCATCCCCTTGCAATCACACGCATAGGCCATCTGAGATGTCCGACTTGCCTGTCCGCCCGGCCGTTACGCTGGTCACTGGTGGTACTTACGGCATTGGCCGAGCCATCACGCTGACTCTAGTCGGGCAGGGGCATGTTGTGTGTGCCTGCGGCGTGGAGTCGCGCCAGATCGGCAGCGCGGCTGAGGGCGGCATCGCCGCAACCCAAGCAGAGCTTGCAAAGCGCGGCCAGCACGCCGATCTGGCCGAAGTCGATGTCGCCGATGCCGCCCAGGTACAGGCGTGGGTAAAGAATGTCCTTGCCCGCCACGGCCGCATCGACGCGCTGGTCAACAACGCCGCCATCCACCCGCGCGGGGATGTCACGCAGACCGACGAAGCACTGTGGGATCGGGTCATCGCGGTCAACCTCAAGGGCGTATTCCTGACCTGCCGGGCGGTGATCCCGGCCATGCGCGCGGCCGGTGGCGGCGCCATCGTCAACATCGGCTCGGGCGCCGGCTGGGGCAAGCCGGACCTGGCCGCCTACAGCGCCAGCAAGGGCGGAGTGTTCGCCCTGTCGGCGGCGATGGCCTGGGATCATCTGGACGATCGCATCCGCGTCAACGTGGTCGTCCCCGGCGGCACGCGCACCGGCATGACCGAGCTTGGCAACGTACCGGCCTTCGAGCGCCTGGCCAGCCGCACGGCAACCGGGCGCGTCACCGAGCCGCAGGACATTGCAAACGCGGTGGCGTTTCTGCTCTCGGACGCCGCCGTACAGATTTCCGGCACCGTGCTCGACGTCGGCTGCTTCGCCCACCAGGGCGGCCGGCCCCTGCTTGCCTGAGGGAACTGCCGATGGACCCGATCGACCCTGGAACCCGCCCATTGGTAGACCCGCAGCGCGGCCTTGTCAGCCGCGAGATTTTCGTCGACGCCCAGCTTTACGCCGCCGAACAGGAGCGCATTTTCGCCACCCAGTGGCTGTTCGTCGGCCATGTCAGCCAGGTGCGCCGGCCGGGCGATTTCGTGGTCTCGCGCATGGGCGAGGAACCGGTGCTGCTGGTGCGCGATGTGGACGGCGCGCTGCACGTGTTCCTGAACTCCTGCCGCCACCGCGGCATGCAGGTGTGCCGCTACGACCAGGGCAACGCCACCGAATTCGCCTGCCCGTACCACGGCTGGACCTTCGACACCAAGGGTCGCCTGGCGGCCGTGCCGGCGCTGCGCGAGGGCTATTTCAGCGAGCTGGAACTGGCCCACTGGGGCCTGGTCGAGGCACGCGTGGCCGAGCTCAAGGGCAGCATCTGGGCCTGCTGGGATGCCGCCACGCCGAGCCTGGACGACTGGTTGGGCGATGCGCGAATCTGGATCGAGGAGTTCTTCACCGTGCCGGATGCCGGTGCCGGGGAACTCGAACTGATCGCCGGGGTACAGAAATGGACCCTGCCGTGCAACTGGAAATTCGGCGCCGAGAACTTCTCTGGCGACAACTATCACAACGTCAGTCATGCGTCTGTGGACCAGCTCGCCCTGTCGCCCAGCGGCAAAACCGGCCGCCACCAGTACGACGCCATCCCGCAAAAGCCGGTGCTGCAGAACATCGCCTATGCGAGCACCGGCCACTGCGGACGCGGGGCGCTGTACCCGCCGGGTTTCGATTTTCTGTCTGCCTACGCCGCCGTGCCGCAACTGCACGCCTACTACCAGCGCGCCTACGCCGGACGCCAGACGCAGCTTGGCGAGCAGGCGCGCTTCGTGCCCCATGGCGGAACGATTTTTCCGAACATGTCGTTCTCGAACGGCCGCACCAGCATCGCCCTGTGGCACCCAGCCGGACCCGAAACCTGCGAGGTGTGGCGTTTCTATTTCGTACCAGAGCACGCCCCCGAGGCCGTCAAGGACCACCTGCGCCGTTACGTGATCCGCTATCAGGGTCCGTCGGGCCTGACCGAAGAAGACGACATGGAAAACTGGAACCTTGCCCACCGGGCCAGCCGCGGCACCATCGCGCGGCGCCATCCCTACCACATGGCCATGGGCCTGGGGCATGAGATGGCCGTCGGCAGCGAGCCGTGGATCGCCCGCGGCGGTACGGTGATGGAAGGCGTCTCCGAACAGAACCAGCGCGGCTATTACCGGCGCTGGGCGCAGCTGATGGGTGCGCTGTGAGCGCCGTGGACAACCCGGCGCTGGCGCGGTTGCTGCGCGTGCGCGAGGCGGAGGAGTTCCTGTACCGCGAAGCCGGCCTGCTGGACCGGCGCGAGTTCAGCGCCTGGCTGGACCTGCTCGCCGACGACGTGCGCTATTTCATGCCGCTGCGCCGCAACGTGCCCTCGCGCGCGCCGGGCGACGAATGGACGCGTGAGGGCCAGGACATCGCCTGGTTCGACGAGGGCAAGGACGTGCTCGCCATGCGCGTGACGCAGCTGCACACCGGCGTGCACTGGGCCGAAGAACCCCCGTCCCGCACCTGCCATCTGGTCTCGAACGTCCTGCTGGTGGACGACAGCGGCCCGGAGTGGGAAGTCCACAGCCATTTCATCTTCTACCGCAGCCGCATGGAGCGCGAGACCGACCTGCTGGCCGGTCGGCGCGAGGATCGCCTGCGCGTGATGCCTGACGGGCTGCGACTGGCGTATCGGCGCGTACTGATCGACCACAACGTCTTGCCGATCAAGAACCTGAGCAATTTTTTTTAAGCAACGACCCGCCGCTGCGGCGCTCAAACGGCCTGGCCGGCCGCCACGCCGGACGCCCACGCCCACTGGAAGTTGTAGCCGCCCAGGTGGCCGGTGACATCGACCACCTCGCCAATGAAATAAAGACCCGGCACGCGGCGCGATTGCATCGTCGTCGACGACAGCTCGCGGGTGTCGACGCCGCCCAGCGTGACCTCGGCCGTGCGGTAGCCTTCGGTGCCGCTCGGCGTCACGGGCCAGGATGCAAGACGCGCGGCGATGTCGCGCAGTTCGTCGGCGCGGTACTGGCGCAGGGGCCGATTTTCCAGCCAGCGCTCGCACAGACGCTGCGCCAGTCGCTTGGGTAGCAGCTCCGCGAGCAGGGTTTTCAGTTCCACGCCGGGTCGCAGGCGTTGCTGGTCGGCCAGCCACGCGCCTGCATCCAGGTCCGGCGTCAAATTCAGCAGCAGCGGCTCGCCCAGCTGCCAGTAGGACGAAATCTGCAGGATCGACGGCCCGCTGAGACCCCGATGCGTGAACAGCAGCCCGCCCCTGAAGCGCTGCCCGTCGCACCGGCTCTCGACCGGCAGCGACACGCCGGCCAGGTCCGCGTAATGGTCCAGGTGCGTGCCGCTGAGCGTCAGCGGCACTAGGCCAGCGCGGGTCGGCAACACGTCGTGACCGAACTGCCGGGCCAGCACATAACCGAAGCCGGTCGCGCCCATGCGCGGAATCGACAGGCCGCCGGTGGCCACCACCAGTGAGGTGGCGGTGAGCACGCCGTGCGCGGTGTGCACCGTGTAGCGGCCCTCGCCGCCCTGGACCTGCTGCACCGCGCAGTCGACGCTGATCTGGACCCCGGAGGCGGCGCACTCGTCCACAAGCATGCTCACGATCTGCCGCGATGATTCGTCGCAGAACAGCTGGCCGGGTTCCTTTTCGTGATACCGGATGCCGTGGCGCTCGACCAGCGCGAGGAAATCCCACGGCGTGTAGCGGGCCAGCGCCGACTTGCAGAAATGCGGGTTCTGCGACAGGAAATTGTCCGGCGTGGTGCCCAGGTTGGTGAAATTGCAGCGCCCGCCGCCGGACATGAGGATCTTCTTGCCCACGCGGCTGGCGTGCTCCACCACCCGCACCCGCCGGCCACGCCGCGCGGCCACGGCCGCGCACATGAGGCCGGCCGCGCCACCGCCGATGATCAGCACGTCGTAATGCATCCGCGAATTATCCGGCCCAGACGGCAGGATTGCCGCGTCGCGGCCGCAACGGACGGCACGGCCATTTTCGCAAGTACACTCTCGCCCATGCGTTCGATGACAACACCATTTCAGAACGCGGTCAGGGTGGGCGCGCTGCTCGCGGCAGCCGGCATGCTGCTCATCCTGGCCGCCTGCTCGACCACCGGCGGCGGCGGACACGCCAAGCGACCGGAACCTTCCGGCACCGCCCGCAAAAGCGCCGCACCCGCGGCGACACTCGCCACGGAAAGCGAAATCGACATCTGGCAACGCCTGCGCGCCGGCTTCGCCATCGACATGCCGGACGACCCGCAGATCGACACCGAGTTGCGCTGGTACGTGGACCACCCACTGTTCCTCGAGAACGCCTGGGGTCGCGGCAGTCGCTACCTGTTCCACATCCTGAACGAAGTCGAACAACGCGGCCTGCCGACCGAACTGGCGCTGCTGCCGATCGTGGAAAGCGCCTTCCAGCCGAATGCCGTGTCGCGCAGTAACGCGGTCGGCCTGTGGCAATTCCTGTCCGAGACCGGCAAGGACTACGGCCTGCACCAGACTGCCTGGGTGGACCAGCGCCGCGACGTCATCGACTCCACACGCGCGGCGCTCGACTACCTGGGCACGCTGGGTCGGCAGTTCAATGGCGACTGGGCACTGGCACTGGCCGCGTACAACGGCGGACCGGGCTACGTCTCGCGCATGTGCCAGAGCAACCGCAGCCGCGGCCTTGGTGCCACCTTCCTTGATCTGCCATTGCGCAACGAGACACGCTGCTACGTACCCAAGCTGCTGGCCCTGCGCAAGCTGGTCGAGGACCCCGCCCGTTACGGCCTGAGCCTGCCGGACATTCCGAACGCGCCCTACTTCACCACCGTCGACGCGGAAGGCCCGATCCGCCTCGACCTGCTGGCCGCGGTGGAGGCGCTGAACCCGGACGACATCCGCGCCCTGAACGCCGGCTTTCACCGCGGCAGCACGCCGCCGGGCGGCCCGCATCGCCTGCTGGTGCCGGTCGATGTCGCCGAGCAGGCGCGGCAACAGCTGGCCATTCTGCCGCGCCAGGCCACGCCCCTGCTGGCCACCACCACCGATCTGCCACAACGACGCGTGCAGTGGCGGCGCCACAAGGTGCAGCCGGGCGAAACCCTGACCGGCGTTGCCAATCGCTATCGGGTGAGCATCGCCGCCCTGCGCCAGGCCAACGGCCTGCACACCGGAATGCTCAAACAGGGCCAGGATCTGATGATTCCGGTGGCCTATGCCGCCGACACGCGGCCCGGGCCCCGCCGCGGCTGCGACGGCGAGCGCGTCGTGCATCGAATCGCGGCCGGCGACACGCTGTGGGGCATCGCCCGTCGCTACCAGGTGGACGCCAAGCAGATCAGCGCCTGCAACCCGCGCCTTGCCGGCACGGCACTGGCCGTGGGCAAGACGGTGTCGATATTCCGCCCGGCCGAGCTCACTGCCGTGGCGGACGCGACCCGGCGCGAAACCTACACCGTGCGCTCCGGCGATACCGCCTGGCGCATCGCCCAGAACTTCGGCGTCAGCCTGGAGCAGTTGCAACGCTGGAACAGCGAGCTGCGCACGCAGGCCCTCAAACCGGGCGATCGCCTGACCGTGATCCGCGGCGGCAGCTGAGTCGCCTTGCTCCCAGCCGCCGGCCCATGACACGCAGCGTTTTCTTCGTCTCCGATCAGACCGGCATCACCGTGCAGACGCTCGGCCAGGCGCTGCTGGCACATTTTCCGGACGCAGCGATCGAGCGGGTCGACATCCCGTTCATCGACAGCCTGCAGAAGGCCGAACAGGTGCTGTCGCGCATCCGCGCCGTGGCCGCCGTCGGGGAGCCGCCGATCGTGATGTGCAGCATCGTCGACGACGAGCTGCGGGCCGTGATCAAGCGTTCCGGCGTGCTGTGCCTGGACGTGCTGGAAACCTTCATCGCACCGCTGGAGAGCGCCTTTGGCATGGCGGCGCGGCATCAAGCCAGCAGCACCCACGGCTCGCCCGAATCCGGCGACTACGAGGAACGCATCGAGGCGATCAACTTCAGCCTGGCGCACGACGACGGCGTGGACGGCAAACACCTGGCCGAGGCCGACATCATCCTGATCGGCGTGTCGCGCTCCGGCAAGACGCCGACCAGCCTGTACCTGAGCCTGCAGTTCGGCATCCGCGCCGCCAACTTCCCGCTCACGGAGGAGGATCTGGAGAACCAGACCCTGCCCAAAACGCTTCTGCCGCACCGCAACAAGCTGTTCGGCCTGAGCATCGACCCGATGCGCATCCATCGCATCCGCGAGGAACGCCGACCCGGCAGCCGCTACGCCTCGCTGCCGCAGTGCCAGTTCGAGGCCCGCCAGGCCCTGCGCCTGTACCAGCGCCTGAACATCCCGCACCTGGACTCGACCCACAAGTCGATCGAGGAAATCTCGACCACCGTGATTCAACAATTCGGCCTGAAACGGCGCGTCTTCTGAGGCTTTCGCCGCCGGGAAAACGCTGAATACTGCAGCGCGTTCCAGAGTAGACCCTGAGCAACTCCGCATGTTTGAGGGATATCCCGCCCGCAGAAGCTGAAGCAAACTACGACCGGCAACTCTCCCGTCAGGTCGCGATGGCGGCATGACTTAAACCAAACAGCCTCCGTGATTCCCGGGGCGGTTCAGGCACAGGAGGCTCTCGCGGATGTTCGATTTCTCCCCGCGTCCCGGGATCGAGGCACTGGTTACTCAGGTCCGAGGCTTCGTCGATGCGGTCGTCATCCCGCGCGAAGCCGAGGTCGCTGCCGAACCGGGCCGGCTGGAAACCATCCGCGCCGAGTTGCAACAGGCGGCCCGCGCGGCCGGCGTGTTCGCGCCGCGCGTGCCGGTGGAGTATGGCGGCCTGGGCCTGGACTGGCGCGACAGCGCGCTGGTGTTCGAGGCCGCCGGGCGCAGTCTGCTGGGTCCACAGGCGCTCAACTGCGCGGCGCCGGACGAAGGCAACATGCACCTGCTGCATGCCGTCGGCAGCGCCGAACAACGGGCACGCCATTACGCGCCGCTGGCGCGCGGGCAGGTGCGCTCCTGCTTTGCCATGACCGAACCGGCACCGGGTGCCGGCTCCGATCCGGCCATGCTGTCCACACGCGCCGTGCGCGATGGCAATGAATGGGTGATCGACGGCGACAAGTGGTTCATCAGCGGCGCGCACGGCGCGGCATTCGCCATCTGCATGGCGCGCACCGAGGCCGGGCCGACCCTGTTCCTGGTCGACGCCGACAACCCCGGCTTCGAAATCCTGGCTCTGACGCCAACGCTCGACCACGCCTTCCCCGGCGGCCACTGCGAGGTGCGCTTCGCCGGCTGCCGGGTCGGCGACGACGCGGTGCTGGGCGAGGTCGGCAAGGGCTACGACTACGCGCAGTTGCGCCTGGGCCCCGGCCGACTGACGCACTGCATGCGCTGGCTGGGCATCGCCGGGCGGGCGCTGGACATCGCCATGGAGTACGTCAACCGGCGCGATTCCTTCGGCAAGCGCCTGGCCCAGCACCAGGAAATGCAGCGCCTGGTGGCCGAGTCGGCGATCGAGATGCACGCCTCACGGCTGATGATCTGGCAGGCCGCCTGGTGCCTGGACCGCGGCCAGCAGGCGCTGCACGAGACCAGCATGGCCAAGGTGTTCGTGGCCGAGGCCGTCAATCGCATCGTCGACCGGGCGGTGCAGATGTGCGGGGCGCGCGGCATCAGCGAGTACCTGCCGCTGGCCAATTTCTATCGCGAGATCCGCGGCTTTCGCATCTACGACGGCGCCACCGAGGTGCACCGCGCCAGCATCGGCATCCGCCTGCTGCGCCAGGCGCGAAACGGCGCGTGAACGAAGCCGCAGCCCTCGGCGAGGCGCTCGCGCCCTGGGCGCGCGAGCAGTTCGGCACCGAGGCCCGTATCACGGGCCTTGCCCTGCTGGCCGGGGGCGCCTCGCAACAGTCCTGGCGGCTGGATATCGTCACGCCGGCCGGCGCGCTCGCCCTGGTGATGCGCCGCGACACGGGCGGGCGGATGTTCGTCGCCGCGCTCGGGCGCGCAGACGAATTCGCGGTCATCGAACTGGCGTACAAGGCCGGGGTCGCGGTGCCGCGGCCGTATGCGTATCTGCCCGACGTGCACGGCAAGGCCGCCTTCGTCATGGCCGGCCTGGAGGGCGAGACGCTCGGCCGACGCATCGTGCGCGAGCCGAATCTGGCGAATGCGCGCCGTGTGCTCCCGCAGCAGATGGGCTCGGCGCTGGCCGCCATCCACGGCATTGCCGCCACCGAGGCGGCGTTCCTGGCCGGCCCAGCCGCGGGCGAGGGCGCGGCGGCGTATGGCCTTCGCCTGCTCGAACAGGAGCTCGCAACCGTCGCGGAGCCCTACCCTGCCCTCGAACTGGGCCTTGCCTGGCTGCGCGCGCACCTGCCGGCGGAGCTGCCGCCGGTGCTGTGCCACGGCGATTACCGCGTCGGCAACGTGGTGGTGAACGAGGCGGGCCTGGTCGGCGTACTGGACTGGGAATTCGCCCACCGCGGTCATCCCGGCGAGGATCTGACTTTCGGCGCCATCCGCGCCTGGCGCTTTGGCGAGGCCGGCAAGCGCTACGGCGGCGTGGACGACATGGCGGCCTTCCTGAGCGCCTACAACACCGCCCGCGGCACGCACTTTACCGAGCGCGAGCTGTACTGGTTCGAGGTCGCCTCGAACATCAAATGGGCCATCGCCACCGTCACCCAGGCCCGCCGCCACCTGTCCGGCCAGGAACCGAGCCTCGAACTGGCCAGCCTGGGTCGCATGACGGCCGAGATCGAGCTCGAAATCCTGAGCCTGCTCGACCCGCGCCACCCGCGCCATCCCGGAGACTGACCGTGCAGGACCGCCCCACCGCGCCGGAGCTGCTGGACGCCGTGCGCGAATTCATCACCACCGAGCTGCTGCCCACGGTCGGCGACGCGCGCCTGCGCTTTCGCACCCTGGTGGCCGCCAACCTGCTGGACATGATGCACCGCGAGCTGGCGCTGGAACCGGCCCTGCTGCGCGCCGAATGGGAACGCCTCACCGCATTGCTGGGCGATGCCGCGCCATCTCCGGCGAACGAATCCGAACTCGCCGCGGCGGTCGCCGCCCAGCAGGCAATCCTGTGCACCCTGATCCGCCAAGACCGGGCACCCAGCGGCACGTTCACCGCGCTGACGCACAGCGTGCGCGCCAAGCTCGAAATCGCCAATCCACGCTATCTGGACGCCTTCGAACCGGTCTAGGCTTCGAGGACGCCGACCGGCACCGGGTGAGTTAGCGCCATCCGCGTGGGCGGGCGCATGGGTAGACGGACGAGCGTGGATGTAGGCGTTTGAGCGCGCCCTGTTCGGCCCGATGGCGGGCCTCCCACAACCAGAATTCGCTGGACGGGTGGATCCGTCGTGGGAGCGGCGCCCCCGCCGCGAATCCGCCGGCACCCCATTCGGCCGGGGGGCGGGCCTCCCACACCTGAGCACTGCTGTGGAAGCGCCGTCATTCCTCGCAACCGAAATCGCCGAATATCGCTTTTGCCCAGCCCGCCCTACCGCCTGCTCGCCGTAGCACCGGCCAAGAGCCGCTCGTCCTACATGCTGCGCCGGTACTGCCCACCCACCTGATACAGCGCGTGGCTGATCTGGCCCAGCGTGGCGTGACGCACGGCGTCCATCAGAGCAGCGAAGGTGTTCTCGCCGGCCGTGGCGGCCTGCTGCAACTGCCCCAAGGCCGGGGCAGTGCTTTCGGCCTGCCGGGCCTGAAAACCGCTCACGGCGTCCAGCTGCAGCTGTTTTTCGTCTGCCGTGGAGCGGATCAGCTCGCCGGTGAATTCGGCATCCTGCACGCCATCGCGGGCCAGATAGGTATTCACGCCCACGATCGGCAGGCTGCCGTCGTGCTTCTTGTGCTCGTAGTAGAGGCTTTCTTCCTGGATCTTGCCGCGCTGGTACTGGGTCTCCATGGCGCCCAGCACGCCGCCGCGCTCGGACAGGCGCTCGAACTCCTGATACACGGCCTCCTCCACCAGGTCGGTCAGGTGCTCGATGATGAAACTGCCCTGCAGCGGGTTTTCGTTCTTGTTCAGGCCCAGTTCCTTGTTGATGATCAGCTGGATGGCCACCGCCCGGCGCACGGATTCCTCGGTCGGCGTGGTGATGGCCTCGTCGTAGGCGTTGGTGTGCAGGCTGTTGCAGTTGTCGTACAGGGCGTAGAGCGCCTGCAGCGTGGTGCGGATGTCGTTGAACTGGATTTCCTGCGCGTGCAGGGACCGGCCGGAGGTCTGGATGTGGTACTTCATCATCTGCGCCCGGGGGCTGGCGCCGTAGCGCTCGCGAAGCGCCCGCGCCCAAATGCGGCGCGCCACGCGGCCGAGCACCGCGTATTCGGGGTCCATGCCGTTTGAGAAGAAGAACGACAGGTTGGGCGCAAAGTCGTCGACGGCCATGCCGCGCGCCAGGTAGTACTCGACGATGGTGAAGCCATTGGCCAGCGTGAAGGCGAGCTGGCTGATCGGGTTGGCGCCGGCTTCAGCGATGTGATATCCGGAGATCGACACCGAGTAGAAGTTGCGCACCTGCTGGTCGACGAAGTACTGCTGGATGTCGCCCATCATGCGCATGGCGAATTCGGTGCTGAAGATGCAGGTGTTCTGGGCCTGGTCTTCCTTCAGGATGTCCGCCTGCACGGTGCCGCGCACGGTTCGCAAGGTGTCGGCCTTGATGCGGGCGTAGGTGTCGGCATCGACCAGTTGATCGCCGGTCACGCCCAGCAGGCCCAGGCCCAGGCCGTCGTTGCCTTGCGGCAGCTCGCCGGCGTAGGCCGGCCGTGGCTGACCGGCCAGTAGTTGGTCGATTCTTTGCTGAGCCTGCGGCCACTGCCCGCTCGCGCGCAGGTGTTTCTCCACCTGCTGGTCGATGGCGGCGTTCAGGTACATGGCCAGGATCATCGGTGCCGGGCCGTTGATGGTCATCGATACCGAGGTTGCCGGATCGCACAGGTCGAAGCCCGAGTAGAGCTTTTTCATGTCGTCCAGGCAGCAGATGGACACGCCGGAGTTGCCGACCTTGCCGTAGATGTCCGGCCGCGGGTGCGGGTCCTCGCCGTACAGGGTGACCGAGTCGAAGGCCGTCGACAGGCGCGCCGCCGGCTGGCCCAGCGACAGGTAGTGGAAGCGCCGGTTGGTGCGCTCGGGCGTGCCCTCGCCGGCGAACATGCGGGTCGGATCCTCGCCCGCGCGCCGGTAGGGGTAGACGCCGCCGGTGTAGGGATAGGCGCCCGGCAGGTTCTCGTTGCCCAGGTATCTGAGCAGCTCGCCCCAGTCGCGGTAGCGCGGTGGGGCGAGCTTGGGAATGCGCAGGCGCGACAGGGTCTCGACGTAGTTGTCGCCGGTCACGGCCCGGCCGCGCACGTCGTAGCGGTAGTGCTCGGCGGTGACGGCATCGCGGCGGGCCGGCCACTGGCGCAGCAGGTCGATCGATTCGTCGCTGAGCTCGCCCAGCGCCGCGTTGTAGCGCTGGCGCAGGGTCAGCAGGCTGCGGTCGCCCTCGCCGCCGAGCGCGGGCTGCGGATACGGTGTCAGTGGAGCCGGCAGCGCCGGATCTTCCAGGGATTTGAGGCTCTCGTAATGGCTCTGGGCCAGACTCGCAGCATCCGCCTCGCGCTCCAGCCGGGCGCGGATGGCGCGGCCTTCGCCGGCAATGTCGGCCAGGTAGCGGCCGCGCGCGCCCGGGATCAGCGCCTGCGCCCGCGGCTCGCGGTGGGTCACGTCCAGCTGCGGCGTCCAGCGCGCCGCATCCAGGCCCAGCCTGTCCACCAGCCGCCGGCACAGGGACACGAACAGCCAGTTCACGCCCGGATCGTTGAACTGGCTGGCGATGGTCGGGAATACCGGCACCTGGTCGTCCGGCAGCTCGAACGCAACCCGGTTGCGCTTCCACTGCTTGCGCACGTCGCGCAGGGCATCCTCGGCGCCGCGCTTCTCGAACTTGTTCAGCACGATGAGCTCGGCGTAATCGAGCATGTCGATCTTTTCCAGCTGCGTCGCGGCACCGTACTCGCTGGTCATCACGTAGATCGGCAGGTCGACCAGGTCGACGATTTCCGTATCGCTCTGGCCGATGCCGGCGGTCTCGACCAGGATCAGCCCGAAGCCGCAGTCGGCCAGGAAGTCGATCTCGTCCTTGAGCACCACGGACGTTGCCAGGTGCGAGCGGCGCGTGGCCACCGAGCGCATGAAGATGCGTTCGTCGGCCAGCGCGTTCAGGCGGATGCGGTCGCCCAGCAGCGCCCCGCCGGTGCGCCGACGGGTCGGGTCCACCGCCAGCATGGCCACGCGCAGGTCCGGAAAGTGGCGCGTGAAGCGCAGCAGCAGCTCGTCGGTGAGGCTGGATTTGCCGGCCCCGCCGGGGCCGGTGATGCCAAGCACCGGCGGGCGGGCCGCCCCGGGCTTGGGCCACACGCCGGACAGGCGAGACTTGGCCTGATCGTCGCCATGCAGGTTCTCGATGGCCGTCAAACAGCGGGCAATGGCCAGGTGCTCAGTCGGGTCGGCCGGCCGGGTCGGCAGCGTCTCCACGCGGTGCTCGGCGGTGCGCGCGAGCATGTCGGCAATCATGCCTTCCAGGCCCAGCGCGCGGCCGTCGTGCGGGCTGTAGATGCGCTCCACGCCGTAGCTTTCCAGCTCGCGGATCTCGGCCGGCACGATCACCCCGCCGCCGCCGCCGAACACGCGCACGTGGGCGGCGCCAGCCTCACGCAGCAGGTCCACCATGTACTTGAAGTACTCCACGTGCCCGCCCTGGTAGGACGACACGGCGATGCCGTCGGCATCCTCCTGCAGGGCGGCGCGCACGATCTCCTGCACGCCGCGGTTGTGCCCCAGGTGGATGACCTCGGCGCCCTGGTCCTGCATCAGCCGGCGCATGATGTTGATGGCTGCGTCGTGACCATCGAACAACGAAGCGGCAGTGACGAAGCGCAGCGGCCGGCTGGCCGTCACCGCCGCGGTTTCGGGCGAGCGCTGAGGGTGCATGAGAGGACTCCGTGATGCGGTCGGCGCGGTGCCGATGCGGGCAGGCGCTGTCGTGGAGGGCATTCTAAACGGGCGTCAGGGTGCCGCGTACCGACGTAGCGACGCCGCCACCCGACGGCCGAACAGGCGCCCGACCTCCGGCCGCCCCATCGTGGCGCAGGGAATTTCGGCCCAGTACCGTGTTGACGTTCGGCTCCGCCGTGCTGGCGCCGATCCCAATCGAGCACCAAACGCGCTGATCGACGGGCCCGGCGACTAACCCAAGCGCTCCGTATCTGCTGCGGGTCCCGGTCGTATGGCATGCCTGCTGCATACTGCACTGCATACCAGCGGGCAACGGAGGGGCAGAGTGACTCGGACGGTATCGATTCATTCCTATCGCGGCGGCACCGGCAAGTCCAACCTGGTGGCCAATCTGGCGGCGGCGCTGGCGCGCGCCGGCCAGCGCGTGGGCGTTGTGGATACCGACATCCAGTCGCCGGGCATCCACGTGCTGTTCGGCCTGGCGCCGGACCAGATCGGCCGCACGCTGAACGACTTCCTGTGGGGCAACTGCGAGATGCTCGCTGCCACCTACGACCGAACGGCCGTGCTTGGGTCGTGCACCGGATCGGTGCATCTGGTGCCCTCGAGCATCAAAGCGGGCGATATTGCCCGCATCGTCAAGCATGGTTTTGACGTGGCCCTGCTCAATGACGGCTTTCAGCAACTCAGTCGCGCGCTGGATCTGGATTTTCTATTGGTCGACACCCACCCTGGCGTCAACGAGGAAACGCTGCTTTCGATTGCCGTGTCCGACACGCTGCTGTTGATCGTGCGACCGGACCGGCAGGACTTCCAGGGCACGGCGGTTACCGTGGACCTGGCCCGGCAACTGGATGTGCAGGACGCAAACATCGTGCTGAACAAGGTTCTGCCGGGCATGGACCGGGCAATCCTGAGCGCGCGCGCCGAAGAGGCCTTCGGCATCCCGGTGCTGGCCATATTGCCGCTGTGCGAAGGGCTGCTCAGCCTGGGCAGCGAAAGCATATTCGGTCTCAGCTCGCCGGATGATCCTTACGCGGTCGCCGTGAGCGCCATGGCCGCCCGCTTGTTGCGCTAGCGGTCAGGAGACAGCGAGATGGAGGATCGGCCTTCCGATATCAGCGCCCTGGTGCGCGGCATTCGTACCGCGGTGTCGCCGTTTCGCAGCACCCTGCGCGAGTTGCAACAGCGCTACCGCGACCTGCAGGACGGCCGCGTGGCGGACTACATTCCGGAGCTGGCCACGGCCGATCCGGCCTGGTTTGGCATTGCGGTGGCCGGCGCCGCGGACGGGCAGCTGTTCGAGGCCGGCAACTGCGAGCAGGAGTTCACCATCCAGTCGATCTCCAAGCCGTTCGTGTTCGGCCTGGCGCTGGAGGACCACGGCCGCGAGGCGGTCGCCGCCCGGGTGGGCGTGGAGCCTACCGGCGATGCCTTCAATTCCATCATCAAGCTGGACGAGGGCAGCCACCGGCCGCACAACCCGATGGTCAACGCCGGCGCCATCGCCACCGCGGCCCTGATCAAGGGCGACACGCACGTCGAGCGCCTGAACCGCCTGCTGGACATGTTCGGCCGCTACATCGGCCGCCGGCCGAAGGTGGACGTTGCCGTGTTCGCCTCGGAGCGGCAGACCGGACACCGCAACCGCTCCATCGCGCACCTGCTGCTGAATTTCGGCATGCTGCCGCCGAACGTGGAGGAGGTTCTCGATCTGTACTTCCAGCAGTGCTCGATCCTGGTTACAACCCGCGACCTGGCCATGATGGCGGCCACGCTGGCCAATGGCGGAGTCAACCCGGTCACCGGCGTACGCGCCCTGCAGGCCGAGTACGTGCAGGACCTGCTGAGCATCATGTACACCTGCGGCATGTACGACTACGCGGGCCAATGGGCTTACGATGTCGGACTTCCAGCCAAAAGCGGCGTCTCCGGAGGCGTCATGACAGTAGTGCCCGGCCGCATGGGAATGGCCGTTTTTTCGCCGCCGCTCGACAGCCACGGCAACAGCGTGCGCGGTGTGGCGGTGTGCCGGGAGCTGTCGCAACGCTTCGGCTTGCACTGCTTCGGGAGCGCCCCGCCAGCGGATGCCGCGCAACTGCCGTGGCCTGCACACGCCCGGGTGACGCCGTCGGCCCCACCGGCATGAGCTCGTCCCCGGGGGGGGCGGTCGAGCTGTCGGCGCACCTGTTGCACGACCTGCGCACGCCGGTCAACGCCATTCTGGGTTACTCCAACCTGCTGGTCGAAGACACCCCGGACGACGTCGAGTTGCAGCGGCGGGTCGAGCCGGTGCGCCGGTCCGGTGAGCGGCTGAACGACCTGATCGGAACGCTGCCGCGCAGCGGGCCGCTGCCGGCCGACTGGCTGCCGTCGCTGCAGGCGCCGCTGGCCGAACTTGAAACGGGCATCGCCGGCTTGCGGTCGTGGGACGGCGCGCCGCAGGAGGACGTGGATCACATCGAAACGGCGCGCAGCAGACTGCTTGAACTGCTCGCCCGACTGGCTGTCAACGACGACCCGACGCGGCTTCAAAGCGCTCCCCAGCCGCAGTCGGCGCCGCCATCGCTGCCGCAGTCGCCGCTCGTGCCGCTGACCGGCAGCAGCATTCTGATCGTCGACGACAATGACCTGAACCGTGACCTGCTCAGCCGGCGCCTGCGGCAGCTCGGCCACCAGGTCGACGAGGTCGGCGATGGCGATACCGCCCTGCGCATGCTGCAGCGCCGTCCGTACGACCTGCTGCTGCTGGACATCATCATGCCGGGGCTGGACGGCTATCAGGTACTCGAACGGCTGAAGGCCGATCCCGACCTTTCATCACTGCCGGTGCTGGTCATCTCCGCGCTGACGGAAATGGACAGTGTGGCGCGCTGCATCGATCTGGGCGCCGTGGATTTTCTGCCCAAGAACGTCGACCCGGTGGTGCTGCGCGCGCGCGTGACCCGCTCGATCGAGCAAAAGCGCGCCCGCGATCGCGAAACCGGCTACCTGAAGGACGTGGCCAAACTGACCGCGGCGGCCGCCAGCGTGCGCGATGGCCAGCGCGTGGACGAGGCTGAACTCGAACGGGTCGGGCAACGCACCGACGACCTGGGCGAACTGGCGCGGGCCTTCGGGCGCATGGTGCACGAATTCAACCAACGGGAGGCCGCCCTGCGCGCCCAGCTGGCCGAAGTTCACCGGCTGGAAGTCGACGCCGCCAGCCGCTCGCGGGCGGTGGCCGAAATCACTGAAAGCGAGTATTTCCAGGACCTGCGCGCCAAGGCTCGCGCCCTGCGCGAACGTTGAGCCACGCCTGCGCTGCTCAGGCAGCTCCGGTTTTTGCCAGCAAGCCTGCGATCTTGCCCAGCAGCCGGTCCAGGTCGATGGGCTTGGTGTCGTAATCATCGCAGCCCGCGGCCATGGCCTTGTCCCGGTCCTCGCTCATCGCATGCGCGGTCAGGGCGATCACCGGGATGTGCGCCGTGGCCGGATCGGCCTTCAGGCGGCGGGTGGCCTCCCAGCCATCGATTACCGGCAGGCTCATGTCCATCAGAATCACTGCCGGCGCCTCGCTGACGGCGCGTGCGACGCCAGCGGCCCCGTCCTCGGCCATCACCACGTCGAAGCCCTTGCGCAGCAGCCGTCGCGACAGCATGTCGCGGTTCATCTCGTTGTCCTCGACCAGCAGAATCTTTGCCATCTTCGTTCAACCTCCCGCCGCCCGCGCCTGCGGGCGCACATCCTGCAGGGCGATGCTGATCTGTGCCTGCAGTGCGCCACGCGTCAGGGCAGACTTGCTGATCCGCAATGCCCGATAGCGGTCCAGCTCAAGCTGTTCCTCGTCAGCCAGTTCCTGGGACGTGACGACAATGACCGGCGTCTGCACGCGATCTTGTTCGCCGGCGCGCAGTCGGGTCAGAAACTCGAGCCCGCCCATGCCCGGCATGAGCCAGTCCAGGAGTATCAGGTCCGGCGGGCGCTGCTGCATCACCTCGAACGCCTGCCAGCCGTCGTTCGCCTCCATGATCTGCCAGCTGCCGTCGGCCAGCGCCCGCCGGGTCAGGGCCCGCGACTGCGCGTCGTCGTCGACCACCAGCACCGTCCCCTCCTGCGGCACCAGACCGCAACGGCGCAGACTGGCGGCCAACTGCTGGCGGTCGACCGGCTTGGTCATGAAGTCCGCCGCCCCCAGCGCGAATGCCATCTCGCTGTCGTCGAGCATGGTCAGCACGATGACCGGAATGGCCCGCGTCTGATCATCGGCCTTCAGCGATGACAGGACCGACCAGCCGTCCGTTCGCGGCATCAGCACATCCAGAACGACCGCCTGCGGCCGCAGCTGCTTGACGATGTCCAGCCCCTCCTCCCCGGTACTGGCCGTGACCACTCGATAGCCCTCGCGGTTCAGCAACCGGCCCATCAATTCGAGCATGCCCGGGTCGTCGTCGATCACCAACACCAGGTCGCCCCCCTGCTGGGCAGTGATGGTCGACTGCGTCGTCGGCGCGTTGTCCTCGGCAGCAGTTTCGCTGACGTGCACCGGCAGGTCGATGGTAAATGTCGAGCCGACACCGGCAATCGAACGCACGCTGATGTCGCCACCCATCATGCGACAGAAGCGCCGGCTGATACTCAACCCCAGCCCGGTACCACCAAAACGGCGGGCCGTGGACGAGTCGGCCTGCGCGAAATCCTCGAATACCTTGCCCAACTGCTGTTCGGTCATGCCAATACCGGTGTCGGTCACGCTGAAACGCAGGCGCGGGCGCGGGCCCTCGGCCTGCAGCTCGACGCCCAGGGTGATGGTGCCGTGGTCGGTGAACTTGGCGGCATTCGACAGCAGGTTGAACAGCGATTGGCGCAGCCGCGTCAGGTCGGCGTGCATGGAGCCGGGATCGTCAGGCACCTGCAACACCAGCGTATTGCTGTTCTTAGCCACCAGCGGGCGCACCGTGTCGACCACGTCCGTCAGCAGGGCCTGCACCGGGAAGGTTTCGAGGCTCAGCTCCATCTTGCCGGCCTCGATCTTGGACAGGTCCAGGATGTCGTTGATCAACGCCAGCAGGTGCTTGCCTGAACTGCGGATGCGTTCCAGATCCTGCACCATCTGCTCGGCGTCCGGATCGTCGGCACGGTCGCCAAGGTCTTCCAGCAGCATTTCTGTGTAGCCAATGATGGCGTTCATCGGCGTGCGCAACTCGTGGCTCATGTTGGCCAGAAAAGCGCTCTTCAACTGATTGGCCTGCTCGGCCGCCTGACGTGCCTCCTCGGTGCTGCGGGCAGCCTGCTGCAACTGACCGGCCATCTGGTTGATGCCGCGTGCCACATCCGCCAGCTCGTCGTCATGCTCCAGGGGAATGCGGTAGGTAAGGTCGCCGCCGCCGATGCGCTGCGCACCGGCATTCAGCTGGATCACGCGGCGGCGCAGGAAGACAAAGAAATGCAGGGTCACCACCACCACCAGCACGCCGGTGATCAGCAGGTTGGCGATGCTCACCTGCCGGGTCAGGCGCTCGACAGACGCATCCTGAGCCGCCACGGCGTCGGCATGCGCTTGCTGCGCCGCCTGTAACGCGGCCAGGTGCACGCGAATGCGGCGCAACAGAGGATCGCTTGCCTCATGCGAGGACCAAGTGCCGCTGCGCAGTTCATCCACCGCCTTGCGCAGGGCCTGCAGATCGGTGCTGCCGGCCAGGGACTCTCTGCTGGCAAGCTGTGTGAGCGTATCGTCCAATGCGGCCGAAGGAGTGGCTTCCACGGCCCCTGAACGCGGGTCCAAAGCCCGTAATTGCAGCGCGGCGCGGGCCAGCAGCAACTGACTTTCGGCCGCATCCTGGATGCGTTCGACGCTGTTCGAGCGAAAAAATTGCGCCCCCAGGGCCAGCGCCACATTGATACCGAACAGCAGCAGGATCAAGCCGAACGACAGCAACAGCCGCTGCGCAATCGTCACGGGCTGAGCCCTGCAATCATCACGGGCTGAGCCCTTCCGGCAGCGGCGCAATACCCTGCCTGCGGTTGATCTCGTGGGGCTCCGGCGGCACCGGCAATTTGCCGCCGGTCCACTCGATCACCGCCCCGGCGCGGCGATCGCGCTCGAGCGTCGCCGGCAATACATCGCGGCGGCGGCGGTTCTTCAGGCCCGAATACCCGCATTTGCAGCTTGCATTGGCGCAGCCGCCAAGCGGCAGCAGCGGCGCGCGATACAAATCGAACACCTGCGTGCGCAAGGACTGCGCAACCTGGCAGCCGCCCTCGGGGGGCAGACGCAGCATGATCGCCCAGTAGTCGCCCGAGCGCTGCAGTTCCTGCAAATGCGCCTTGGGGTGGCGCGGGAACTTTCGTTGATTGGCCTTGGCTCGGCCCGCGCGGGCTGGCGCCACCTCGCGACGCGAGCCCAGCAGCCCCCACAGGGCGCTGAAGGCAATCCCTGCCAGGACCGGCAACGGCAACAGCCAGGCCGCCAACACCCAGTCACGACCGGACAGCGCGTGCCAAAGCTGGGCCGCGCCCGCAATCAGCAGGCTGACGGTCAGCCAGAATAACCAGCGTAACCATCCGCTGCGCCTGGGCTTGCTCGCACGCACGTCGTATTCCTGCGAAGTATCTGCGATTGGTGAAGCTGTTGTATGCCACAAAGTATGGATGCAAATGCTGGCAAAGCCAACTTTGCAAGCAGGATGATGACAC
Source organism: Immundisolibacter cernigliae (assembly GCF_001697225.1). Taxonomy (GTDB): domain Bacteria; phylum Pseudomonadota; class Gammaproteobacteria; order Immundisolibacterales; family Immundisolibacteraceae; genus Immundisolibacter; species Immundisolibacter cernigliae. The sequence goes on from NZ_CP014671.1 coordinate 804,201, forward strand.
GACTTGAACCACAAGATCGTGTGACACGCGTCACTGAAGGGCGCCTGGACAAAACCTTTCGAGGTGCCCTTGAGGCATGGATGCCCCAACGCATCAATCACACAAGCGATTCAAATGGTGCGCCCTGAAGTCAAACCGGGCGCGCACCGACCGCGCCCGTCTGCGAAGCGCCGGACATTGACCGGTCAAGGGCCGAAGCACGGCTCGGCGTCGATGCCGAACGCGCCCTGGAACCGCGCCGATATCATCCGGCACAGCGGTTGCAGAGCCATCCGGGGCGAGCCTTGGACGTAACGCGGTACTCCGACCGTAAGGCCGACCAACCCGGCTCCGCCGGAAACTGATGGATGAGCAGACTGCGGCGATTGCCGCCGCGGCCTGCTCAGACGATCAGCGCAAACACCACGCCGACCGCCACGATGGCGACGACGGTGGCGATCAGGGCCTTGGGCAGGGTGTCGATCATGCGCTACAGGAATTTGCCGCGAGGGCAGACTTCGGAAATGGCTCCCCGGGACGGGCTCGAACCGCCGACCCAGTGATTAACAGTCACTTGCTCTACCGACTGAGCTACCGGGGAATTGAGAGGGCGCGTAGTCTAGGTGTCGGCCGCCGCGATGGTCAAGCCGCTACCGGCACGGCGCGATCCTGGAACGTCGCGCAGTGTTGGTGACCGGATCTTGGATTTCCGACTCGCGGCCGCCCGCGTTTGAAGACGCCGAACTGGGGTATTTCGTCATGGCGGCAGCGAACGCAATGGGCACAAACCCCTTGCCGGCTCGGTACTCGCGTGGCGATCACCAAAATTTCGCTGCACGGACACTCGCACGTGGCAGAACAAGCGCAGGTTCGACCTGTCAATCTATCCGGCAATACAAGCTCGGCTGGACGGTGTTTCCGCCCACCCGGGGCATACAGGCAGGGCGTAAGGGACTCAGCCGGACGGCGCGGCGGCGATAACGTCCCGATCTGTCTCATGCGCAAAAAAGAACTTCAGGGCCACCTCGTTGTACCGATCCGGTTCGTCGTTCTGGCAGACGTGGCCGGAATCCTCGAACCACTCGAAAGTGGCGTTGGGCAGCAGCTCTTTTAGCTGATCGGCCATTTCCGGGGTGGCGAAGACGTCGTGCCGGCCCCAGATGAAGTGCATGGGGATGTCCAGCTTGGGCAGGCGATGGCGCAGGTCGAACCACTGCGCGGCCTGCGGATCGTTGACCCGACGGTCGCGGAAAAAATTCAAGAACGAAGCCTGCACCTCGGGCACGCCGGGAAGCTGCGCATACTGCCAGCGCTTCTCCAGGCGTTCCTCGCTGATGCGCTCCGGATGGTGCTGGATGCCGCTGATGAAATTGCGCAAGCCTTCCTTGGTGCCGTCGTAGGCCACCAGTTTTTTCATGCCCGGGGTCGCGCCCATCTCGATACCCATGCCGGTGGCGATGGTGCCGCTGCTGACCAGCAGCAGCTTCTTGACTCGCCCGGGGTGATCCAGCGCGTATCGCGCGGCCACGTAGGCGCCCATCGAGTTGCCGGTCAGGTACACCTCGTCCAGGCACAGCGTGTCGATGAACACCGCCAGTTGCTCGGCCAGGAACTGATGCGAGAACTCCTTGTCGAGCGGCTTGTCGCTCAGGCCAAAGCCGATCTGGTCGACCGCGATGGCGCGACCATGCCGGCCGAGCGCGCCAACGTTGTGGCCCCAGCCGAATTCGCCCGCCGCGCCCGGCCCGCCGCCGTGCACCATTACCACCGGCATGCCGTCGCCCCACTCGATGTAGTGCATCTTGTAGGCACCGGCACGTACGAATCGCGAGACGAATTCCGGGCTGTTCATGGCCTTGCTCCTTCTCAATAATCGATCTTGATCTGCGGTGCGGGCTCGCCGTACTGGTGCGGCTGCAGCTCGCCGATGGCGTCCTCGGTGGTGATGCCGCTGAACTGGCCAGGCTGCCAGCAGAAATAGCCGGCCCGCGCGCCGCCGTCGAGCATCAGGTCCTGGCCGGTCATGAACGACGATTCGTCGGAGGCCAGAAACACCGCCGCATTGGCGATGTCGCGCGCGTTGCAGAAGCGGCCCAGCGGAATGCCTTTCAGGAAATCATCCGCGGACATCGTGTTGGGACCGTGCAGGCGCGGATTGAGCATCTTGGCCGGGTACTGCCACAGCAGGTGGTCCATGAAGGTGGGGCTGATGGTGTTGACGCGAATCTTGCTGCGCGCCAGTTCCATGGCGGCGCCGCGACAGAAGTTCAGCAGCCCGGCCTTGGCGGCGTTGTAGGCGCTGTTGCCGGCCTCGCCCTGGTGGCCGGCGTCGGACACGATGTGGATGATCGAGCCCGCGATACCCAGCTCGGTCATGGCCCGAGCCGTGTACTTGGTGGTCAGCATGCCGCCGGTCAGATACCCGTGCAGGCTGCGGTTCCAGTCGTGCAGGTTCATGTCCAGCACCGTGTGGCGGTACTGGTTGCCGACCTGGTTGAACATGATGTCAACACGCCCGTAATGGCCGACGGCCTCGGCCACCAGGCGCTGGGCGTCGGCCTCCTGCGTGGGATCGCCGACCAGGGCGTGGGCATCAAAGCCCTTGCCGCGCAGGAAGTTCGCGCAGGCCTCGGCGGCTTCGGCCTTGTAGTCGGCCACCGCCACCCGGGCGCCTTCCTTGGCAAACCAGTGCGCGGTGGTGCCGGCAATGTGCGGGCTGGCGCCGAACACCAGCGCCACGCGATCCTGCAAACGTCCCATGGCGGCGTCCTCAGCGGGGCTCGAAAACGGTGGTCACGAAATCGTCGTTGCACACCCATGTGGGCTGAAAGTCCGCGTGCCGCGGTGCGCCGGCGCCGACTTCGCTCATGGCGCCGGCCAGCACGGTCGGGATCAGCAGCTCCCACTGGGCGTGCGCTTCGAAGTGCTCGAAATTGAGCTGCTGCGGCCAGGCGCCGTAAGCGCCGCGTCGCCATTGCTCGAACACTGCCCGATCGGCCTCGATGTCCGGGTGGATGCGCCCCTGCGCCTTGCCGGCGTCGTTGGCGTGCGACCAGTCGGCAGCCGCCACGATGGCCACCCGCCACGGCGAAGGCCGCAGCGCGCGGGCGATCTCAACGCCTAGGTCGAAGGCCTGTTGCGGCGTCAGCGGCGGGTCGTCACGGGACAGGTCGAGCGGGCTCAGGCCTTCCTCGTCCCGCACCCGGCCGAAACGGAACGGGTCGATGCCCAGCGGCAGGATCGGCGTGCGGAATTCCCGGCAGTCGAAGTCCAGGTGCACGGCGCCGGCAATGCAGTTGTGACCCAGCCCGCCTGGATGGGGCGACTTCGGCACCAGGGTGGGTGTCACGCCAGACTCGCCCAGATGCTTGGCAATAGTGGCCGCCGCCTCGGGGTGACCGCGGAATATCTCGGCCCGATCCGGGTCTTCCTCGAACCAGTTGTCGCGGAAAAACGTCCACAGGTTATACGGCTGAACGCTGACTGCGTCGTGCGTATGCAGCCACCACTGCGGGCGCTCGGGGCCGGCGAAGGTTTCGTGGACGTCCCGGTACAGCATCAGCAGCAAGTCCGGCCGGAAATCGTCCAGCGCCCGGCGCAGGGTGCGGAACTGGTCGTGCTGGCGCAACTGGTGCGCCGCCCCGGCCGCGAAGCCCTGATCGGCGCCCCACTCGGCCCGCATCGGCGCCGGCCAGTGGGCCAGATCGCGCAGCGGTGGCTGGTCGCGCCAGCCCCAGGCCAGGTTGCCCCACAGCACCCACGGCATGTTGGCCGGCTTCATGCGCAGGAACGGAAAATCCGAAACCGTCAGGCCCAGAATCTCGGCCATCGAGCGTGTCCTCCTCTGGATGCGCGCATTCTTGTGTTTGTAGCGACCGGCTGGCGCTCGCTGGCGCCGATGGTAGCAGCCGCTGCGGCGCTTGGGCTTCACGGCCGGGACAACGCTTGTGGCACACAGACCGTGTTGCTAGGCTGCCAGGCCACGAGCGCACCCGATACCGTCGGCGCCCGTGGAACGGAGGAGAAAACCATGCAGGTCATCGACGCCCGCGCCGACGCGGCACGCATCAATGAGCTGTTCTATCAGCACATTCCTGAAAGCGGCCTGCGCAACTACTGGCACCCGGTGGCACTGTCGCGCGAGATTACCGAGCGGCCATTGGCACGCACGCTCATGGGCGACCCGGTGGTGCTGCTGCGCCGCCAGGGCGTGGCCTACGCGGTGGCCAACGCCTGCCCGCACCGCGGCACGCAGCTGTCCAAGGGCAGCTGCGAGTTCCCCGGCTCGCGCACGCTGACCTGCCGCTACCACGGCTGGACCTTCGACGTAGCCGACGGCCGGCTGGTGGCGGCGCTCACCGACGGGCCGGACAGCGCCATCGTCGGCAAGGCGCGCGTACGCACCTACGCGGTGGCCGAGCGCCAGGGCATCGTGTGGATCTGGCTGGCCGACAGCGCGCCGGTGCCGGTGGAGCAGGACATCCCGCGCGGGCTGCTGGAAGCCAGCGAGGTCCACACCGTGCGCCGCGTGGCGGCCGGCAACTGGCGCTGGCATGTGGAGAATCCGGGCCTTGGCCACGCCACTTTTCTGCACCGGGATTCGGCCTACATGCGCATGGTCGACATGTTCGGCTACGCCGAGGGACCGAGCGCCGTGCTGGGCACGGAAGGCGAGGACGGCGAGTGGCTGCTCGACAAGTTCGCCGGCATGGGCAACAACCGGGAGTATCCGGGCCTGGGCACCTGGCCGCCGAAGCGCTTCGGCGAAGTCATCAAGCTCACCAAGTTCGCCGACGGGCCGCTGGGCGTGAACAGCATCGTGTCGGTGCGCCTGCCGGGCATCGTGCGGGTGTCGAACTTCCCGATCGGCGGCTCGCTGTACTACGAGTGGTTCGTGCAGACCGATGCCGACCATTACCTGTATTTCCAGGTCGCCTGCGGCTACCCGAAGACACTGCTGCAGCGGGCATCCTGGCTGGCGCGCTTCTACGGCTGGGGCCGCTGGGCCGGCATGGTGCGCTTCAACGCGCAGGATCTGAGCATGACCGAAGACTCGCATACCTACGCCAAGCGCCACGGCAGCAACGATCCGGCACCGCTGTACCGGCCGGACGGCTTTCAGCTCGCCTGGCGCAAGTACGCGCTGGAACAGCTGCGCGGCGGGAAGGTGCCCGAGCTGCGGCCGCAGCCGGCGATCCGGGAAGCGACTTCATACTGATCGTCGGCGCCAGCGGAATCCCTGGCCCGACCTCGTCGTGCCAGGGTCGGCAGCGGGTGCCATGAGCGCGTGGAGGCTAGGGCCTCAATCGAATATGCGCAGGAAACCCGCATGGTTGCGCAATTCATCGAACAAATTACCGATGAAATGCCCCCAAATATGCCCCCAAAATAGTTTGGTGCCGGCGTGACTCTTGCCCACACGACATAAGTGCTGGGTAGGGGCGCTATGGGCAGGCAGTGGCATAGAGCACCCGAGTTGTGTGGCTGCCGCCTTTGCATCTCGCGCGCGTGCGCGGCGGTTGTTGCAGCCCCTCTACCCCTCGCCTGCGCGCGGGCTGTGTCTACCCTGCCGACAGAAGGTGTAGAAAGCTGCGCCTCGTGCCCGCGGACAGTGCTAAGGGGGTGCAGGCGATCTCAGCGGCGTTCTGCGTGCTCGCCGCGGCCCGGCCCACGGCCCCGCGCGAAGCTGCCGACCTCGTTGTCGTCTGGGAGTGCCAAGCACGCCAGTGAAGACCCCGGGCGCCGCGGGTATAAGAACGGCAGCAAGTCGCCGTAAATGCGCACCCGCAGTTCACATGGCGTTTCGGCGTCCTGGGCGATCTCCACCAGCGCCGCCATCGGGTCGCAGCCGCGATCTTCAAGCCGCTCGGCCAGGGCCGCCGTGGGCGTGTTGGGCGTGCCTTTCTGGCGTCCGCCAGTCTTGTAGCCGGCTGCCATGTCCTGCCTCGGTCTACTTTAGACACCCGCGCGGGCAGGGGAAGCCTGTACCGCACCCGCGGCCATAGTGCCCGAAACGCCGCGCTCCCCTGATACCCCGCTGACGTATATTCGCCCTGCTGTGCGCGCTCCAGGGAGTGTCTTCGAATGAACAAGCATCAGAAGCAGGTGCTGATCCTATGTGCGGCCATCCTGTTGGCAATGTTGCTGTTCCCGCCGTTCCAGGTCCAGGTTCGGGGGACCGCGTTCAACATGGGGTATCACTACCTGTCACGTCCCGGCCGATTATTTGGCCTTCGATGAAACAGCTCCGGTTTTGAAGCGTACCAGTGCTGAAGCGCTTGAGCCGGAGTCTGGGCGTTCAGTGCCTTCTGCGGCAAGTGGTGGTTGTAGAGCGTGACATAGCGGTGCAGGGTCTGCTCCAGGTCCTCGCTGGACCTGAAGTGGTGCGTGCGCAGCAGGTCCGCGATGCGCCCGTTGAAGCGCTCGACCATGCCATTGGTCTGCGGGTGGCGCGGGGGCGTCAGACGGTGCTCGATGCCCAGTTCCTGGCACAGGCGATCGAACTCATGCGTCCCGGTCGGGGCCCGCGCCCGGCTCCCGAACAGCCGGTCCGTGAACTCGGTGCCGTTGTCGGTGAGCAGGCGCGTGATGCGCACCGGGCAGGCCGTGGCCAGGGCACTGAGGAAGGCGCGCGCCGAGCGCGCGCTCTTGTCGGCTTTCAGGGCCACGTAAACCCAGCGGGTGGCCCGATCGATGGCCACGAACAGGAACCGGCGCCGGTCCTCGTCGGCCATCTGCGGCAGGTACTTCACGTCGACGTGCACAAAGCCGGGCACGTAGGTCTTGAAGGTCTTGCTGACCGCTTTGTCCGGCGCCGGGCGCAGGGCGCGCAGGTTGCCCACGCCGTGGCGGCGCAGGCAGCGGTCCAGCCCGGAGCGGGACACGTCCGGACACAGGAACTCGCGCGTCACCGCCAGCAGGTCGTCCAGCGGCAGCAGCAGGGCCCGGCGCAGGTAGACCACGATCGCCTCCTGGCCGGGGGTCAACGTCGTTTGCAGGCGGTGCGCGGTGTGCGGCCGGTCGTAGACATCCGGGCGCCGCTTCCATTTGTAGATCGTCGGCTCGGTGACGCCAAAGCGGCGGGCCAGCACCGCCACCGGCTCATCACTGGCCGCGATCTGCGCCCGCACGTGGGGCGTGGTGCGGGCTTGTTTGTGCAGTGCAATCAGCATGCGGACACCTCCCGATCAACCGCTTTCCCGTCCCCTGCCAGCTCCCGGAACACCTCGCGCGCCAGCAGCAGCGGGGACCGAGACGGAACTATATGATGATCCGGGATGGAACAACTACCTCGCGGAACCACCACGTCGGGGCAGTATCCCGGCGTCCGTGAACACCCAAATGCTGCTGGTGCAGTGGGTAGGGGTGGCCCTTCTGGGCGCGGTGGCTGTCCTGCTGCTCAAAGATTCGCCGGACCGGGGCGATGCAGCACGTGGACCGGCCACGTCGGCCCCGTCGCCCCTATCGCCAGCTGCACCGGCTGCACCGCCGCCGGTTAATCAAAGTCGAAGCTTTCTGGGCGGGCATCATCACCCGTGGCGGCGGTACTTTGCCCGCATGATTGACTCGATCCTCTTTGTGACCACCTTGATTTTCTTCGTGGAATTTTTGATGGGCCTGATGATGGGCCTGACAGGCGTCACGTTGCCCGACATCTTGCATCTTATCAACACCCCCGGTGGACAATTCTGGTTGGTTATCCTCGCGCTCTTTTTGATGATCCCGGTCGAGGCAGCGCTACTTTCTCAGTTCAAGACCACGCCCGGAAAATGGCTGTTCGGCATAGAAGTGGCCAATCCCGATGGGGAGCCCTTGTCATCCGAAGATGCCAGAAGGCGCAGTCTCGACGTATGGGTGAAAGGTCTGGGCCTGGGCATCCCAATCGTGTTGATTGTCCCAATGATGCTCGCCTATAGGCGGCTCACCCGGACCGGAACGACGCTGTGGGATACGTCCTGCCATGCGGTGGTAACGCATCGAAGCTGGACACCGGCACGTGCAATTGGTGCCATCGCCACAACGCTATTTGTATGGGTTTCGTTTGGGCTGATCACTCAGGAATCGCCGACGCCCAATCAGGCGGTCCAAGAGACATCGAGGGCAACAATACTGAATGACGAAGAATTCCTCGGCGCGATGAAATTTGCCAAGCGTGAGTCCACCGAGCGCATCCCATATGAAGAAGGGGTCAAGCGGCCCAAGGGCGAGACAGAGCCAGCCGGGCGTGACCTGCTGCCGCATTTGAAGCCCAAGGAGCCAAAGGCGACCGCAACCGCGACCAGCGAAGACGGCTGGGCCGCTTATGAGCGCGGTGACTACGCGACGGCCTTGAGGGTATTCAGAACGCTCGCCGAGCGGGGAGATACGAATGCCCAGAACAGCCTCGGAGTCATGTACAACAACGGCATAGGCGTAACCACAAACCATGCCGAGGCCGCCAAGTGGTACCGCCTGGCCGCGGAGCAGGGCAATGCGTATTGCCAAAACATGCTGGGGTTCATGTATGGCAACGGGGAGGGCGTGGCTCAAGATCGTGTGCAGGCTTACAAATGGCTTGAGCTCGCTGCGACACTTCTTCCCGCGTCAGACGCGGCAAACCGAAAGATCGCGGTCGAGAACCGAGACCTCGTCGCTACGTTGATGACGCCGGCCGAGCTCGCCGAGGCGCAGCGGCTCGTGAGGGAGTGGAAGCCAGTTGTTGGCCGCGTGCCGAATCCGTAGCCGCCCAGATCAAAAAGCGCGCAGCCCTCACCGTTGGCGTATTTTGTCCATTGTCATGTCGAACTCTTGCTGGCGCTGTTTCGACCTGATGGCGTGCTGCTCAGCGATCGTCCTCCGGCGGTCACGATCAACCTTGCGCTCCAAACGCTCTACGCGCTTCTCCACCTCGCTCTTGGGCGGTAGGCCAGCTCTCCTGCGTTCGATGCGGTCAAGTTCGTCGGTAGCGAACCGTCGATGCTGTGCGTCCACCGCCACTTCGCTCCAGGTCTGGTTGAGTCCCTTGCCGTTGCCCTGCGCCATGCGCCGCAATTTCTTGACGTACTCATCCTCTGCCTGGATCGCCCGCTTCTGCTGAAGCTGCGCCGCCTCCGCAGCGTTCTTAGCCTTGATTCGATTCGCCTGCTCGATAAGCAGGCTCGGCGCCGGAGCGGCACCATAATCTATTGGTCGCGTCCTCCAACGCTGTTCGACCTCAACATCGCTCGGGCATTGGCTGGCGAATTGCGTGACGCCGTTCGCGTCCTTCCACTGACAGACTTGCGCCTGCGCCGTCCCGGCGAGCAGCAGCGTTGCAACGATAAGTCCTTTCATTCCGCTGCCCCAGGATGTTGCCACGGCAAAAGTTCTACCGCATTACAGTAAGCCCGGCAAGCAGCCGGGGAAGCGCGCTGACATCGGAACGTCGCGCCATTGGCGTCAAACGCCTCAACATGACTCAGGAGATTTTGGGTTCGCAGCGTTAGCCTAAGCTATCCGATCATGGGGTCCGCTTTTTCTTCGGCCGCAATCCGTTCAGAGCAGCGCGCTGCTTGCCTTCAGGGGTCAGCGGCCCGGTGCTGAGGCCACCATGGAACCGGCAGCGGCCCGACTCGTACAGGTCGATGCGCTTGCATGGCGTGCCGGCGCGCGTCTTGGCGCCGCAAGTCAGGCTGCGCAGCTCGTCCGGCAGACGCGGGCAATCCGGCGGCCTCGGTTCCACCGCCCTCGGGCCTTTGAAACCGCCCTGCGCCCATCGAAGGAGCGCGTCGTGGTAAACGTCCTGCCGCCGCCGGTAATCCTCAGACAAGCGTTTGTGCTCGATGAAATGGGCACGCCAACGTCGGCGGCGAGTAGCCTCACTCACGTTCGCTCGGACGGCTTATCTTGACTTGGCCCGGCAGGGCCAGGGCAGAAACGCACGGCGGCTTTATTCGCGGGGCCGCACGATCCGGCGCGTGACGACGACCTCGATCGGCTTGGCGCCGCCCTCAACGACGTAGCGCTCGCGGTACTTTCCAGGCCGGCGGGCCTTGAGAAGGAAGATCAGCAGAAGGTCGCTGGAGTCCTCAGCACGCTGTAGGGCAACGTCTTCCAGCTTGTCTGTGCCTTCCTCGATGGCCGCGTCAGTGCGCTCCAGGAACTCTGGATCATCGTTCCGCCAGGCATAGAACGCAGTGCGCCCCAGGCCAGCAGCCCTACACGCAGCGGCCGCGCTCTTGCCATTGGCCAACGCGGCGCATACCGCATCAGCGTTTTTAGGGGTCCGGATGGTTCGCATTTATCACGCCCTCGCGTAGTTATCTTCAAACTCAAGCCCGCGGATAGCCGCATCAAGCGCCGCCAGTTCACCGTCATCGACCCAGCGCCACGCGGGGGCGGTCGGTCAGGCTAGGTGCCGGCAACTTGGCCGCTTCAGCCTCAAGGAAGGCGCGGGCATCGGCCATGCCGTCCGGTGAACGCCGTGCCCAGGCGGTGAAGTCAGCACGATCAGCCTGCGTCCACTCGTAGAACGCCGACACCCTGCGCAGCATGGCGTCTAGGTCGGCCGGCCAGTCCACGGCAGGGCGTGGCATCGGTTCGGGCTCGCCAGTCTCGACGCGGCCGTCCGGGTGCCGGTAGCCTTTGCCGTAGCTGTGCAGCACCTTGCCGGGTTCCTCCTTGGCCAGCAGTTGCAGCAGCTCGGGCTTGTGCTCGCGCAGGCCGGCCAGCAAGTCATCGGTGACGGCCTCGACCGGCCCCTCGTAAATGACTCGGTCGCCGCGAACCTCGAACACAAGCCCGCGGGCCAGCGCCGTCGACAGCAGATCGGCGGCCGTCAAAACGCACCCCGTGCCTTGGCATATTCATCGGCGGTGCAGCCCCGAAGACCGCCATCGTCACCGCGAAGACCGCCAAGACCCTGAGCGGTGGCGGCCTTCGCTGAAACCCGCTCCACAAAAGGGCTTGTGGCTTCACTTTCAGCGAAGGCCGCCACGTCATCTGGTGTTGGCGGCGTTCGGTGGCGGTCTTTGTCGGTGTGGCGGTCTTCGTCTGCGGGCAGTTCCCATGACCAGCGTGCTTCGTCGCCGAATCCATGCTTGCGCGCCATCACCCCGAGCGCCTTTTTTGCCCTCTCGATCGTGCGCCACGCGACACTGTCAGCGCGCGCCAGGTGCTTCAGTTCTTTGGATGCCACCGCGCCGGCAGCGAGCGCGTCCCGAAGCCATGCCTCGGCCTCGCCGCGCTGCGGTGCGTCATCTTCGCCGCGCTCGCTGCCACGGCTCTCGATGGCCGCCAGCGCCGCGCCCGCCGTCATCGTCACTCGCTCGCTACCCCACGCCACTTGGGAGGTGTGAATGTCGCCCACGGTCGCCGCCTCGATCCTGTACGCCAGGCCGTCGCCATCCGGCCCGATGTTATTTTTCACCGGCAGGAACAGCCGACGGTCCGGGTCCGCGGGGTCCTTGGCGACGATGAACGCGGCACGCGCGGCAGCCACGAAGGCCAACGAGCCCGTGACTCGGGATAACGCGTCGGCGCCGCCGCTTTTGTTCAGGTGAGACACGGCCACCACGGCCACGTCGTACTTCGCCGCCAGCGCCGCCAAGGGCGCCAGCACGGCGCGAACCTCAGCGTTTCGGTGGCTATCGGTGGCGCCCAGGTAAGCCGTGATCGGGTCGATGACGACCAGCCGCACGTCGCCGATGGTGTCGATAAGATCGGCCAGCGCGTCCAGGTCGCGGGTCAGGTCGAAGCCCCGCTCGAAGGGCCTGCCCTCGCGGTCTGCGGCGCGTACAGCGTCAAGCACGTACACGCGGGTCAAGACGGCGCCAGCAGCTTCCAGGCGCGGCCTCAGCGTGTCGGCGGCATCATCTTCGGCGGTCAGGAAAATGACGCTGCCAGACCCGGCGCGTGAGCGGTCCACCGGCCATAGCCCGCCGCTGGTGACGACGGACGCCATGCTCGCCGTGATTTGAGACTTGCCCAGGCCCGGCATGCCGGCCACGATGGTCAGCTTGCCGCGCGCGATGCGGCCGGGCCACAGCCACCGAACCGGCACCGACTTGATGTCGGCCATGCATCGGCTCACGTGGCGGGGCGTTTGTGGCTCAGCGGTCTGGTGCGGCAGGCACGGCAGGCACGGCAGCGCCAACACGTCGTCGGCCGTGGCGCCCGGATTGACTGCCAGCCAGTCCACGGCGTCGCCCTTGGGGTCCAGATCGAGCGCGGCAACGTCGATCACGCGCACGGTGCAGCCGAGCGCCCGCAGGCGCTCAGCCACGTCGACGGCGTACTGCTGGCCGGGTTCATCGTTGTCCGGCCAGATAGTGATGGCGCGCCCGGCAAGCGGGGACCAGTCGGCCGCGGCAGCCGATCCGGCACCGCCTGACGTGGTGGCGATAAGGCTGGCCTTCACCAGCGCGTCGGCGCAGCCCTCACCCTCGACAACGAAGACCGGTGCATCGGGATGGCCGGCTATTTCGTGAAGGCGATAGATCGGCTTTCCTTCATCGAACGCCGGTTCGCCCATCACGAATTCGCCGCCTTCCAGGTGCATCGGCCTGATCCACTTCTCGCCGGTCGCCGGGTTATTTGCCCGCATGCGCCAGAAAAGCGCGTCGCCGCTTTCGTCGGTGTAGCAGTGCAGCGCCTGCGGCTGGAATCCATCCCGGATGGCCCCAGCGGAAAACCGACGCGCGGCTTGCTGTGGCGTCTCGCGCTCGATGACGGCGCTCATAGCACGCTCCATGCGCCGAGCGCCTTTGCTGCCTCGACGAATCCCATGACGTGCCGGCGCCGATGGAATGAAAGGACGTCCCCGCCGCTGGCACCGCAGGCCATGCACTTGAAGCCGCCCGTTTCAGAGTGAACGCGCAAGCTCGGCCGTGTGTCCTGGTGGAACGGGCAAACCGCGTCACGCCATGCGCCGCGGCCGGATAGCCGAATTCCCTCGGCCGCGTAATACCCCAGCGGCTCGGGCAGCAAGTCGCGCCGAAACTCGCCGCGCGAGTCGGATCGACCCCCGTAAAGCGCACTCCATTGATAAGCCCCGCCACGGCCACCGCCGTGTGCGGGGTTTTTTCCGGCGGCCATCAGGCGTTCTCGCCGGTGGCGAGCTTTTCGAGAAACTCGCGAATATCGCCCCAGCGGTACAGGGTGGAACGGTGGCGCCGCTGGACCGGTTGTGGCGCTTCGCCACGGCGTACGGCCTCATTGAACGCCGTGCGCCCCATGGGCACCGGGCCGTGCGGCCGATGCACCTCGACGGCATGGATCAAAGCCTCATCCGGCAATGTTCGATAATCGAGCATTTTCGCCACCTTTGTTCATAGGCTGCCAACAGCGGCAGGTGGCGCAAGTCTGGGGCCGGCGGGCTATATCACAGGTGCCAGAAGTGGGATGGATTTGCCCTCCAATTGAACATGTTAGAACCGGTGCATTTTTGTTCGCTTATCTCACACCTTCTCTGCCAAGGCCTCTTTTTTGAAGGCGCTCACCTGCTTCGTGATCGACACCTTGTCTGGATTCATGACCTTCAGTGCGGTCACCTCACAGATGAGCGCGGGAGGGGCGTCGCCGAAGAGCCTTATCGCGAGCACTGCAAGTAGTTCGACGTACTTCCTGTCGTTCGTAAATTCATCAGTGCGGGGTCGGCGCTTAACTGTGGTGAGTGCGTGCAATCGATCGAGCGCTTGCAGGAACGTGTCCACTTCTGGGCACTTAATACCGGCCTCCTTGAATAGCGTGGTTTTCTTCGCGATGTCTCGCAATGCCTTTGCAGCGGCAGCGGCTTTAATTCGTTCATCTGCGCGAGGTGCCGGCTTGTTCTTCCTGCTCATTACTCTCACGGCCCAACCAGCGAACAGCCAAAAGCGAAGGATCGCAAGATCGTCTACAAATTTCGAATCGTGCTTTCTTAGGGAAACGCTGATTTATTCCCTCCCGTTGGAGGCATGAGACCTTGGTCCTGAGACAATGTGACCTGGTCCGCAGCGGTGGTGAGCAGACGTCATGCAAACGAGCTTTTCCGACCTCGAGTACGCCGGCAAGAAGAAGCAGACGCGCCGCGAGCGCTTCCTGGCGCAGCTGCAGGCGGTGACGCCGTGGGCGCAGCTGGAGGCGGCGCTGGCGCCGTTCTACCCGGCCGGCAAGGGCCCGGGCCGCCCGCCGCTGGGGCTGTCGCGCATGCTGCGCATGTACGTGGCGCAGCAGTGCTTTGGGCTGTCGGACGAGGGCATCGAGGACGCCGTGTACGACAGCCACGCCATCCGCTGCTTCATCGGCATCGACCTGGCCCGCGAGGCGGCGCCGGATGCGACCACGCTGCTGAAGTTCCGCCGCCTGCTGGAAGATCAGGGTCTGAGCCGGGTGATCTTCGAGACGATTCGCGATCACCTGGCCCGCCAGGGCCTGCTGCTGCGTGAGGGCACCCTCGTGGATGCGACGCTGATCGCCGCCCCGCCGTCGACCAAGAACCGCGACCGGGCGCGCGATCCGGACATGCATCAGGCCAAGAAGGGGAACCAGTGGCACTTTGGCATGAAGGCGCACATCGGGGTCGACCTGGACTCGGGGCTGGTGCACACGGTGCTGACCACGCCGGCCAACGTCAACGACGTGACCCAGGCGCACGCCCTGCTGCACGGGCAGGAAACGGACGCGCTGGGCGATGCCGGCTACCAGGGCGTAGCCAAGCGCCCGGAGAATCGGGACACGCCGGTCACCTGGCACGTGGCGCTGCGCCCGGGCGTGCGCCGGGCCCTGCCCGATGACGCGCTGGGCCGCCTGCAGGAACGGATCGAACAGGTCAAGGCGAGCCTGCGGGCCAAGGTCGAGCATCCGTTTCACATCATCAAGAACCTGTTCAAGCACCGCAAGGCGCGTTACCGGGGGCTGGCCAAGAACCAGGCGCAGCTGTTCACGCTGTTCGGCCTGGCCAACGTGGTGATTGCCGGCTGGCGCCTTCGGGCGCGGCACACCCTCCGTGCGTCCTGAGGGAGCCCAAAACCGGAATATCCGGCCAGAACACGCACATTGGCCCGATCCACACCCGAAAACGGGCCGTTTTTCCCCAGGGGCGGTCACGCGTCAGCGCCGTCATGTCCATAGCGCTGGTTTCGGGGGATTGATCAGCGTTTCCTTAGCTTCTGTATCCGATTAAATGTCTTGAGCCCTTCTATTATGGCAGGCTGTTCCTTCATCCAAGCGAAAGCGGGGAACCGCCTCAGCCATAAATAAAGTTGGGCCACTCGTCCTGCCCGATCACCCCCCAAGCGTTCAGTCACCTCGAAGGGCGCCGGTTCCCCGTTCAAGAGATCCGCGAGCGTCTCGGGGTGGGGGCGCGGTTTAGGCGGTGCGGAAAGTCGAGGATTCCTCAGCACGCCGCTCGGCGCAGGCGGTGGATTAGCGGCTTTCTCGCAGGATTCCAGAAAGAAGAGAAGTTGATCCAATTGCTCAGAAGTCGGTTTCAGCGCCATGCGCGCACCCTCGCCCTTGTAGAAGGCCGCGCCAAGCCGGCAGGATGTCCGGCTTTTCGCCCCCTCGGGCTAGGCGCGGCAGACAATCAGACTTCGCGGCAGCTGGCGCTAGGCGGCTTCCAGACGCACCACGATGCGCGCGCCGGTGGCTTCGGCATAGCGACGCAGGGTGGCGAGGCTTGGGCGCACCCGCCCGCCTTCCAGGCGAGCCACGGCGGTCTGCTGGGTGCCCATGCGCTCGGCCACCTGCGCCTGCGTCAGGCCGGCACGGGCGCGGGCCTCGATCAGTTGCGCAATCAGCGCGAATTCATCTTCCAGTGCGTCGTACTCGGCCCGGACTTCCGGGTTGCGCAGCAGGGCTTTCTTCAGATCGGCGTGGGTCTTCATGGCTCAAGTTCCTTCAGTCGTTTTCTGGCGGTTTCCAGGCTACGCGGCGGGGTCTTCTGGGTCTTCTTCACGAAGACATGCAGGACCACCACCCGGCGGCCGGTAGCTGTGACGTAGATCGCACGGGCGATGCCGTCGCGGCCGGTGATACGCAGTTCCCACAGCTTGCCTTCCAGGTGTTTGATGTGGGGTGCCCCGATGCGGTCCAGGCCGTGGGCCTCGATCAGGTCGGCCAGCCGCAGGTAGCGGGCTTGCATGTCGGCGGGCAGGGCCTTGATTTCGGCCTCGACCTCGGCGTTCAGGGCATGGACTGTCCAGTGCATTATAACGTTAATGTTATAGAAGGCGGTACGGACAACTGTCGG
Organism: Immundisolibacter cernigliae; assembly: GCF_001697225.1. GTDB lineage: Bacteria > Pseudomonadota > Gammaproteobacteria > Immundisolibacterales > Immundisolibacteraceae > Immundisolibacter > Immundisolibacter cernigliae. Next base: position 820,369 of record NZ_CP014671.1, read on the forward strand.
TCATGCACCCCTCAGCAACGGCACCACGTCGGCGCCCTGCTTGAGTCCACCCAGATAATCCGCCCACGCCTGCATCATCCGGCGCCGTTCGGGCAGGTGCTGTGCCCAGTCGTAGGCGCTTTTGACCTTGTTGCGCTCGGTATGGGCAAGCTGGCGTTCGATGATGTCGGACGGCCAGCTTTGTTCGTTCAGCGTGGTGCTGGCCAGCGTGCGGAAGCCGTGGCCGGTCATCACGTCCTTGTCATAGCCCAGCCGGCGCAGGGCGGCGTTTACGGTGTTCTCGCTCATCGGCCGGTCGGCGCTGCGGGCACCGGGGAACACATACCGACCGCGCCCGGTCAGCGGGTGCAGCTCGCGCAGGATGGTGACGGCTTGGCTGGCCAGCGGCACCACGTGCGGGGCGCGCATCTTCATCTTGGCGGCCGGGATTCGCCACTCGGCGGCGTCCAGGTCGATTTCGGCCCACTCGGCGCGGCGCAGTTCGCCAGGACGCACGAACACCAGCGGCGCCAGCCGCAGGGCGCAGGCGGTGACAAAGCTGCCCGTGTAGCCCTCCAGGACGCGCAGCAGCTCGGCTATCGCCTTGGGATGAATGACCGCGGCGTGGTGACGCTTGCTGGCCGGCGGCATGGCGCCGCGCAGGTCGCCGGACGGGTCACGCTCGGCGCGGCCGGTGGCCACGGCATAGCGGAACACGGCGCCGCAGTTCTGGTGCGCCCGGTGCGCCGTTTCAAGGCGGCCGCGGGCCTCGATACGGCGCAGCACGGCCAGCAGCTCGGGTGCAGTGATCTTGCCCACCGGTCGGGCGCCGATCCAGGGGAACACGTTCAGCGTCAGGCGCTGCAAAATCCGGGCGGCGTGCTCCTTCGTCCAGGTCGGCGAGAACTTGGCGAACCACTCGCGGGCCACGGCCTCGAAGCTGTCCGCGTCCTGCGGCAGCGTGTTCTTCGTCAGCTTGCGGTGCTCGCCCGGGTCGATGCCTTGGGCCAGCAGGCGGCGGGCCTCATCGCGGCGCTGGCGGGCCTCTGCCAGCGTGATGCTGGGATACACGCCGAGGGCCAGGCGCTTTTCCTTACCCCTGAAGCGGTACTTCAGGCGCCACCACTTGCCCCCAGTGGGGGCAACTTCCAGGTACATCCCCCCGGCGTCGCCAATCTTGTAGGGCTTCGGCGTGGCGGCGCCGTCGGGCTTTACGCCAGGCTTGGCGTTGCGGACTGCTGCGTCGGTCAGGGGCATTGGGGGCATCTCCTTCGCGCGTGGCGGTAGATGTCCCCGTTTGTGCCCCCAAATTTCCCGGCTGTCAACGGTTGCAAGCGGCACTAAGCGACCCCATGAAAGGGGAAAAACCTAGTGTTTATGCGGGTTTCCGGCGCTATGCGGCGCCATGCGAACGGTGGGATGGAGGCTAGGGCCGGAATCGAACCGACGTACGCGGCTTTGCAGGCCGCTGCATGACCACTCTGCCACCTAGCCGGGGCCAGAAACGACTGGCCGCGCACGGGGCGCGGCCAGGAAAAGACGTGGAGCGGGAAACGAGACTCGAACTCGCGACCTCAACCTTGGCAAGGTTGCGCTCTACCAACTGAGCTATTCCCGCCCGAATGGGGACGCGGATTGTCGGCGCCGGGGCGGCGCGCTGTCAAGCCTTGCGCAGGCTGGGCCAGGCGGCTTTCAGGTACATGGCCATGGACCACAGCGTCAGCGCTGCCGCCACGTAGAAGCACGCCACGCCCAGCTCGTAGACGGGCAGGCCATACAGTTTGTGTTCGTACAGCAGCAGGCTGATGGCGATCATCTGCAGGGTGGTCTTGGTCTTGCCGATGCTGGACACGGCGACCTGCGCCCGCTCGCCGATCTCGGCCATCCATTCGCGCAGCGCCGAGACGGTGATCTCGCGCCCGACAATGACGATGGCCGGCACGGCCATGTAGCTGTGCGGGTGGCCCTGCACCAGCAGCACCAGCGCTGCGGCGACGATCAGCTTGTCGGCCACCGGGTCCAGAAACCGCCCGAACGGCGAGGTCTGGCCCAGGCGACGGGCGAGGTAACCGTCCAGCCAGTCGGTCAGCGAGCTGACCAGGAACAGCACCGCGGCGGCCGGCCGGCCCCAGGCAGTCGGCAGGTTGTAGCAGACAACCACCAGCGGGATGGCGCCGATGCGCGCCAGGGTGAGCACGTTGGGCAGGTTCAGCAGGCGCCGGCTCATCAGGCGAGTTCTCCGTGCAGGGCGTCGTATACGGTTTGCGCCAGGCTGTGGCTGATGCCGGGCACCTGCGCCAGGTCGTCCACGCCAGCCCGGCGCAGTTCCTGCAGGCCGCCGAAGCGTGTCAGCAGCAGGCGCCGCCGCTTGGGGCCGAGCTGCGGAATGTCTTCCAGCGGCGAGTGGTTGCGCGCCCGCTGGCGGCGGCCACGATGGCCGGCGATGGCGAAGCGGTGCGCCTCGTCGCGGATGTGCTGGATCAGGTGCAGGGCCGGCGAGTCCGGCGGCAGGAAGATCGGCTGCTCGCGCCCCATCAACAGCAGGGTCTCGGCGCCCGGCCGGCGGGTTTCGCCCTTGGCCACGCCCAGCACCGCCAGGCCGCTGACCTGCAGCTCGTCCAGCACCGCCTTGACGCGCCCCAGCTGCCCGGCGCCGCCGTCGATCAGCAGCAGGTCCGGGAACTTGCCCTCGCCCTTTTGCAGGCGCGTGTAGCGCCGCTCGATGGCCTGCGCCATGGCGCCGTAGTCGTCGCCGCCGGTGACGCCCTCGATGTTGAAGCGCCGGTAATCGGACTTGGCCGGGCCGTCGGCGTCGAACACCACGCAGGATGCCACCGGCGCCTCGCCCATGGTGTGGCTGATGTCGAAGCACTCCAGGCGCTGCGGCAGGCTGTCCAGGCCCAGCGCCTCCTGCAGCGCCTCGTAGCGCTCGCGCAGGCTGGCGCTGCTGGCCAGGCGCCGGCCCAGCACCAGCGCGGCGTTGGTGCGCGCCAGGCGCAGCCACTTGGCGCGATCCCCGCGCACGGCGGCGGTCAGGCGCACCTTGTGACCGCTGACTTCGGCGAGCGCGGTTTCGAGCAGCGCCTGATCCGACACTGCGTGACTGAGCACGATTTCGGCCGGCACCTCGCCGTCCAGGTAGTGCTGCGGCACAAAGGCCGCCAGCACGCTGTCCGGCTCGGCGTCATCGGCCAGGCGCGGAAAGAACGAGCGGGTGCCGACGCTGCGCCCGCCGCGGATGAACAGCACCTCCACGCAGGCCACGCCCTGCCGGCTGGCGCAGGCGATGACGTCGACGTCCGCGTCCACGCCCTCGATGCCCTGCTGTTCCTGCACCCGCCGCAGGGCGCCGATCTGGTCGCGCAGGCGCGCGGCCTGCTCGAAGTCCAGCAGCGCTGCGGCCTGCGACATCTGCGCCGCCAGTTCGCCGATCACCAGTTCATTCTTGCCTTCCAGGAACAGCTCGGCGTGGCGCACGTCCACGGCGTAGTCGTCCGGCCCGATCAGGCCCACGCACGGCCCGGTGCAGCGCTTGATCTGGTACTGCAGGCACGGCCGCGTGCGGGCGCGAAACACGGCGTCCTCGCACTGGCGCAGCGGAAAGATGCGCTGCATCAGGGCCAGGCTGTCGCGCACGGCGCCGGCGCTCGGATATGGCCCGAAGTAGCGCCCCGGCGCCTTGCGCGCGCCGCGGTGAAAGGCCAGGCGCGGGAAGGCCTCGCCTTTCGACAGGTAGATGTATGGGTAGCTCTTGTCGTCCCGCAACATGATGTTGTAGCGGGGCCGCAGGCTTTTGATGAGGCTGTTTTCGAGGATCAGCGCCTCGCTCTCGGAGGCGGTGACGGTGACCTCGATGTCGGCGACCTGCGCCACCATGCGCGCCACCTTGGGCGAGTCGTGACGCTTGCTGAAGTAGCTGCCGACGCGCCGGCGCAGGCTGCCGGCCTTGCCGACGTAGATCACCTGGCCGGCGGCGTCCAGCATGCGGTAGACGCCCGGCCGGGGCGGCAGGCGGGCGGCGATGGCCTTCGGTTCGGGACGCTCGGTCATGGTGCCGGTTCGATCAGGTCGCGGGCACTGGCCAGCGCGGCGGTGAACATGGCCGCGTCGATGCGGCCGGTCTGCACGTTGTAGCGGCTGGTGTGGTAGCTGTCGACCAGCCAGCGGCCGCCCGGCAGCGGGTGGCGGGCGCTGTGGGCAAACCTGAACCGGCTGGGCTTTTCACCGAGTGCCCGCAGCACCGCCTGGTGGGCGATATGGCCCAATGCCAGCACCACGCCGCCCGGCGGCAACTGCGCCAGCTCGGCGCGCAAAAAGGCGTTGCAGGTGCTGATTTCTTCCGGCAGCGGTTTGTTGGCCGGCGGCAGGCATTTGACGGCATTGGCGATGCGGCAGTCGAACAGTTGCAGGCCGTCGCCCGCGGCCAGCGATTCCGGCGCGCTGGCGAAGCCGAGGGCATGCAGGCCGCGGTACAGCAGCAGGCCCGCGTAGTCGCCGGTGAACGGCCGGCCGGTGCGGTTGGCGCCGTGCATGCCGGGCGCCAGCCCGACGATCAACAAACGCCCGCCGGGAGGCCCGAAACCCGGCACCGGCGCGGCAAAGTAGTCCGCGCGCTGCGCGCGCACGCCATCGAGAAAATCGGCCAGACGCGGACAGCGCCGACAGGCGGGATCGTGCAGCGCGGTGGCGGTCATTGGACGTTACGGGCTGGCCGGTGTGCGGACAGTTTGCCAGAGGCCACGCACGCGGACGGATTCGCGCCCGCGCCGGGTGCGTCTGACTGGCGCGCGGCGCTGGCCTTATTCGATGTTCTGAATCTGCTCGCGCATCTGTTCGATCAGGACCTTCAGGCCGACGGCCGCCTGGGTGATTTCCATGTCGATGGCCTTGGAGCCGACGGTGTTGGCTTCGCGCCCGAGTTCCTGCATCAGAAAGTCCAGCCGCCGGCCGACGGCGCCGCCTTTGTGCAGGCTGCTGCGGATTTCCTTGACGTGGATGCCGATGCGGTCGAGCTCCTCGGCGATGTCGCCTTTCTGGGCGGCCAGCACCAGTTCCTGTTCCAGGCGGGCCGGTTCAACGGGCACGCCCAGCGCCGCGATGCGCTCGCGCAGCTTGTCGCGCCAAGCCTCGCGGATGGCGGGGATGCGCTCGCCGATTTTCGTGGCCAGTTCCAGCACGCCGGCGGCGCGTTCCTCGATCAGCTCGGCCAGGCGATCGCCTTCGCGGCGGCGGGTGGCCTTCAGCTCGCCAAAGGCGGCCTGCAGGGCGTGCATGGCTTCGTTTTCCAGCGTTTCCTGGTCGGCGCCGTCGGCGGACTTGACCACTCCCGGCCAGCGCAGCAGGTCGAGCGGGTTCAGCGACTCGGTGTGCGCGCCCAGGTGATCGCGCACCCGCATGGCGGCACTGATCACGGCCTGCAGCGCCGGTTCGTTCAGCTCCAGACTGGCGGCCTCGACGGGCGGCACGTAGCGCAGGCCGATGTCCACCTTGCCGCGGCTCAGTTCGCGGTTGGCCAGGTCACGCACGCGCGATTCCAGGCCGCGCAGTGTGTCCGGCAGGCGCAGCGATAGTTCCAGGTAACGGTGGTTCACGCTGCGCAGTTCCCAGGTGAATTCGCCCAGCGGCCCGCTGCGGCTGCTGCGGGCAAAGGCGGTCATGCTGGAAATCATGGGCGGTTCCGGGTTCGGGCGGGGCGGCCAAGTGTAGCGGACGGGCCGCATGGCTCTGCGGCTGGCCCGCGGGCTGCCGGGCTACAATGGCCGCCCTCTTGGCCGTCCATGCCGCAACCTGCGGTGCTCGCCGGCGGTCAGTCGATCCCCTGTTTTCCCACTTCAAGGACACGCCATGCGCCCGAGCGGCCGTCGGCCGGACCAGTTGCGTCCGGTCACCATCACCCGTCAGTTCAGCAAGTACGCCGAGGGTTCGGTGCTGGTCAGTTTCGGCGACACGCGGGTCATCTGCACCGCCAGCGTCGACGAGCGCGTACCGGGCTTCAAGCGCGGCAGCGGCAGCGGCTGGGTGACGGCCGAGTACGGCATGCTGCCGCGCGCCACCCATACCCGTAATCAGCGCGAGGCCGCCAATGGTCGCCAGGGCGGCCGCACGCTGGAGATCCAGCGCCTCATCGGCCGCGCGCTGCGGGCGGTGGTGGACCTGTCGGCGCTCGGTGAGCGCACCATCACGCTCGACTGCGACGTGATCCAGGCCGACGGCGGCACGCGCACGGCGGCCATCACCGGCGCCTACGTGGCACTGGTGGACGCTGTGGCCAGCCTGCGCAAGCGCCGGGCCATCACGCGCGATCCCATCCACGGCGCGGTGGCGGCGGTGTCGGTGGGCATCTTCGCCGGGCAGACGGTACTGGATCTGGACTACGCCGAGGATTCCACCGCCGAGACCGACATGAACCTGGTCATCAACGACGCCGGCGCCTTCGTCGAAATCCAGGGCACGGCCGAGGGTCACGCCTTCCGCGCCGAGGAGCTGGCGCAGTTGATCGCGCTCGGTCAGCAGGGCGTGGCCGAGCTGATCGCCCTGCAGCGGGCGGCGCTGGCCGGCTGATGCGCCTGGTGCTGGCCAGCGGCAACCGCGGCAAGCTGGCCGAGCTGCGCGGGTTGCTGGGCGATCTGCCGCTGAGTTTGCAGGCGCTCGGCGATTTCACCGCCGAGGCAGCCGAGGAAACGGCGCCCAGCTTCGTCGAGAACGCCATCCTGAAGGCCCGCCATGCCGCCGCCGCGTCCGGCCTGCCGGCGCTGGCCGACGATTCCGGGCTGGAGGTGGATGCGCTGGCTGGCGCGCCGGGCGTGCACTCGGCCCGCTACGCCGGGCCGGCGGCGGATGATGCCGCCAACCGGGCCAGGTTGCTCCAGCAACTCGCCAATGTACCGGCGGATCAGCGCACGGCGCGTTTTCGCTGCGTGCTGGTCTACCTGCGCCATGTCGCCGATCCGTGGCCGCAGATTTTCAGCGGCACCTGGGAAGGCAGGATTGCCCTGACCGAAGCCGGCCAGCACGGTTTCGGTTACGACCCGCTGTTCTGGCTGCCCGAGCACGGCTGCACGGCGGCGCAGCTGGACCCGGCCGACAAGGCGCGCCTGAGCCACCGTGCCCAGGCGGCGCAGGCGCTGCGGGCGTTCCTGCAGGCGCAGCTGGCCTGAGGTCAGTCGGCGCTGCGCTTCAGCCGCGCCGCACGAATTCCAGCGCGAACTTGCTGCCCAGGTACGCCAGCGCCAGCAGGGCAAAGCCGGCCAGGGTCCAGCGCACGGCGGTGCGGCCGCGCCAGCCGGCGCGGCGGCGGCCAATCAGCAGGGTGCCGATCACCAGCCAGGCGCCGATCGAAAGCGCCGTTTTTTCAAGCAGATGCGGCGCAAAGATGTCGCCCAGGAACAGCACCCCGGACAGCAGCGCCAGCGTCAGCGCGGCAAAGCCGAGCCCGAGCAGCTGGAACAGCAGCCGTTCCATGTCGCCCAGCGGCGGCAGTGCGCGCAGCACGCCGCCGGGCGTGTGCTGGCGCAGGCGCGAATCCTGGTAGGCCATGACCAGGGCCTGCAGGGCCGCCAGCGCCAGCAGGGCATAGGCGCTCAGCGACAGCGTGACGTGCAGCGCCAGCGGCAGCATGTCGACCGCCGGCAGCGGCGTCGAATGGTCCGGCAGCAGCATCAGCAGCACCGACAGTCCCGCCAGCGGCGCCAGCACGACGCCCAGGTTGTCCACCGAACGCAGGATCGAGATGCCCACGAACAGCAGCATCACCGCCGCCGCCAGCAAGGACACCGCATTGCCGAAACCCAGCGCCAGCGCCGGCCCGTCGGCGATCGTCGTGCGCAGCAGCCCCAGGTGCAGCAGGCCCAGCAGCGCTGCCGCGGCCCGCAACGCAAGGCGCGTGCCGCTCGCCGGCCGGCGCAGCTGCCAGACGTAGCCGGCGCCAAGGCCCAGGTAGGCCACGGCGAGCAGGATGGACAGGGCGTTGAAGGACATGCGGCGCGGCTAGCAACGGTGGGCGAGCCATTCTACTGGAGGCCCGGCCGGGCCTCGTGGCGATGATCGCCCGGCATAACCGGGCCTCTACAGCCAGCGATTTTGGCAGCGCGTCCCGGCGCTCCGGTTGCCGCCTCAGGCGGCGTGGGTCAACCGATGTTCCCGGCGCGGCGTGCCGGACAGGTGCAGCAGGTCGGCGCTGTGCAGCAGCAGCCTGTCGTCGCCGAGGTCGGCGGCGGCCAGACTGGCCAGCACCGCCGGGTTGCTGTCGATCATGGCGATGACGCGTTCGCCACGCTGCTCGGCCTGCGTTATGGCCGACAGCTTGCTCGCGCCGACATCGTCTCGCCAGCCGTGCGGCGTGAACCAGGCCAGTTCGTCGACGAACCGCAGGCGGCTGTCCGATGCCAGGTCGTTCAGGCAGCGCAGCGTGTCCTGGCGCAGGAACTCCGGACGCGCGGAGTTGATGCCGACCGCCGTGCGCGGCTGCTCATTCAGCCAGGCGGCCAGGCCCAGCAGGCCGCGGTAGGGCGCGTGGGCGAGGCGGGCAATCTCGCCGCAGCGGCGCTTGTGCTGGAACCAGGCGAGCACTTGCGGCTGTTCGTCGGCCGGCACCCGGCAGTGTTCCAGGATGGCTTCGATGCCACGTCCGAACGGATCGAGTGTGCCCGGATCAAGAGCACTGAAGTGGGAGCTGGCATGGTTGGCGTCGTAGGCGCGCAGCAGGCCGGTCAGCGCCAGGCGCATGTCCAGGAACGTGTCGTCGACGTCGAACAACACCAGCAGGCGTTGGTTTGGAAAGCGCTGCAGGCTGCGCTCGTGGTGGCTCAGCAGCGCGCGGGTCCAGTCGCGCATGGTCGGTATCCTCGTTCGGCTTGGGGCATGGGCGCATGCTGGAGGGCGCCGGTTAAACTTTGATGACCCCAATCGATTTGGCAGCAACCTTCATGCCGCAGCTGGTACTTGCCTCGACCTCGCCGCGCCGCCGTGAACTGCTGGCCCAGCTTGGCGTGAATTTCGAGGTGCTGGCCATGGCGGTCGACGAGCAGCCCTTGCCGGGAGAACTGGCGGCCGACCATGTATGCCGGCTGGCGCTGGCCAAGGCGCGCGCGGCCGCAGCGCAGCTCGGGCCGCAGGCCTGCGTGCTGGGCGCCGACACGGTGGTGGTGCTGGACGGGGAGATTTTCGGCAAGCCGGTCGACCGGGACGCTGCGGCCGCCATGCTGCGCCGCCTGTCCGGGCACACGCATACGGTGCTCAGTGCCGTGGCGCGTGTGCAGGGCGGTGCCCACGTCGTGCGCCTGAGCGAGAGCGAAGTGACGTTTCGAACCCTGTCGCCGGCCGAGATCGCGGCTTACTGCGACACCGGCGAGCCGCTCGACAAGGCTGGCGCCTACGCCATCCAGGGCCGGGCGGCGGCGTTCATCCGGCATCTTGAGGGCAGCTACTCGGGCGTGATGGGTCTGCCGCTGTTCGAGACCGCCGATCTGCTGGCCGGCGCCGGGGTGCTGGTCAGGGACTGAGGGCGCCGTGCGTCGATGCCATGCCGGATCACCCGGCTGCCATCAGCCGCCGGTGGGGCTCAGGATGATCTCCACGCGGCGGTTCTGCTGGCGACCGTCGGCGGTTTCGTTGGACGCGATGGGTTGGGTTTCGCCATAACCGAGGGTGGTCATGCGGCTGCTGGCCACGCCGCGGCCGGACAGATAGCTCGCGACGGCCTGGGCACGGCGCTCGGAGAGCTGCTGGTTGTAGCTGTCCGAGCCGGTGCTGTCGGTATGGCCGTTGATCTGCACCCGGGTGTCCTGGTATTCGGCGATGGTGGCGGCCACCTGATCCAGGGTGCTGTGGAAGGCGGGCGTGATCTGGGCGCTGTCGGTGGCGAAGGTGACGTGCCCCGGCATGTTCAGGATCACGTTATCGCCCTGGCGCGACACCTCCACGCCCGTGCCGGCCGTCTGCTGGCGCAGCTTTTCTTCCTGGTTCTGCATGTACTTGCCGACCCCGGCGCCGATGGCGGCACCCGCTGCCGCGCCGATGGCGGCACGCTGGCCGCGGTCACCGCCGCTCACGCCGCCGAGCACGGCGCCCGCGGCCGCGCCGATGGCGGCGCCCTTGCCGGTCCTGGACATCTCGCGCTGGCCGGTTTCGGGGTTGGTGGCGCAGCCGGCGACCAGCAGTGCGGCCAGGAATGCGGCCAGCCCGGGGGCGGCCGGACCATGAAAGCGTGTCTTGAACATGAATATCTCCGCGAGCGAGTCACCATTGACCGAGCAGTTGGACCGCGGCGGATCGCGCTTGTTGTCTTGTGCCGGCCGTGTGGCCGCGAGTTCACACGCCAGGCCGATGCTGGCCGGCGCGTTCATCGACAAGCCGCACGCGGCGTGCACCGATGATGTGGGCCAGCACCAGTGCCGGTAATGCCAGGCCCAGAACCCAGTGGCTGACCGACACCCACGGGCGCGCCATTTCATCGGCCACGTAGTACAGCGCCCAGCCGCCGAGGGCCAGCAGCCCGCAGGCGGCGAGCAGTACGAGCCCGCTGATTCGCCGACGGCGAGGTCGCCAGGCAGGCCACACGTGCATCGGCAGCAGTGCGCCAAGACCGAGCAGCGCCGGCAGGGCCAGCAGGCCGTGCAGGCGCATCAGCCAGGCTTCCAGCGGATGGTGCTCGGGGCCGAACGGTCCCTCCACGCGCAGCCAGGTGTGCAGCACCAGCCAGGCGGCGCCGGTGATCAGCAGCAGCAGGCAAAGGCCATATACCGCGCGCCGGCCGAGCGGCCCGAGGCGCGGACCCAGCAGCGTGTAGCGTGGGCCGGGTTTCATGCGGCGGGCAGCAGCAGGGCCTGCGCCTGCAGGCGGCGCAGGACAGGTTCGCAGGCGGCCGGATCGATGGCCAGCGGTTTGGTCAGCGCGTCGGCGTAAAGGCAGGAACGGGCCAGCACGGTCACGCTGCCGGTCGCCGCACAGGCCCGCCCGCGGCGCGGGTCGACCAGCGGCGAGCGCCAGGTCTGTCCGTGCCGGCGGCGGGTGTCCGCCACGCAGCTGGTCGCCACGGCGCCCTGCAGCAGCGGCGGCAGCAGCCGCAGCCGGGCCGGAGCGGCCGGATCGCGCACGCCGATCCGGCGCGGCTCGCGGCCGTAAAAGCGCAGGTCACCGCCGGCGTTCACACAGGCCTGCGGCACGCCGGCCCTGCGCAGGCTGGCGATGGCCAGATCCACCGCATAGCCCTTGGCGATGCCGCCGAGGTCAATCAGCAGCGGGCGCGCGAAGCGCACCATGCCGTTGGTGCCAAGGCGGATGTCGCGCCAGTCGCCGGTCGTTTCCGTGCTGTCCGGCAATCCGGGCAGATAACCCCAGCGCACCAGTGTCGGCGCGACGGTCACGTCGAAGCGGCCATCCGTGAGCGCGCTCAGCCGGCAGGCCGCGCGCAGCACACGCCGCAGGTGCCCGCTCACCGGCACCGGGCCGGCGTGCGCCGCGCGGTTCAGGCGCGACAGCTCGCTATCCGGTTCGTGAAAGCTCATCCGGCCGTGTACCTGCGCCACGGCCCTGAAGGCGCGGTCGATGGCCCGTGCAAGCTGCGCCGGCGGCAGGCCGGTCGCCTCGATGCCGACCAGCGTGCCCAGCCACGGCTGCGCCCGGCGCAATGCGCCGGTCAGTGACTGCGTCAGGGGAGCATTCACGGCGCAGCGCCGAGCAGCGCGCGGTGGGTGGCCAGCAGGCGCCGCACACCATCGGTCAGGTGACGGCAGGACAGCGTGGCGCCGCTGATGTTCTGGATGTCGCGCCCGAGCTTGACCGCATCGCTCGCGTCCTTGCCCAGGAACTGCGCCCGCCAGCGCGGCTGGCGCACTTGGTCGCCGTGCGTCTCGCGGTAATCGAGGATTTCCACACCCGCCACCTGGCCATCGGCCGTGACCGCCAGCGCGTAGGTGATGAACTCATGCTTGCCGTAGACCTGATCCACGAACAGGTGGCCGAGCAGCGTGTCGCCTGCCATGGCGCGCCACACCTTGGGTTTGCGGTTGACGACGCGGGTATCGCTGGCCTGTTCGATGGCGCGCACCTGTTCGGCCGTGAGTTCGACCGCTTCCGCGGCGTAGCCGGTCCCGGTCGGGAACAGCAGCCGCTGCGCCTGTTCGATGCTCAGGTATTGCGTGGCCTGCGCCGCCAGTGGCGTGACCAGCAACGGGACGGCGAGCCACGGGGAGGGCAGCGGGCGGGACATGGCGGCTATGCTGCCCTTGATGCGAATGATTCGCAATGTTTGGGACTTGATACGCCTCAAGCCCGGCCCGAAAGCACCGCTGCGGCGACCTGTGTTCGCGGCAATCCCGGGTCGGCCGGCATAATTGCGCCCCGGCCGGGCATGTCCCGCTCCTGTCGACAGATCAACCATCGCTTCATGAAACTCTGGCGTCTGCTTCTTCTGCCCGCGCTGGCGCTGCTGCTGGGTGCGCTGGCGCTCGGCCTGCGGCACGATCCGAAGCAGATTCCCTCGCCGCTGGTCGGCAAGCCGCTGCCGGCCATCGCGGGCGAGACACTGGACGGGCAGCCGGTCGATCTGGCCAAGGCCGGACAGGGCGGGCCGCTGCTGATCAACGTGTGGGCCTCGTGGTGCGAGTCCTGCGCCGTGGAGCATCCGGTGGTGGTAGCGGCGGCGCGGCAGTTCGGTGACCGGGTGACCTTCATCGGCCTCAACTACCGGGACAAGCGCGAACTGGGCGAGGCCTGGCTGGCCGAGCGCGGCAACGCCTACCGCTGGTCGTTCTTCGATCCCGAGGGCCGCGCCGGCATCGAACTTGGCGTGTACGGCGTGCCGGAGACCTTTTTCGTGGCCGCCGACGGCACGCTGCTGGCCAAGCACGTCGGGCCGCTCGACACGGACAGCCTGCGCGGCTACCTCAAGACGCTGTTCGGGGTGAGCTGATGCGCGGGCTTGTGATTGCGCTGCTGCTGCTGGCGCCGCTGGCATGGGCTGATGTGGTCAGCGAAGACCCGCAGCAGCGGCAGATGCTCGAAATCGCCGAAAAACTGCGCTGCGCGGTGTGCCAGAACCAGTCGGTGGCGGAGTCGAATGCCGAACTGGCGCAGGACATGCGCCGGATCATCGTCGAGCAACTTGCCGCCGGGCGCAGCGAGGCCGAGGTCATCGACTACTTCCGCGCCCGCTACGGCGATTTCGTCCTCATGCGACCCCCGCGGCAGGGTTCGGGCGCTCCGCTGTGGTGGGCGCCGTGGGCGATCCTGGCGGCGGCCGGCGGCGGGGCTTTCATCTACCTGCGCAGGCGCCTGCGCGCTCAGGAGCGTTCGTGACAGCACTCGTTCTGACCGGCCTGGCGGTGCTGGCCGCGGTGGCCTGGCTGGTGCTGCGCCTGCCGTCGCCGATAACTGCCACCGACACCCTGGCGACACGGCGCGCGCAGTTGCAGGCGAGCCTGGACGAGCTGGCCCGCGCCCGCGCCGACGGCATGCTGGACGAGGCGAGCTTTGCCGACGAACAGCGTCGCCTGCAGGCCGACATTGCGGCCCTGGCGCAGGCCGGCCCGGCAGCGGCGCGGACCGCGTCGCAGCCCGGCAGCCGAGGATGGCCGTTCGCGCTGGCGGTATTTGTCCTGCTGCCGGCCGCGGCCGTGGGGCTGTATGGCTATTTGCAGGGTCCGTTCTGGCAGCAGCTTGATGCCGCGCAGAAGGCTCCGGATGCCGCCGCGGCGCCGGTCGATCCGGCGGCCATGGTGGCGCGGCTCGAAGCGCGTCTGGCCAAGGACGGCAGTGATCCCGAAGGCTGGCGGCGCCTGGGCCGCTCCTACGTCGTGCTCGGCCGCCCGGCCGACGCGCGGCGTGCCTACGACCGCGCGGCGCAGCTGGCGCCGGACGATCTGACGCTGCTGGAAGGCTACGCGGACGCCGCCGAGCCCGGCGTGGCTCCGCCGCCCGGCATCGCGGCCATGATCGCCACCGTCGAGCAGGGCATCCTGGCCACGCCGGACGATCCGCGTGCCTGGGTGCGCGCCGGCTTTGCGCGCAGCATGCAGGGCGACCGCAGCGGCGCCCGCGACGCCTACGCCCGTGCTCACGAACTGGACCCGCAGCGCCCGGAAGTGCTGGCCGCGTATGCTGCCAGCGAGTACGCCCTGAACCCGCAGCAACCCAGCGCGCGGGCGGTGGAACTGTACGAGCGCCTGCTGAAGATCAACCCCGACAACGGCTCCGCGCTGTGGGTGCTCGGCCAGGCCGCGCAACAGGCCGGGCAGCCTGCCCAGGCGCGCGAGCATTGGCAGCGCCTGCTGGGGCTGCTGCCGGCCGATTCGCCGATGCGGGCGCAGGTGCAGCGGGCGATCGACGCGGTAACGGGAGGCGCTGGGGCGCCGTAGCCCAGGGGACCTCGAAAAACCACTCCCCTGCGGTTTTTCGAGAACGTCTTTCGCGGGGGGGCCGAGAATGACTCACGCCATTTCAATTGCTTGCGCTATTCATGCGTTGGGGCATGGATGCCCCAAAGGGCGCCTCGCAAGGTTTTTCGAGGTGCCATCAAGTCCGCGGCTGAATGTGGAAGCGCAACTGCGCTGAGCCATGGGGTTCCGTTTCGAAAGCCAATCAGCCGATCCGTGCACAGCCTAGTGCGGCGTAATCCGCAGCACCCGGTTGGCACGCGATTCGGCCAGGTACAGGCCGCCATCGGGCAGCAGGACAATGCCCTGCGGCTGGCGCAGGCGACGCGCAATGGTGCGCTGCCTGCCGTCCGCGATGCGCACCAGCTTGCCGCTGCGCACGCGGCTGATGACCGCCCACAGGCTGCCGTCGGCGCCGCAGGCGAGCTGGTCGATGCCGCGCAGGTCTTCTGCCAGCACTTCAAGGCCGGCCGGGCCGTGGGCCAGGATGCGGCCGGTGCCACTCTCCGCAATGCCGATGCGCCCGTCCGGCAGATTGCACAGGCCTTTGGGGCTGCTGAGGCCGTCCACCAGCACCGCCGGTTCGGCGCCCTCGCGCAGTACCCAGAGCCGGCCGGCCGAGACGCCTTGCGCCACCACCGTGCTGCCGTCGGGACGTCGCAGCAGACCTTCCGGCTTGTCCATGCGCGCCAGCACGCGCAGCCGCGCCGTGGTCGTGTTGTAGGCCATCACGCGGCCATCCGGATCGGTTTCGCTGACCAGCACGCTGTCGTTGAGGGCCAGCAGGCCATCCGGTTCGCCGAAGTCGCCGAACACGGTTTTCGGGCCGTCCGGGGTCAGTTCCACCAGCAGGCCGGGGATGGTTTCGAGCGCCACGTAGCGCAGCCGCCCGTCGGCGCCCAGGGCCAGGCTGGCGGGTCGGGACAGGCGGATTTTGTCGGTGATTTTCCAGCCGTCACGCACGTGCAGCGGCCAGCGGGCGCCGTAGTACACGCCGCCGACCAGCGCCAGGATCAAGGCCAGGGAGGCGAGCCGGCGGACGCGCCGCAGGCGGTTGCGGCGGCGTCGGTCCGGAGCCGAGCGTCGATTGACATCTTTCGAAACCATGGGTCGGTATGCCTTGCGGTCTGGGACGTGGGGATAGTAGGGGCACGGCATGCCGCGGGCACCCTGGGTTACCGGGCACCGCGCACAAGACTATCCTGTCACTTCTGGAGGTACAGAACGGGGAGAACGCCATGCTTTCGACCAAAGATAACGAACGCCTGACCAGAATCGGGCCGGGCACACCGGCCGGAGAACTGCTGCGCCGTTACTGGCAGGCTCTGTGTCCGGTCGCGGATCTGTACCCGGACGTGGAGGCCGACCGCCGCCTGCGCGCCGATCTCGATACCGGCGCCTGGACCCGCTGGGGCGAACTCACCCGCCAGACCATCGAAGACGCAGGCCAGCACGAGGTGCTGAACTGGATTTGTCTGGCCGGTGCCATGGCGGCCATCGGGCACCACGCGCGGGTCGTCGACTTCGTGGAAAGCTGGGTGTTCAACTCCAGCAAGTGTTTTGCGCTGTTCGCGCCGGCCTGAAACAGACCGACAGGAGACCGCTCATGGCCGACATCGTTGCCGCCTTCGGGGTGAGTCACGCCGCGTTCATGGTGCGCGCCTGGGATCAGGCCAGCCCGGCCCAGCGCGCCGCCGTGGGCGACGGTTACAAGGCCATGGCCACCCGGCTGCGCGCGGCGCGCCCGGACGTGGTGCTGGTGGTGGCGTCGGACCATTTCCGCAGTTTTTTCCTGGACCACATGCCGGCGTTCTGTCTGGGCGTCGGCACGCGCAGCGTGGGCTGGGGCGATGGCGGCCTGCCGCGCTACGAACTTGCCGTGCACGACGGCCTGGCGCGCGGCCTGCTCGAAGGCCTGATCGCGCGCGGTCACGACCTGGCATTCGCGCGCAACCTGCCGCTCGACCACGCCTTCATGACGCCGGTGCACCTGCTGTTTCCGCAGGCGGACCTGCCCATCGTGCCGCTGTTCCAGAACTGCGTGGCCCCGCCGCTGCCCAGCGTGGGCCGCTGCCTGCAACTGGGCGCTGCGCTGCGCAGCGTGCTGGCGGACCTCGAACCGGGCCTGCGCGTGGCCCTGATCGGCACCGGCGGGCTGTCGCACGAAGTGCCGCTGCATGACTGGCGCACCCTGCCCGACGACGAAACCGGCCAGGCGTGGCTGGCGTTCATGTCCGCCGGGCGCGCCGGCGCGGACCCGGAAACCGGCAAGCGCATCGCCGCCGAGGTGGACCGCTGGGGTCGCGAGGGCCTGGGCCGCATCGATGAAGAATTCGACCGCGAACTGCTCGCCTGGATGCAGGCCGGAACCTACACGCGTCTCGCTGATCTGGACGCCGCCACCATCGCCCGGCGCGGCGGCAACGGCGGCCAGGAAATCCGCAACTGGGCCACGGTGATGGGCGCCGTGCCGGACACCCACGGCGAGGTGCTGTTCTACGAAGCCGTGCCGCAGTGGCTGACCGGCGTGGCGGGCGTGGCCTTCGGGTGAGCGGCCCTCGGCGGTCCCGCCACCGAGGTATCCGCGGCGCGGCTTGCCGGTCCGATTGGACCGACAGGCTTGCCTGCTCCTTGCTGCTATCGCGGCCGCGAAGTACTCGCGCGTCAGCCCGACGATCACCGCGGTAGTCGGCGGTGACGCCGCCGGTTTCGTCGCTGCGGGTCGGCGCGCCGTACGGATCATAGTCGTACGACGCCAGCACCTGGCCGTCGCCCATGCGCAGGTCGCGGATGGAGCCCAGGTGATCCTCGGCGTAGAAGGCAGCCACATCGCCCGTGGCCGACACGGCCAGCTCGCCCTCGTCGTAGTAGCGGCGGGTCACCGTGTCGGCGCCGTCGCGCGCCTGGCAGATACGCTCGCCGCACCACAGGTACCGCGTTTCGGTGGCGGTGGTGCCGTCGGTTTCGACGATCGCGGTGCGCCGGCCGAAGGCGTCGTAGCGGAACGACGTGGATTGACCCGTGCCGGTATGGCCGATGCGCACCAGGCGTTGCTCGGCATCGTAGGCGTAGGTGCGTGTGCCGTCGTCGGTGAGGTTGCCGGCGGCGTCGTGGACGAAGGCGTGGGCGTTGCGCAGGTCGATTTGGTTCAGGGTGTTGTAGGTGCTGGTGGTAGCCGTGTTGGGGTGACGGTAGGTGTCACGTCCCGGCCGATTATTTGGCCTTCGATGAAACAGCTCCGGTTTTGAAGCGTACCAGTGCTGAAGCGCTTGAGCCGGAGTCTGGGCGTTCAGTGCCTTCTGCGGCAAGTGGTGGTTGTAGAGCGTGACATAGCGGTGCAGGGTCTGCTCCAGGTCCTCGCTGGACCTGAAGTGGTGCGTGCGCAGCAGGTCCGCGATGCGCCCGTTGAAGCGCTCGACCATGCCATTGGTCTGCGGGTGGCGCGGGGGCGTCAGACGGTGCTCGATGCCCAGTTCCTGGCACAGGCGATCGAACTCATGCGTCCCGGTCGGGGCCCGCGCCCGGCTCCCGAACAGCCGGTCCGTGAACTCGGTGCCGTTGTCGGTGAGCAGGCGCGTGATGCGCACCGGGCAGGCCGTGGCCAGGGCACTGAGGAAGGCGCGCGCCGAGCGCGCGCTCTTGTCGGCTTTCAGGGCCACGTAAACCCAGCGGGTGGCCCGATCGATGGCCACGAACAGGAACCGGCGCCGGTCCTCGTCGGCCATCTGCGGCAGGTACTTCACGTCGACGTGCACAAAGCCGGGCACGTAGGTCTTGAAGGTCTTGCTGACCGCTTTGTCCGGCGCCGGGCGCAGGGCGCGCAGGTTGCCCACGCCGTGGCGGCGCAGGCAGCGGTCCAGCCCGGAGCGGGACACGTCCGGACACAGGAACTCGCGCGTCACCGCCAGCAGGTCGTCCAGCGGCAGCAGCAGGGCCCGGCGCAGGTAGACCACGATCGCCTCCTGGCCGGGGGTCAACGTCGTTTGCAGGCGGTGCGCGGTGTGCGGCCGGTCGTAGACATCCGGGCGCCGCTTCCATTTGTAGATCGTCGGCTCGGTGACGCCAAAGCGGCGGGCCAGCACCGCCACCGGCTCATCACTGGCCGCGATCTGCGCCCGCACGTGGGGCGTGGTGCGGGCTTGTTTGTGCAGTGCAATCAGCATGCGGACACCTCCCGATCAACCGCTTTCCCGTCCCCTGCCAGCTCCCGGAACACCTCGCGCGCCAGCAGCAGCGGGGACCGAGACGGAACTATATGATGATCCGGGATGGAACAGGTAGGAACCCCAACGAATCCGGCTACCAAGCGTTGGGGTTCGTTCCTCACCCCAATCTACGCGGGCTTGCTATTGGGATAACATCCAGCTATATGCAATATGATGAGCAGAGTTGAGTACAAGGAATCTGTATCTGTTCACCAAGTCATTGCAAACATAGAATTCCACCGCTACGTCTGATCGCATCCATTCTATGGCCTCACGAACATCCAACCGCTTTGCTATGTCGCCGTTCGCTGGAAACCTGACATCATTTTTGGCGATTGCCTTACACCATTTACCTAATCCTTCCATTGGTTTCACGGACCGGAATCTCAACCATGTTTCGTTAGTGTCGATGTTATGAGTCTCAGATATCTCGAAGGAGTCATTCGGCAACCAAATCGGCAGCCATTTTCCCTCGCCGATTGCGTTAGCTTTTTTCGCCTCATTGTACGAGATGTATTGAGATGTCTTCGTTTCACTGGCAGCCATTACGCATAGAATAAATATCGTTACAAACACGAATCCCGTCACACAAATACCAACAATCGTTCCGAGGCGCATTTTTTTCTCAAAATTGCGGAGGGAAACTTCCACCCGGGCGATAAGGTGCACAAAGCAAGCGACAATCCCCCTTTGGATTTGAAGCTCCTTGATTTCGACCAAAGACGTTGACCAGCTGATCTGCAGCTGAATATCCCGGTGGATCGCCTTGAATATTCTGGTCGAACCATTCTCGAGTGTCACTCATCAGGCAGGCGGTAGCCTTCCCGCTTGGTCCTCTCTGAGCCGCTTCACAATTGGCCCGACAATGAAAATATTTATCTTGGTTCGTCCAGCCCGCATGACTGCCACCTACGCCGTAAGTTGCATCCATCATGTCGGCATAACTTTGGACAAAATCAGCGACCGCAGCAGGGTTTCCAGGAAACGTTCCTGGAGCCGGAGGACGGTATCCTGGTGTACCGCTGCCCATTAGGCCATTGGGGTCAACATAATTAATCGGACTATTCCCCACATACGCATATAGATTAGCGTTCTCAAATCCGAAGTGCAACACAGTTTTCAATGAAGGCTGGGTGAAGGTTGATGAGCATTGGCCAGGGTCTGCGCGAAGACCTGCAGCGGCGTTTGCCAGTCGTGAATCGCCCGGGGTCGGGTCTTGAGGCTGTCGGCGATGGCATCGAGTTCGGCTTGCGTGTGGATCGACAGGTCAGTGCCCTTGGGCAAGTATTGGCGCAGCAGCCCGTTGGTGTTCTCGCAGGTGCCGCGCTGCCACGGGCTGTGGGGGTCGCAGAAGTAGACCTTCACGCCCGTCTGCGCGGCCAGCTCGGCGTGTCTGGCCATCTCCTTGCCCTGGTCATAGGTAAGGCTCTGGCGCAGCGGTGCGGCGATCGAATTCAGCTTGGCAGAAAAGCCTGCCAGTGCCGAGGCCGCCGTAGCATCACTCATCTTGGCCAACAGCACCAAGCGGCTGGTGCGCTCGACCAAGACGCCCACCGAAGATTGGTTGCCCGCGCCCTTGATGAAGTCGCCCTCCCAGTGGCCGGGCATCACCCGGTCGTTGACCTCGGGCGGACGCACGTGAATGCTGACCATCGCAGGAATCCGGCCGCGCCGATCGGCGCCGCGCGTGCGCGGCAGGCGCGTGCTGCGACCGTGGCGCAGGCAGGCGATCAGCTGGCGGCGCAGTTCGCCACGCGGCTGGGCGTAGATCGCGGTGTAGATCGTTTCGTGGGACACGTGGCGTTGCGCCTCGTTGGGGTAGACGCGTTTGAGGGTAGCGGCAATCTGCTGCGGGAACCCTTTCCAGTCCAGTAAGGTGCGCACGATGCCCCAGGACACGGAGTGCGCACTGAGCTTGCGCGGTGGCCGGGTGGCGGCCCGCCGTGCGGTGCGCAGCCCATGGGCGGCTTCACTGCTGTAGCCCGTGTCGGGCGAGTGGTTGCGGGCCAACTCGCGGCTGATCGTGGAGGGCGAGCGATCCAGTGTGCGGGCCATGGCCCGCACACTGGCCCTCAGCCGGGCCATGCCGGCAATGACGACCCGCTCTTCAGGCCGCAGCTGCGTATACGAGGGTTGTTTTTCCATGGCAACACCTTACTCCGGGTGAGGTGTTGCACTTCAAACTTGAAACCGCCACCCTATTCGGAAACTCGCCATTCAAAAATATGCTTAAAATCTTCGTAACAGTTAATACATATCCAATGATAGTTATCACTAGTTACGTACCCTTCCCTCTGAGCTTCTTCTTCCGTTCTAGATAGCTTCGTTCCGCAGAACTCGCAGTGATCATGGTCCCAGCCAGCGCGATAAGGTTCATATAGCTTCCTATATAAGCTCACACCCTTCAGATATTTTTCCTGGCCCTGCAACCTCCAGTCCATCATGATCTTAATCCTATTTTGCCTCTGTCGTTCCATCTGGAAATAGCCTATACCATTTTCCAGTCGCATCTCGATAATCCCAGTGTGGCCCAATAGGTGGCTCATGGCTTAAGTCCGGCCTTAAAATTTCTTTGGTAGTTGGATTGTAATAATTTCCCTCTTTACTGCCAGGCTGAGCACCTGACTTTCCTCGCCATTCATATTCTGGAGGGCATTGTTTCGGATTACTTCCGGGATAAGGTGGCCGTGTGACCGGTGTCGGGAAGCTTGGCGCCTTGAGCCCTGGAGACGCTGGCAGTCTAGCGCCTCCGCCACCGCCGGGCGAATATATAGACCAAGGAGGCGGATCATTAACAAGGCCCAGATCATCTACGAAGTTAATTGGATTATTTTCTACGTACGCATAAAGATTAATCCCACCCGCCTCCCCGATCGGATCCCGGGACACCCACCGCCCGTAAGCCGAACTGTACCCCCGGTAATTGGCCAAGTACAGCCCGCTGGGGGCGTGGTGGACCAGCCCGGCGTAGCGGTAGTCGGCAGTGACGCCGCCGGTTTCGTCGGTGCGCATGGGCGCGCCGTACGGGTCGTAGTCGTACGACGCCAGCACCTGGCCGTCGCCCATGCGCAGGTCGCGGATGGAGCCCAGGTGGTCCTCGGCGTAGAAAGTGGCCACATCGCCCGTGGCCGACACGGCCAGCTCGCCCTCGTCGTAGTAGCGGCGGATCACCGTGTCGGCACTGTCGCGCGCCTGGCACAGGCGCTCGCCGCACCACAGGTAGCGTGTTTCGGTAGCGGTGGTGTCATCGGTTTCGATGACCGCGGTGCGCCGGCCGAAGGCGTCGTAGCGGAATTCGGTGGATCGGCTGGTGCCGGTATAGCCGATGCGCAGCAGGCGTTGCTCGGCGTCGTAGGCGTAGGTGCGCGTGCCGTCGTCGGTGAGGTTGCCGGCGGCGGCGTGGACGAAGGCTTGGGCGTTGCGCAGGTCGATCTGGTTCAGGGTGTTGTAGGTGCTGCTCGCCGTGCCGGTTGGGGTCTGCTGGCCGAGCAGATTGTCGGCGGCGTCAAGATCGTAGGCGTACGTACCGCCGGGGCTGGCCAGCGCCTGGGTGAGGCGGTCGGCCGGGTCGTAGTGGTACTGCCAGGTGCGCGTATCAGTGCCGGCCACCGATTCGGTCTGGCTCAGGAGGCGGTTTTCGGGGTCGGTGAGGTAGGCATAACTGCGCGGCAGGGCACTCGGGGCCGCGCCCGCGGCGCCGCCCAGGTGCGCGATGCCGGTCAGGCGGCGGTCGTGCAGGTTGTCGGCGTACTGCCAGGTGCTGACCAGCGTGGCCGCGCTGCGGCGCTGGATGCCGTAGGCGTGGCCGATGCCGGTGCAGGTGTTGTGCTCGGCGGCGTGCTCGTTGCGCACGCTTCCCGGACAGGCGGCGACGGCGTTGCCGACCACGCTGCGGCGGGTGCGCTGGTCGGTGGCGCCCAGATACTCGTAGGCGAACTCGGCCAGTGGCGTGGCGTGGCCGACCAGACGGCCGAGCACGTCGTAGGCGTAGGTGTCCGCGACGGCATCGACGGTGCGGGTCTGTACGCGGCCCAGCGCGTCGTAGGTGTAGGCCAGCGTATCGTTGGCGAAGGGACCGTCCTCCTGCGCCAGGCGCAGCGCGCCCGGGCTGCCGGCCGGGTGGTAGGTGTAGGCGGTGGTGCCGTCGCCGTCGATGCGCTGGCTCAGGCGCGGATATGACGGGTCGTAGGTGAAGCGCAGCGGCGCGGTCGGTTCGAGCGCGCTTGCGTAATCGACGGCGCTGACGCGGTCGTCGCGCGCGTAGGCGTAATCGGTGCGCTGGCCGAGCGGGTCGGTGCGGGATTTCAGGCGTGCCGTGCTCGGCTCGTAGGCGTAGGTCTCGCGGCTGCCGTCGGCATACACGCGCGCCGTGGGCCGGCCCTGGAGGTCGCGCTCGAAGGTGGTGAGGTTGCCGTTGGGGTCGGTCAGGGTCTTGAGCACTCCGTCGGCGTAGTGGCCGTAGCGGGTGGTGCGCCCGGCCGGGTTGGTGGTCGAAAGGTTCATGGGCCGGGGTTACCCATTCGACGGATTACGCTTTGCTAATCCGCCCGCGGGCTGGGCCATGTCAGCCCAATACAGGCGATGAAACAATGGCAACGCTCACACTCACAATTGTCTCTTAAACGGGTGGTGAATCGTCCGGGATGCGAAAGCTACGCTTGCTGGGCAGGTAACCGACAACGTAGCTGTGCTCACGATTGTTTCGCGCGCTTTGAGTGTCGTGAATAGAAAAGGACGACTTGCCGAAAAAATCCATCAAACAATATAGGACTACTGACGAAAATAGCTTGTATTAAACCGATCCCCAGTACCGACGACAGCGGCAAAGATGACACATCCCGATAGAACCAAGATTGATCGCCGAGCACGGCAGCAATGAATAAAGCTAAGTAGACAACGGACAAGGGGACGACAGCCAAGAAAGGTAAGGCGAATCTTGATGAGACATACGCGGTCAACCACCAGCCAACGAGCACGGCGTAAGCCGATGCGGCACTCATTCCCTCAGCAAGCGCCCTCGTCCCGAAGTAACCAATACCCCAACTAATAGCACCAATCAGTGCGCCCGCCAGAGTTCGCCGATCAATCATTTGACGACCACCGGCACTCGGCCATCGGGGTCGCCCAGAATGTCTTTCAAGAGTTGGTCAGTTTGACTATTTCCAAACGTGCCACCGCCAATGTCAATGCACCCTGCCGATCCGGAGTAGCGGCCACCATGGAAGAAGAATCCTGACCGACCATAGGTGTTCGTTCCCGGCTGGGGTATTAACGGCGCACGCCAGTCACCCCAATCTCCGCGCAGGTTTCGCAGGATGTCGCCGGCCCAACCAGGATTGGTTAGCTGATTTGTGTAAAGCGTGTAGTCGCCGCGGGGGATCGGACCTCTGTCTTTTGTTGATACATCGCACTCGCAGTTGGGTCGTCCTGACGATGCCGGCATGTTGTACGGGCCACGCCCTTGGACTTCCGGGTCGACGATAACGACCCCTCGCGCTGTGTCAAACGTAATTGACGTCAGGCCCAATGGATCAATTCGGCTAATCGGCCTATTCCCCACATACGCATACAAATTCACCCCACCGGCCTCGCCGATCGGGTCGCGGGACATCCACCGCCCATTGTCGGCACTGTACGCCCGGTAGTGCGCCAGGTACAGGCTGCTGGGGGCGTGGTTGACCAACCCGGCGTAGCGGTAGTCCGCACGCACGCCGCCGGTTTCGCTGCTGTGGGTGGCGCCGTACGGATCGTAGTCGTACGACGCCAGCACCTGGCCGTCGCCCATGCGCAGGTCGCGGATGGAGCCTAGGTGATCCTCGGCGTAGAAGGCGGCCACGTCACCCGTGGCGCTGACGGCCAGCTCGCCCTCGTCGTAGTAGCGGCGGGTCACCGTGTCGGCGCTGTCGCGCGCCTGGCAGATGCGCTCGCCGCACCACAGGTAGCGTGTTTCGGTAGCGGTGGTGCCGTCGCTTTCGATGACCGCCGTGCGCCGGCCGAAGGCATCGTAGCGGAATTCGCTGAATCGGCCGGTGCCGGTATAGCCGATGCGCACCAGGCGTTGCTCGGCATCCCAGGCGTAGGTGCGCGTGCCGTCGTCGGTGAGGTTGCCGGCGGCGTCGTGCATGACCGGCTGGCCGCTGTGCTGCACGATCTGGTTCAGGGTGTTGACGGTGCTGGTGGTACTGCTGGCCGGGGTCTGGATACTGAGCAGGTTGTCGGCAGGGTCGAGGTCGTAGGCGTACGCGCCGCCGGGGCTGGCCAGCGCCTGGGTGAGGCGGTCGGCCGGGTCGTAGCTGTACTGCCAGGTGCGCGTATCAGTGCCGGCCACCGACTCGGTCTGGCTCAGGAGGCGGTTCTGGGCGTCGGTGACGTAGGCATAGCTGCGCGGCAGAGTGCTCGGGTCCGCGCCCGCGGCGGCGCCCGGGTGCGCGATGCCGGTCAGGCGGCGGTCGTGCAGGTTGTCGGCGTACTGCCAGGTGCTGACCAGCGTGGCCGCGCTGCGGCGCTGGATGCCGTAGGCGTGGCCGATGCCGGTGCAGGTGTTGTGCTCGGCGGCGTGCTCGTTGCGCACGCTTCCCGGACAGGCGGCGACGGCGTTGCCGACCACGCTGCGGCGGGTGCGCTGGTCGGTGGCGCCCAGATACTCGTAGGCGAACTCGGCCAGTGGCGTGGCGTGGCCGACCAGACGGCCGAGCACGTCGTAGGCGTAGGTGTCCGCGACGGCATCGACGGTGCGGGTCTGTACGCGGCCCAGCGCGTCGTAGGTGTAGGCCAGCGTATCGTTGGCGAAGGGACCGTCCTCCTGCGCCAGGCGCAGCGCGCCCGGGCTGCCGGCCGGGTGGTAGGTGTAGGCGGTGGTGCCGTCGCCGTCGATGCGCTGGCTCAGGCGCGGATATGACGGGTCGTAGGTGAAGCGCAGCGGCGCGGTCGGTTCGAGCGCGCTTGCGTAATCGACGGCGCTGACGCGGTCGTCGCGCGCGTAGGCGTAATCGGTGCGCTGGCCGAGCGGGTCGGTGCGGGATTTCAGGCGTGCCGTGCTCGGCTCGTAGGCGTAGGTCTCGCGGCTGCCGTCGGCATACACGCGCGCCGTGGGCCGGCCCTGGAGGTCGCGCTCGAAGGTGGTGAGGTTGCCGTTGGGGTCGGTCAGGGTCTTGAGCACTCCGTCGGCGTAGTAGCCGTAGCGGGTGATACGCCCGGCCGGGTCGGTAACCGCAGTCAGGTTGCGCACGGCGTCGTAGGTGTAGGTGGTGGCGCGGCCGAGGCGATTGGTGCGGGTGGCCAGGTCCAGCTTGTCGTAGGTGGAGGTCTCGCTGGTGCCGTCGGGATAGGTGACCTGCGTCAGCCGGTCCAGGGCGTCATACGCGAAGGTGACGGTGTGGCCCTCGGAGTCGGTGCGGCTCGCCACCCGGCCGAAGGCGTCGTAGGTATAGGCCCATGCGGTGGTCCCGGCGGGGTTCACCTCGCGCGTGAGCTGGCCGAGCGGGTCGTACTCGTAGCGGGTGACTTCGCCCAGCGGGTTGGTGCGCGTGAGCAGTTGTCCGGCGGCGTTGTAGGTGTAGGTGGTGACCTGGCCGGCGGCGTCGCGCACCGTCAGCGGCCGGTGCTGGGCGTTCCAGGTGATCTCGGCCAGCGTCTGCTCGCCGCTGGGGGTGACCTGCGCGACGCGCGTCAGGTCGATGCCGTTGGCGGCGTAGGTGTAGCGCGTCTCGCGCCCGACCGGGTCGACGGCGCGTAGGGGCTTGCCCATGGCGTTGTAGTCGTAGCGGTGCAGCTGGGTGCTGCCGTCGTCCAGCACGCGGGCGATAGCGGAGGGATAGTCGAGGGTGCCGGCCATGACATTGGAGTGCCAAGCATTCGATTCCTGGCCGGGATACGAGAACCATACCCGCCGCTCCTGGGGCTGTTTGAGGCTTTCCAGGGTGTACCAAGTCTTGCTGCCATCCGGAGAGTGCGTCCAGTGCTTGATGCGCGCCTTGGTGTAGTCCCCGGGCGACAGCGCTTGGGCATGCTTGTTCCAGTAGGCAGTGTTGCGCTCGTTGATATAGGCGTTGTACACGGATACGGTCAAACCGCTGGGCACCACTGATTCGGAAAATGGCACGCCCGGCGTGTCGTGACGATAAACCACCACCTCTTTTGCCCCCAACGGATCGGTAATTTCAAGACTGCGATACGTCCCGCTTTGGGCGGCTACAAACTGCGTGGTCCCATACGGCGTGGTCAGGGCGGTGATGAAGCTGCCGGCGTCGTAGGTGAAGCTCGACACCAGGCCCAGGACGTCGGTGATACTGACCAGGCGGCCGCTGGCGTCGTAGGTGAGCTGCGCGCTGCGGCCAAACGGGTCGGTGACGCGCGTCAGCAGGAGTGGCTTGGCAGCGAGTTCGTAGTCGAAGGTGGTGACCCGGCCGGTGGCGTCGGTGAGTGTAGTCAGACGTAGCTGACTGTCGTAGGCCAGGGTGACGGCGTTGCCGGCCGGGTCGATGAGCTGGCTCAGGAACAGCCGGCGCGGGTAGGCGCTGGCGCCGCTCGACTGGGCGTAAACCTCCACGCTGCCGTCGGCCAGGCGACGCTCGTAGCTGACGGCGCCGCCCTGCGCGACCAGGCGCACCAGTTGCGCGGCGTCGCGCGTTTCGGCCGTGAACGCGCCGGTGGCGGCGCTGTAGCCGCCGTACAGCACCGCCCCGCCACCAGCCACGGCGCGCAGCACGCTGGCGCCGGGCACTGCCGGGTCGTCCTGGATGTACGACAGCCAGTTCAGGGTCCACTTCGGACCGAGGTTGAAGTAGCCGAAGGTGGCCGGCTGGTAGGCCTCGCGCTGGTTGTAGGTGAAGGTGACCTCGGCCGACGGCCCGCGCGCCGGCCGGTAGCCGACCGGCGTGTCGCGCAGGTTCAGGCTCACCACCATGCCGTGCACGTCGTACTGGACCAAGCCCGGCGCAGTGCCCTTGTCGTTGCAGGTCTTGGGACACTCGGTCTCGTCCTTGGGAGTGGTGGCACCCGGCTCGCTGCTGCTGGTGTAGCCCATGCCGCGCGGGGTCTTGGCCTCGGCCAGGCTCACCGGCCGCCAGGGCTGGCCGGCGGCGGTCTCTTTCGGCACCAGAAAATAGCCGCTGGCCTCGGCGTCCAGCGCCCGGCGGCTGATCCGCAGGTCGGTGCCGAAGGTGGGGTCCTTCAGGTGCAGGCGGCCGCCCTCCTCACCGACGATGGCGGCAAAGTGCGTGACCTTCCAGTGCACGATGGAGGGGATGGGGATGGGCTCGCCCGGCTGGCGCTTGACCAAGCGGTATTTCAGATCGGCCTTGTCGGCCAGGCGCGCCACCTGCGCCAGCGTGACGCCGCCCTGCGGCGAGCGGTAGGCGTCCAGAAAGGCCACCCGCTGGGCCTCGGCACCCTGCGCCAGCAGCAGGTTCTTCAGCGCCATCGGCCCGCACAGGTAGGCGACGCCGGGGTTGTTGCGCATCTGCCACAGGCCCTCTTTGGCGCCGGCCAGGGCTTCGGTGGCCGGACCGGTCAGGGCGCGCCCGCCGACCTCCTCGAACAGCTCTTCCAGACGGTCGGCATGGCCCAGCCGAGCGTGCATGCGGATCAGCTCGCCAACCGCCCGATCGATCAGCGGCCGGATGGCCGGATCGGTGACCGCCCGGCCCTGCGCCCAGGCTTGCTCCCAGGCGTCGATGGCGCGCGAGAAATAGCCGTGGTGGTAGTAGGTCAGCCCCAGATTGGTGAGCAGCGCCACCCGCCAGGGGGAGTTGGGGTGGGTGGCCAGGTAACCTTCCAGGGCGCTGAGGTTTTCCGGTTGCGCCTGGCGCGCGTAGGCGTCGAGCGCGGTGCTCAGGTCCGCATCGTCGGCTGCCGTGGTCGGACCGCTGGGCAGCAGCAGCTCGGCAAAGCCGGATATTCGGCGGTCGGCGAGGGAAGGCACGGCGCGGTCGGCCGCCATGGCGGAACCTGCTCCCGCCAGTGCGAACATCAGCCCAAACAGCCACGTCCGCCGCCACGCCGTGTCGCCGCGCCCCCCAGCCGTCGCCCGCAACCGCTGTTCCATAGCCCATCCTCCCTGCTACCACATGACGCGCCGAGACATGACGCCCGACAGGCCAGGTTCAACGCTGTATATATAGGGAATTTATTACAGTTATGTGTCTTTTTGGACACTCGCTGCGTACCGCCCCGGGAACCTGACCAGCTTCCCGAGAGCAACGTTCTCGGCCCGCCGGAGTGGCTACTGCATCCGCAGCACCGGCGGATCGGTCAGATGCAGCGCTCCTCTGGCCACGGAGCCCAGCAGCGCACCGCCGACGTCGGCCCAGACCGCGAGTGCCATCACGATCGCGTGCAGCGTGGCCGGCAGCGAATTCGGCGACCCTTGCGGCCACCTCGCCCACCACGACGTGCGATTCGACCTGCAGCCCGCCCGCAGTCAGCACGGACCACGCCGGCTCCAGCGTTGTCCGGAGCCCCTCGCCGGCAATAGCCTTCGGGCGCTGCTGGCACTCGAGGTCGAAGGCTCATTCCGGCGCTGGCGCTACACGCCGGGAACGCCGAAAGAAACAAATGAAAAAAACGGGTGCGAGCGCAGCCTTCTGGCGCGCATTCGCCGCTACAGCCTGGAAACGCGCGATCGCGCCGGTCCGCAAGGCCGAATACGCGCGTTTCCTGCGCCGCTGGCAGAGCCTCACCGCGCCACGGCAGGCAGGTTTCAGTGCCGGTGGCGCCGTCGCTTTCCAGAATCCGCCGGCGCCGGCCGTCGTAGCGAAAGCGGCAGGTGAGCGTGTTGGGCAGCCAGGCGACGACGGTGACCAGGCGGTTTGTGCATCGTGGCGGTAGGTCCACTGCGCGTCGGCAGCCGGGTTGCCGGCGGCGTCGTGGATCGGGGCCTGGTTGGTCAGGTTGTCGGCCGGATCGTTTTTGGTATCGACGAGTCTGCTAGCCAGTGGCCAGAACCAGCCGGTCGGTGGTCGGAAGTTGCCGGGCCCAAGGTTACCCGTACGGCAAACCGCGCCTTGCCGATCAGCCCGACGCGCGCTCGGCCGCGAAGTACTCGCGCGTCAGCCCGACGATCACCGGGCTGAGCAGCAGTATCGAGATCAAATTGGGAATCGCCATCAGGGCGTTCAGGGTGTCGGCCACCAGCCAGGCGAAGTCCAGGCTGAGCACCGCCCCGAAGAACACCATCACGGTCCATAGAATCCGAAACGGCTTCTCGGACACCGTGCCGACCAGGTATTCCCAGCATTTCTCGCCGTAATAACTCCAGCCAAGGATGGTGGTGAAGGCGAACAGGGACAGCGTTACCGCCAACAGGTATTTGCCGATGCCCGGCATCCCGGCCTCGAAGGCGGCGGAACTCAGAACCGCACCGGTTTCGCCGGAGGTCCAGACACCGCTGACCATGATCGCCAGGCCGGTCATGGTGCACACGATGAGGGTGTCGATGAAGGTGCCCATCATGCCGATCAGGCCGGAATAGACCGGGTTGCTGGTGGCACCTGCAGCCTGCGCGATGCCGGCCGTGCCCAGGCCGGCTTCATTGGAGAAGATGCCGCGCGCCACGCCTTTCTGGATCGCCATGATGACCGTGGAACCCAGAAAGCCGCCGGTGGCCGCAGTCGGATTGAAGGCCTGCGTGAAGATGATGGCGAAGGCGCCCGGAATGCGGTCGGCGAACACATAGAGCACCACCCCCACGCAGCCCATGTACAGCAGGCACATGAACGGCACCAGGTATTCGGCGACACGCCCGATGCGCCTGATGCCGCCCAGCAACACGGCCCCCGTAATCACAGCCAAAGCGACGCCGGTCACCCAGGTCTGGATGCCGAAGGCGTTGTGCATCGCGCTGGAGATGCCGTTGGCCTGCACCATGTTGCCGATGCCAAACCCCGCCAGGCCGCCGAAAATCGCAAAGGACGTGCCCAGCCAGCGCCAGCGTTTGCCAAGCCCGTTCTTGATGGCGTACATGGGGCCGCCGGCGTGTTCGCCGTTGGCGTCCACCTCGCGGTATTTCACCGCCAGCACGACCTCGGCGTATTTGGTGGCCATGCCGACCAGGGCCGTCATCCACATCCAGAACAGCGCCCCCGGCCCGCCGACGGCGATGGCCGTGGCCACGCCGGCAATGTTGCCGGTGCCGATGGTTGCCGACAGGGCCGTCATCAGCGCCGCGAAAGGCGAAATCTCGCCCTCGCCGGCGGCGCCCGGTTGGCGGCTTTTCCACACCATGCGAAATCCGTAACCGATCTTGAAGATCGGCATGAAGCCAAGCCGCAGCTGCAGATACAGGCCCGTGCCCAGGATCAACACGATCATCGGTACGCCCCAGACGATGCCGTTCAGGGCGGTGAAAAATTCGTTCAGGTAGTGCATTTCGCGCTCGTGTTGGCCCGGAAAAATCGCGCACCCGCTGTCCGGGCGGCGGGCAGTTTGCCGCAAGAATCGGGCCGGCAGACGCGCAATCGCCCAGCACAGCCGGGCTCCCACAGTTTTCCCATCGCCCAGCGAATCAGCAGCTTGCAGCCACGGATTCCGACGGCGCATTCCGGTCTACTGGGAAAGTAGGCGGCTTCGCCGGTTCCCTCGGCCCACGCGGTGGTCGCCGGAGTCGGCGCAGGACCCCAGCAGCGCATGATGCTCGGGTCTGCTTGCCGACCCTCAGTCGCCGGCCAGCAGCGCGCGCAGTCCCTTGCGGCTGACCTTGCCGGTGTTGCCCTTGGGCAGTTCGTCCATGAAGCGGTACTCGCGCGGGCGGGCATAGGACGCAAGGTCCGTTTCGTGCACGAAGGCGTCGAGATCCTGCTCGGTGACCGCGCCGCGCCGCACCACACAGGCCACCACGCGCTGACCCCAGCGCGCATCCGGGACGCCGATCACCGCCGCCTCGCTGACCGCCGGATGGCGCATGACAGCGTCCTCGACGACGCTGGGCAGGATGTTGATGCCGCCGGAAATGATCATGTCGTCGATCCGCCCGCGCAGGTACAGGTAGCGGTCGGCGTCGATCATGCCCATGTCGCCGGAATGCCACCACGGGCCCTCGAACACCTTGCGCGCCAGCTCCGGCCGATACCAGAAACCGACCGCCACCGACGGGCCGCGGATCAGCACCTCGCCCTCCTCGCCCGGCGGCAGCACGTCGTCGGCGCTGCCACCGGGCTTGATGATGCGGATGTCGCCGTTGAGCATCGGCCGCCCGACGCTGTCGATGCGCGACTCGTCCTCCAGGTCGTGCGGGAACATCACCGTGCCGGCCGAGCAGGAGCCGGACTCGGTACTGCCGTAGATGTTGAAGATGTTGGGCGAGATGCGCGCCTTGATCTCGCGCAGCGTGGCCGTGTCCATCGGCTCGCCGGCAAAGCCGGCCGACGTGATCAACGACAGATCGTAGCCTTCCAGGCCGTGGCGCAGCAGCATGCGCCACATGGTCGGGGCCAGAAAGGCATGCGTGCAGCGCTCGTCCTGCACCGCCTGCAGGAAGCCCTGCGCGTCCCAGTGCGGCATGAACACCACCTTGGCGCCGGCGTTGATCACCGGCAGGGTCACGTTGTACCAGCCGATGAACGCCGTCGACATCATGTTGCACATGGCGTCGGACGGCATCATGCGCCACAGATAGCTGCCCCCGCGGGCGCCTTCCATGAGCGTGCGGTTGCTGTGCATCACACCCTTGGGCAGACCAGTGGTACCCGACGACAGGGCGATGATGGCCGTGTCGTGCTCGTGGATCTCCATCGGCTCGAAGTCGAGGCGATAGCCTTCCAGATCGCGCGGCAGGACCGGATCGCTGCCGGCAGTCAGCTGCTCCGGCGGCGTGTGCGGCGACACGATGCGCACAAAGCCGGTCACCAGCCGCTTGCGTTGCCGCAGCTCGTCGGCCACGCCGGCAAAGGCACCGTCGTAAACCAGTACCCGCGGCGAGAGCTGTTCCAGTACGCCGCTGAGCGTGCCGACCGACTCTCGCACGTGCAGCGCCGCCGGGATCGCCCCCAGCTCGATGGCGCCAAACAGCGCCACCACATGCTGCACGGAGCCGACCGTCATCAGGGCAACGCGATCGCCCTTGCGCACGCCCAACTGGTGGTACAGCGCGGCGCAGCGCAGCACTTGCTCGCGCAGCCGCGGGTAGGTATAGCGAAACAGGCCGTCCACCACCCGCTCGCCCTGCGGGAACCAGTCCGCCGCACGGTGCAGCATGTCCCGTGCGGTCACATCACGTGTCGCCATCGCGCCTCCCGGGATGGCGAATTTCCATTCGCCCAACCGTTCGTTTAGCATGAATCTTGCGCATGCAGGCGGTGAGCGTCAACCGGCGCCGATTCGATGACGGGCGCGAAAGGCCCGTCGTGATGCCGGCTCGGGGCGACGTGCCAAGCACCGGAACGACACACCAGCGAGGGGACTGATGGCGCGGGACGAATTCCGTCGCGAGCATTGGTACATCGACCTGGCACTCGTCGGCACCGCCATCGGCGCGGGCGACCAGCGCATCATGGCCGCCGGCATCACTTGACGCGGCGCACGAACGCACATCGACACCCCGGGAGCAAGGCATGGGACCGCTGCAAGGCATCAAAGTCATCGAAATGGTCGGCCTGGGGCCGGGCCCGCTGTGCGCCATGATGCTGGCCGACATGGGCGCGGAAGTGATCCGCATCGACCGGCCCGGCGGCAACATGTTCAGCGGCGCCAAGGCCGACCTGCTGGGGCGAAACCGCAAATCGATCGCCGTGGACCTGAAGCACCCGGACGGCGTCGCCACCGTGCTGCGGCTGGTCGAACAGGCCGACGCCCTGCTGGAGGGCTTTCGCCCCGGCGTGATGGAGCGCCTGGGCCTGGGGCCGGACACATGCCTGGCCCACAACAAGAAGCTGATCTATGGCCGCATGACCGGCTGGGGCCAGGACGGCCCGATGGCGCAGGCCGCCGGGCACGACATCAACTACATCGCCCTGGCCGGCGCGCTGCACGCCATCGGCGAGAAAGGCGGCAAGCCGATCCCGCCGCTGAACCTGATCGGCGATTTCGGCGGCGGCGGCATGTTCCTGGCCTTCGGCATGGTCTGCGGCCTGCTGGAGGCGCAAAAATCCGGCCTGGGGCAAGTCATCGACTGCTCCATGGTCGAGGGCAGCGCCGTGCTGATGGGCATGTTCTACGCCATGCACCAGGCCGGAATGTGGAAGGACGAACGCGGCAGCAACATGCTCGACGGCGCCTCGCACTACTACAACACCTACGAGACCGCCGACGGCAAATGGGTGTCGGTCGGTGCCATGGAGCCGCAGTTCTACGCCACGCTGGTGCGGGAAACCGGCGCCGATCCGCAGCTGTTCAAGAACCAGCACGACGCCAGGGCCTGGCCGCAACTGAAAGCCGAGCTGGCGCGCATCTTCAAGACCCGAACCCGCGATCAGTGGTCGAAGCTGCTTGAAGGCGGCGACGCCTGCTTCGCGCCGGTGCTGTCACTGGCCGAGGCACCCCACCATCCGCACAACGTGGCCCGCGAGAGCTTCATCGAGGTCGACGGCATGCTGCACCCGGCGCCGGCGCCGCGCTTCAGCCGCACCCGGCCGGAACTCAAACACGGCCCGCGTCCGGTCGGGGCGGACACCGATCAGGTTCTCGCGGACTGGGGTTTTGAGGCGGCGCAGATTGCGCGGCTGAAGGCGACTGGCGCCGTTTCGGCCGCGCAGACCAAAGATTGATTCAAGGCGCAGCCATCGGCATCCGGACGGTTGGCCGACACCCACCCGGGGCAGGGGGCCGTTAGCGGCAATCAGCCGCGCGCGCCCCGCTCGGTGATTTCCACCTCTTCCACGTGCGTGACGGACGTCAGGCCGCGCCGGCGCAACAGGGCCTCCAGACTGCCAGCGCCGGTCGCGTCAGGCGTTGGTTCCGATTCGGCTGCGGCCGGCGTTTTGGGCTCGTCTACAAGGCCTGCACGCTCGTCCGCGGCCTCCAGCCGCGCATCGTCGCCGGCCGGCGCATCGTCCGCGGGCTGCGCCGGCTCGCCGTCGCCCTGGCCGGGCAGGGCCAGCGGGACGACATCGTCGGCTTCCAGCTCCTCAGCGAGGTCTTCCAGGCTCACCACTTCTTCCCGTGCCGGCGCTTCGGAACCAGGCGCCACAACATCCTGCCCCGCGGTGTCAGGCGTTGCACCCGGCGCCCTGGGTGCCGGTTCAGCGGCCGCCACCAGGCGGACCGACGGCACCGGCGCACCCAGATCGACGACGCTCACGCCACTGGCCGGCGGCGGGTCCTGAACGTGGGCGCCGAGCAATTCGTCAATCGCGGATTCTTCCTGCCAGTCCCACACCGGCTGCCCGGCCTGGGCGCGATCCAGAATCTGGTCCAGCGTGTCCAGGAACGCCTCCTGCTCGAACATCGACACGCCAACCTGGTCCATGCCCTGGCGCAGCCGACGCAACATGCGCGGACGCAGTTCGGCGAGGCGCTGCTGCGCGGAGCCTTCCTTGGGGCCAAGACTCCACAGCAGCGCGTCCAGCGTGGCCAATGCTTGCTGCCAGGGCGAAGCGTCGGCGCCGTGGCGCTCCAGACAGTCCACCAGATACTGCTTCCAGTGCGTGCGCAGGAATGCGTCCACCGGGTCCGGCAGGCGCCCGACCTGGTGCCGCCGCTCGGCCAGTTCCTTCTCGGCCCGGGTCGCCAACAGCTTGCGATGCGACTGCGCGGTTTGTGCCGGATCCGGGGATGGCAGGGACAACGTACGCAAGTCCGCCAGACCGGTTTCGGCGGCGGCGGCGAATGCCCTGTGATCGTCCATGCAGGCTTCGCCGACGCTGTCGATCAGCGCTCCGAGCAGTTCCTGCTGCGGCACCGTCGGCGGCTCCTGCCAGCCGCGGGTGACGGCGATCAACTGATCGAAAAAGCGCCGGCCAAGATGCGAGCGGCGTGCCAGCACGGCGCGATCGCGCAGCGCCAGGCGCAGGAACGGGATCTGCAGCCGGGCAATCTGCAGGCGCGCCGACACCGGCACCGCACTGTCGGTGAACAATCCGTCGAACAGCAGCGCCACCATGTCCAGCACCATCTGCTGCGACAGATCCCCGCCGACACCCGCGGCATCGGCCGGCCGAGTGGCGAAACGAGCAAGATCGATCGAAGCCGACCGACTGCGGCTGCCCGGCTGATCGTGCTGCTGCAGGGTGGCCAGCAGCTTCATCGCCTCACCGCCCTTGGCGGTCTCACCGTTGCCCGCCAGCGCGCGCTGAATCAGGTCGTTCAGGTCAAACTCGGGCGAACCCTGATCCATATCCGCCGGCTGCGCCTGCAGCGGCGGCAGGTCGCTCAGGGTGGCTGGCAAGCCGCGGGTCGCACTCAACGCAGGCGTCATCAGGGCGCTCGCCAGGGCGCGGTAGATCGCGGGCAGGGCCACGCCCACGTGGCGCTCGAAGAACTTCAGCACCACCAGCCGCACGGCGGGATCCGCTGGCGTGTCCCGACTCGCGGACTCAAACGCGGCGAACACCTGACGCGGTCCGATGATCTCGTCGCCGTCCGGCACGCCCGCGGCAAGCGCCAGACCGTCGCGAACTTCGCGCAGCGCGTCGGCGCATTCGGTTTCGGCCCGCCTCACGGCGGCGGTCAACGCGATGACCTCGCTGCGATCCTGCCCGCTCAGCTGGCGCTGCGCAGGGCCATCGCCACGCTCCAGGCCCTGCCAGCAGGCGAGCAAGCGGTCTGTGAAGCGGCTCTGGACGGTGTCCCGGCCAAGGCGAAGTTCGCGGATGGCGTCGAAGTAATTGCCCCGCTCCAGATCGTCGTCGGCCGACTGCGCCAGCCCGAACAGGGCATCGTCGAGTTTGCCGAGCATGGCCGCAAAAGCAGCCTGCACGGCCGCCAGGAAGGCGTCGCGCGCCGCGGCAAGCACAGACACATCGTCGTCGCCCGCGCCGCCGCCGGTCGTGGTCGAATTGCGGGAACTCATACGCCAGGTCGCAGTGAAACGCGCTTCACGGCACGAGACTCATTCGAAACAGCGCTGCCAACGCGCCAGATCGTCGCCCGGTACCGGCATCAGCTGAATCCCGTGCAGGTAGTCGGGCACCACCGGCCGCGACCAGCGCACCTCCCCGCACAGGAAGAACTTGCCGGGCAAGCCGCTCACATTGACCCACAACTCGAGCCGCACGCCGGGCGCCAGCTCGCGGTCCAGCCACAAACCAAGACCACCGGCCGAGACATCGCAGGTGCGCGACGGCAGGGTGGCTCCGGCAAGCTCGGGGGCGCCAACGGCACTGACGATCTGCACCAATAGCCGCTCGTCACGTGATCGACGCCGGTTGGTTCGTCGATCGGCCTCTTCCGACTCGGACATGTTTCCGCCTGAGATCAGTCTGATCGAAGATGTCATGAGAATCCTACACCGCTCCTGCCGCATGGTCTGCGTATCGGAACGTGGCAGCAAAACTTTACGCGCCCGTCGACGCAAGCGCATGGGCTGCACGCGTGGTCTGTGGCAAACGATAGCGACCGGTGCATGCCATGACCCATTCGACCGCTCGCTCCAGACTCAACCGATGTCCCACCGAGACATAGATCGGCCTTACGCCGACCCGGCTGCGCAGCACCGCGCCGATCACCTCGCCGCGATCGTGCAGCGGCACCCAGGCACCGCGCCGGTCAGGCACCGGGTCATGCGCACCGACCAGGCGGGTCTTGGCCACGCCGATGGTTGGCAGCCCGGTCAGCACACCCAGATGGCAGGCAATGCCGAAGCGGCGTGGGTGCGCCAGGCCCTGGCCGTCCACCAGCAGCAGGTCCGGCAGCTCGGCCAGACCCGCCAGCGCCGCGAGGACCGCCGGCAGCTCGCGAAACGACAACAGGCCGGGAACATACGGAAACGCAACCGGCAGCTCGGCCACCGCCTGCTCGACCGGCCGCAGGTCCGGGAACGACAACACCGCCACGGCCGCCCGGGCGATCTGGCCGCCGCCCGGAAAACCGACGTCCACGCCAGCCACCCGCCGCACGCTGCCGACATCGTCCACCCGCAGGACGCGGCCGGCCAGCTCGCGCTGCAGTGCAATGGCCTGCGCGGGGGTTTGCGGCCAGGGCAGGTCGGTCGCAATGCCGATGCTATCCTCGCTCACCATGTCCGAGCCTGAAACCCCATCTGCGCTGGCCGCGGCTGTTTCACGCGCGCTCTACGCCCGCGACACCGCCGCCCGGCACCTGGGCATCGTGGTTCAGCACTGTGGCCCCGGGCAGGCGGTGCTGACCATGACCGTCCAGGATGCGATGCTCAACGGCCACGGCATCTGCCACGGCGGCTTCATCTTCAGCCTGGCCGACACCGCCTTCGCCTACGCCTGCAACAGCGGCAACGAGCTGACCGTCGCCCAGCATTGCAGCATCGATTTCCTGCGCCCGGCGCGTGCCGGCGAGCAGCTGACCGCTACTGCCAGGGAAGTCACGCGTCGCCCGCGCAGCGGCGTTTATGACGTCACCGTGTGCGCTGAGGATGGCGACACGATCGCCCTGTTTCGGGGTCTGTCGCGCAGCCGGCCTGGGACGCCGGTGATCGACGACGCCCCGCCCTGAGCGGCACGCCTTACAGTCCCTGCGCCTTGGCGGCGTCCCACAGCGCATCCAGCTCGGCGAGTGTGCAGTCCTCGGCCTGCCGGCCGGCGTCGCGCAGTGCATCTTCGATATAGGCGAAGCGGCGCTCGAACTTGGCATTGCCGCGGCGCAGCGCGTCCTCGGCGTCCACCTTCAGGTGCCGCGCCAGGTTGGCCATCACGAACAGCAAATCGCCCAGTTCATCGGCCACGGCGTCGCGGTCGCCCTGCGCCAGGGCATCGCGCACCTCGGCCAGTTCCTCGTCCAGCTTATCCAGCACCGGCGCCAGGTCCGGCCAGTCGAACCCGACCCGCGCCGCCCGCTGCTGCAGCTTTTGCGCGCGCTGCAGCGCCGGCAGGGCCAGCGCCACGCCGGCCAGCACACCGCCCTGCGGCGCCCGCTCGGCGCGTTCGGCAGCCTTGGCCGCTTCCCAGGCGGCCGAGCGCTCGGCGTCCGTGTTGAACACCGCACCCGCGAACACGTGCGGATGGCGACGCAGCAGCTTGTCGCAGATGCCGGCCGCGACGTCCTCGAAATCGAACAAGCCGGCCTCCTGCGCCATTTGCGCGTGGAACACCACTTGCAGCAGCAGGTCGCCCAGTTCCAGGCGCAGATCGTCGAAGTCCTCGCGCGCGATGGCGTCGGCCACCTCGTAGGCTTCCTCCAGCGTGTAGGGCGCGACGCTGGCGAAATCCTGGCGCAGATCCCAGGGACAGCCTTCCTGCGGGTGACGCAGGCGGGCCATGAGTTCGAGCAGACGGCGGGTGTGTTGCATGGCGGGCATTATCGGGGCGGGCGACGACAGGCGTCAGCCCGATTCAGGCCTGTGAAAATATTACATTTCAAAAACAGCACGTTAATAAATCTGCAACAAACCATCTTCAAACTGGCCGCAATTTCATCCAGGGGGTACCTGAATGTCGCCAGCAAAACGCCAGCCCCGGCACTACCGCACGGTATGGATTTCCGATGTCCATCTGGGTTTCCGGGGCTGCCGGGCAGACTTCCTGCTGGATTTCCTGCATCAGGTCACCTGCGACCGGCTGTACCTGGTCGGCGACATCATCGACTTCTGGAACATGCGCCGCGGCCTGTACTGGCCGCAGGCGCACAACAACGTGGTCCGAACCCTGCTCGGCAAGGCCAAGCACGGCACCGAGGTCATCTACGTGCCGGGCAACCACGACGAGCTGCTGCGCGAGCACGACGGCCTGCAGATGGGCAACCTCAGCATCCGCAGCCGGGCCATCCACGAAACCGCCGACGGCCGCCGCCTGCTGGTGATGCACGGCGACGAGTTCGACAGCGTGGTGCAGTGCAGCCGCCTGCTCGCGCTGGCCGGCAGCCAGGCCTACGCCCTGCTGCTGCGCGCCAACCGGCTGGTCAACTTCGTGCGCACCAAGTTTGGCCTGCCCTACTGGTCGCTGGCCGGGCACCTGAAGCACAAGGTGAAAAACGCCGTCAATTTCATCTCCAACTTCGAGTCCGCGGTGGCGCTGGCGGCCCGCAAACACGGCGTCGACGGGGTCGTGTGCGGGCACATCCACCGCGCCGAGATCAGCGTCGCCGGCGGCGTGCTGTACCTGAACTGCGGCGACTGGGTGGAGAGCTGCACCGCCCTGGTCGAGCACGGCGACGGCAAGATCGAACTGCTGCACTGGTCGGATCAACAGCACGCACTGAAGGCCGAAGCCGCCGTGCCGGCGCTCGCGGCATGAGGATCGTGCTGGTCAGCGACGCCTGGGAACCGCAGATCAACGGCGTCGTCACCACCCTCAAACGCACCTGCGAGGAACTCACGGCACTCGGCCATACGGTGGAGGTGATCGGGCCGAACCGCTTTCGCACCCTGCCCTGCCCCGGCTACCGGTCGATCCGCCTGGCGCTGTTGCCGGGCCGGCGGCTGGCGCAGCTGCTGGACGGACTGGCGCCGGATGCCATCCACATCGCCACCGAAGGTCCGCTCGGCCAGACGGCACGGCGTTACTGCCTGAACCGTGGCCTGGATTTCACCACCGCCTACCACACGCAGTTTCCGGAATACCTGGCGCTGCGCACGCCGATTCCGGCGCGCTGGACCTACGCTGCGGTGCGCCGCTTTCATGCCCCGGCCGCGCGCACCATGGTCGCCACCGCTTCCCAGCAGACCCTGCTGGAGGAGCACGGCTTCGAGCACCTGGTGCGCTGGAGCCGCGGCGTGGACACCACGCTGTTCAGGCCGCAGGACAAGAATTTCCTGCTCGCGCCGCGACCGATCGCCATGTACGTCGGCCGGGTGGCGGTCGAGAAGAACCTCGACGCCTTCCTGGCGCTGGACCTGCCGGGCAGCAAGTTCGTGGTCGGCGACGGGCCGGCGCTGGCCGGCCTGCGCGAGCGCTACCCGACGGTGCGCTTCACCGGCTTCAAGCATGGCGAGGAGCTGGCGCAGCACCTGGCGGCGGCGGACGTGTTCGTGTTCCCCAGCCGCACCGACACCTTTGGCCTGGTGCTGCTCGAGGCGATGGCCTGCGGCGTGCCGGTGGCGGCCTTCCCGGTCACCGGTCCGAAGGACGTGGTGCTGCCCGACGTGACCGGGGTGCTGCATGAGGATTTGGGCCGCGCCGTCCGGCAAGCCCTGCGCCTGGACCCGGTCGCCTGCGTGGCGCACGCCAAGGCGTATTCGTGGCGCAACGCCACGCTGCAGTTCCTGACCAACCTGGCGCCATTGAGACAACCGGCCACGCCTGCTGCCGCGCCCTACGCCGGTCCTGATCAGCCAAGCACGGCCCGATAGCCCTCGCGCCAGCTCGGGTATTCAAAGCGAAACCCGCTGGCCAACAGACGCGCATTGCGACAACGGCGGTTGGCTGCGGGCGGCGGCGGCGCGGACTCGGGCGCCGGCACGCCGATCCAGGCAGCCAGTTCACGCAGCAACTCGGCCTGGTCCGTGGGTTCACAGTCCACACCCAGGTACAGCGGCGCCGGATCGGCCAGTCCCAGCAGGTGCACGATGGCGCGGGCGGCATCGTCACGGTGCATGCGGTTGCTCCAGCGCGGCGGCCCGCATGCACAGCGCGCCCGTCCCTCGCGCAGGCTGCGCAGCAGCGGCCCTTCCCCCGCGCCGTACAGCCCGGCCGGGCGCAGCACCAGTCCGGGCAGGCCGCTGTCGCGCAGCATGCATTCGGCGCGCAGCAGACTGGCCGTCTGCGCGTCATGGGCGCTGACGGGCGAGTCCTCGTCCACCCAATTGCCGTCCTGCTGCGCATACGGCCGTGTGCTGGTAATCAGCAGCACACGCTGCGGCGGCGTTTCAGCGGCGCACAAGGCGGCCAGTAGATTGCCCCAGGCCGTTTCATAGACAGCGCCGTAGGCAGCGGCATCGCCGCTGTCCGGGGCGGCGCAGAACACGACCTGATCGACTCTCGGCAAACGCGGCACGCCGACCGCAAGGTCAGCCGCCAGAGCCTGTACCCGCTGTGGCAGTGCCCGCGCCTGCCGCCGCAGGCCGATGACCTGCCGGCCCTGCTCAAGCAGCAGGCGCGCCAGCCGGCCACCCAGATCGCCACAGCCGGCGATCAGCACCGTGCGGGGTATTTGGCGGCTGTCCATTCAGTGCCTCTGTCGGATTTACGCGAGCCGGTCGGCAACGCAGGTGTCACGCCGCTGGGTTAATCTACTTCGACACACAAACCGTTGGTCCGAACCGGCAGCTTGCGTGCACACCCCACTTGCCAGCCTGTCGCCCGACCCCCGGCGGTCGGTCCGCGACCAGGAACACACGACCCGAGGAGTCTTCCATGAAGCTTTACTACACCCCTGGTGCCTGTTCCATGGCCCCGCACATCGCCCTGCGCGAAGCCGGCCTGAGCTTCGACCTGGAAAAGGTCGACCTGATGGGCAAGAAGACCGAAACCGGCGCCGATTTCACCACCATCAACCCGAAAGGCTACGTGCCGGCCCTGCAGCTGGACAACGGCCAGGTGCTGACCGAGGTCGGCGTGCTGCTGCAGTACATCGCCGACCAGAAGCCGGCCAGCGGCCTGGCGCCGGCCGCCGGAACCCTGGAGCGCTACCGTCTGATGGAGACGCTGAACTTCATCGCCACCGAGCTGCACAAGAGCTTCGGCCCGCTGTTCAACCCGGCCTCCACCGATGAGGCCAAGAAAGCCGCCATCGACATGATCGGCAAGCGTTTCGGGTATCTGGACCAGCAACTGGCCGGCAAACAATACCTGCTCGGCGACACCTTCACCGTGGCCGACTGCTACTTCGGCACCGTGCTCGGCTGGTGCCAGTACGCCAAGCTGGACCTGTCGCCGTGGCCGGCCATCGGCGCCTATGCCGGGCGCGTGATGTCCCGCCCGGCCGTACTCGAGACGCTGAAGGCCGAAGGCCTGATGGGCTGACAGCAAGACCGAAGGGTCTGCGAGAACCGGCCCTGCCGTCACGGCGGGGCCGGTTTTTTTTGGCCTGTCGAGACCCGGCTCGTACCCACGCCGGGGAGCGGCCCGGCAGCCTGCTAGAATTTTGCTCCCCCGCCCGCCCCACCCATTCGCGCAGGAATCGGCTTTGCGTTCACTGCTCCAGTCCCTTATCGCCCGGGCCCTGACCCGGCTGCACGAGGACGGCGTTCTGCCGGACGTGTCGCCCCCCGACAAGGTGCACATCGAGCGGGCCCGCGACAAGGCTCATGGTGATTTCGCCAGCAACGTCGCCATGACGCTCGGCAAGGCTGCGCGCACCGCGCCGCGGGCATTGGCCGAGCGCATCGTCGCCGCCCTGCCGGCAACGGACGCCGTCCTGCGCGTGGAAATCGCCGGTCCCGGTTTCATCAACTTTCATTTGCAGCCGACCGCACAACTGGGCGTGCTGCTGGACGTGCTGGCCGCCAGTGACGCCTATGGCCAAAGCCGGATCGGCAACGGCCAGCGCGTGCAGGTGGAGTTCGTGTCCGCCAACCCGACCGGCCCGCTGCACGTGGGCCACGGCCGCGGCGCGGCGTACGGGTCGAGTCTCGCCAACCTGCTGAGCACGGCCGGTTTCGAGGTCGAGCGCGAGTACTACGTCAACGACGCCGGCCGCCAGATGGACATCCTGGCCGTCAGCGTCTGGCTGCGCTACCTGGAGTTCCTGGGCCAGGAACTGCCCTTCCCGGCCGGCGCCTACCGCGGCGATTACGTGCGCGCCATCGCCGCCGCGCTCGAACAGC
Organism: Immundisolibacter cernigliae; assembly: GCF_001697225.1. GTDB lineage: Bacteria > Pseudomonadota > Gammaproteobacteria > Immundisolibacterales > Immundisolibacteraceae > Immundisolibacter > Immundisolibacter cernigliae. The sequence continues at coordinate 863,688 of NZ_CP014671.1, forward strand.
ATGTCGCCGACGGTTTTCGCAGGACCGCCAGCGAGGTACTGGATGGCCTGCCGCCGGACGGCCCGCAGGGCGGTGATGTCGACCAGTATCTGGACGCGCTGATCGCCCGCGCCAAGCTGCTGCTGGGCAGTGTCGATTACGGCCGCCTGCACCGCCACGGCTGCGACACCATCCTGGCCGACATCGACGACGACCTGAGTGCGTTCGGCGTCAGCTTCGATCGCTGGTTTCGCGAGAGCAGCCTGGTCGACAGCGGCGCGCTGGACCGCGCCATCCAGGCCCTGCGTGCCGGGGATCACCTGTACCAGAAGGACGGCGCCTGGTGGTTTCGGGCCACCGCCTTTGGCGACCGCCAGGACCGGGTGGTCATCCGCGAGAACGGCGAGCCGACCTACTTCGCCAGCGATGTCGCGTATCACCTGGACAAACTGAACCGCGGCTTCGACCGCATCATCGACATCTGGGGCGCCGACCACCACGGCTACATGGACCGCATCCGCGCGTCCCTGCGTGCCCTGCACGGCGATGACTCGCCGCTGACCGTGCTGCTGGTGCAGTTCGCGGTGCTGTACCGCGGTCTGGAGAAGGTCTCCATGTCCACTCGCAGCGGCGAGTTCGTCACCCTGCGCGAGCTGCGCGACGAGGTCGGCAGCGACGCGGCGCGGTTTTTCTACGTGCTGCGCAAGTGCGACCAGCACCTGGACTTCGACCTCGAACTGGCGCGCTCCAGCAGCAACGACAACCCGGTCTACTATGTGCAGTACGCGCATGCGCGCATCGGCGCGGTGCTGCGCCAGCTCGCCGAGCGCGGCCTGAAGTACGAACAACCCGCGCCCGAGGCGCTGGCCCTGCTGGCCGAACATCCGGAGCTGGATCTGGCCGCCGCGCTGGCCCGTTACCCGGAACTGATCGAAAGCGCCGCCCTGGCCCATGAGCCGCACCAGATCGCCTACTACCTGCGCGAGCTGGCCGGACTGTTTCATGCCTACTACAACAACCATCCCTTCCTGGTGGACGACGCCGACCTGCGCAACGCGCGCCTGGCGCTGGTGCTGGCCGTGCGTCAGGTGCTCAGGAACGGCCTGCGCGTGCTGGGCGTATCCGCCCCGGAGCAGATGTAATGGCCACCAAGCGACGCGGCGCGCAGCGCGCCGGAGCCGGCGCCGTCTGGGCGCGGGGCTTTTTCACGGGGCTGGCCAGTGGCGGCCTGGCGGCGGCGGTTGTCTATTTTTCGGTGCTCAGCCCGGACCCGGCGGCCATAGCCGACGCCACCCCCAAGGCGGCCGATGCCGCCAAGACCGTCAGCGGCCCCAAGCCGAAGTTCGAGTTCTACACCATCCTGCCGGAACTCGAAGTGCCGGTGCCCGACCAGCCATCCGGGGAGGCACGTCAGGCCAGCGTGCCACCGGCGCTGCAAACCCCGCCGCCGCCCATTCAGGGAACGGTCGCGCCGGGCGCCGCGGGTGCGCCCAGGCAGGCCCTGCCTGCGCCACAGGCACTGCCGCCGGCAACACCGCCCGCCAGCACCGGCGGGCGCTACATCCTGCAGGCCGGCTCGTCGCGCAACGGTGCCGACGCCGAGCGCCTGCGTGCGAGCCTCGCCCTTCAGGGCATGGTGGCGCAGGTGCAGCCGGTCAACATCAACGGCGAGACCTGGCACCGCATTCGGGTCGGACCGTTCGCGTCGCGCACCGAGGCAGACGCCGCCCAGCGCCAGCTGCACGGCGCCAAGATCAACACCATGCTGCTGGAACTGCGTGCGCCCTGAAACGCAGCCGCCACATCGTCCCCTTATCGTTAACCGTTTCGACCCGCCCCGGAGACCCTCGCCGCCATGATTACCCAGACCCCCACCCTGCACGCCTTCGTGTCCGGCCGCAGCGAGGGCTTCACGCCGCTGAACGCCTTCGACGGCGCGCTGCTCGACGCCGGCGTCGGCAATACCAACCTGGTCAAGATGTCGTCCATCGTGCCGCCGGCCACGCGCGAAGTGGCCGTGGCCGACATGCGCCTGCCGCCTGGCGCACTGGTGCCGATCGCCTATGCGGCCATGGAATCGGACATCCCCGGCTCGATGATCTGCGCCGCCGTGGCCGCAGCCTGGACGCATGACCCGGCCAAGCCGGGCCTGATCATGGAATACCACTCCCACGGCCACCGCGAGGACGCCGAGCGCGTGGTGCGGCGCATGGCCGAGGAAGGCATGAAGATGCGCGGCTGGGAAATCCGCGAATTGAAATCGCTGGCCGTCGACATGCAGGTGGAGAAGATCGGCTGCGTGTTCGCCGCCGTCGTGCTGTGGCACCACGAGGCCTGAGCCATGCTGGACGACACCTGGTACACCGAACAATGGGCCGGCGAAGGCAGCGCCATCTCCCTTGAGCTGAAGGAACAAATCCACGACTTCCAGTCGCCCTACCAGCGCGTGGAGGTGTTCCAGACCACGCGCTTTGGCAAGCTGATGACGCTCGACGGCCTGGTCATGGTCACCGAGCGCGACGAATTCGTGTACCACGAGATGCTGGTGCACCCGGCCATGTTCACGCACGCCGACCCCAAACGCGTGCTGATCATCGGCGGCGGGGACTGCGGCACCCTGCGCGAGGTGCTCAAGCACGACAGCGTGCAGCAGGTGGACATGGTCGAGCTCGACCAGGCGGTCACCGAGGCGGCGGCGCTGCACTTTCCGACCCTGCACGCGGCCAGCTTCGACCCGCGCGCGCGGCTGTATTTCCAGGACGGCATCGCCTGGGTGGCGGATGCCGAGCCGGGCAGCTACGACGTGATCCTGATCGACTCCACCGACCCGGTCGGGCCGGCGCAGGGGCTGTTCAGCGTGGACTTCTATCGCAACTGCCAGCGCGCGCTGGCGAGCGGTGGCGTGCTGGCGGCGCAGAGCGAATCGCCGCTGTTCCATGCCGACCTGATCCGCGCCATGCAGCGCGACCTGAAAGCCGCCGGCTTCAACGACGTCGCCACCGTGGATTTCCCGCAGTGCACGTATCCGTCCGGCTGGTGGAGCGTGACCATCGGCGCGCGCGACGGCTCGGCCAGCACCTTCCGCGGCGAAGGCGGTGCGCCGCCGACGATTGCCAGCCGCTACTACAACGCCGCCCGCCACCGCGGCGCGCTGGCGCCAGCCCAGTTCATGCTCGGCTGAAACGGCCGCTTCCTCACGCAATCACCAGGAGTTCATCCCCGATGACAGCCATCAAGCGCGTCACCAAGGCAGTTTTCCCGGTCGCCGGCCTTGGCACACGCTTCCTGCCGGCCACCAAGGCGAACCCGAAGGAAATGCTGCCGGTGGTCGACAAACCGCTGATCCAGTACGCGGTCGAGGAAGCGGTGGCCGCCGGCATCACCGAGCTGGTGTTCATCACCGGACGCAGCAAGCGCGCCATCCCGGATCACTTCGACACTGCCTACGAACTCGAAGCCACGCTCGAGAAAGGCGGCAAGAACGACATGCTCGAACTGGTGCGCAACATCACGCCACCGAACGTCACCTGCATCTACATCCGCCAGGCGGCGCCGCTGGGCCTGGGGCACGCCGTGCTGTGCGCAGCGCCGGTGGTGGGCGACGCGCCGTTCGCGGTGCTGCTGGCCGACGACCTGATCGCCGCCCGCGACCCCGGCCTGCACACCGCCACCTGCCTGAAGGACATGATCGAGGTCTACAACCAGCGCGGCGCCAGCATCATCGGCGTCGAGGAAATCCCGATCGAGTTCTCGCGCCGTTACGGCATCGTCAAGCCGCGCGCGGTGGGCAACGGCCTGTACGAGGTCGACGACATCGTCGAGAAGCCGGCCCCGGAAGACGCCCCGTCCAACCTGGGCGTGGTCGGCCGCTACGTGCTCACGCCGCGCGTGTTCGATCTGCTGCGCGCCACCCAGCGCGGCGCCGGCGGCGAGATCCAGCTCACCGACGCCTTGGCCGAGCTGATCCGGTTCGAACGCCTGTTCGCCTACAACATCCCCGGCCACCGCTACGACTGCGGCAGCAAGCTGGGGTATCTGGAAGCCACCATCGAGTACGGCCTGCGCCACCCGGAGCTCGGCGAGGACTTCAAGCAATTCCTGCTCGAGCGCGCCAGCGAGTCTTTCGAGCCGCGATCTTGAGCGACGCGCTCGCCGCCGAGGCCTGGGCGGTTTACCGCGCCGCCGAGTGCCTGTATGACGAGACGACCGTGCGCGGCGCGGTCGATCGCCTGGCCGGCGAGGTCACGGCAGCGCTGGCCGGCCACAATCCGCTGCTGCTGTGTCCGATGACCGGCGGCGTGGTGCTGGCCGGCCACCTGCTGCCGCAGCTCGACTTCCCGCTGGAGTTCGATTACATCCACGCCACGCGCTACGCCGGTGCGCTGCGCGGCGGGGAACTGACCTGGAAAGTCACGCCCACGGCCGAACTGGCCGGGCGGCATGTGCTGATCGTGGACGACGTGCTCGACCGCGGCATCACGCTGGCCGCGCTGGTCGATTTTTGCCGGCGCGAGGGCGCCGCCAGCGTGCATAGCCTGGTACTGGTCGATAAACGCTGCCGGCGCGAGGCCGCCATCGAGGCCGATTTCGTCGGTCTGTCCACGCCCGACCGCTACCTGTTCGGCTGGGGCATGGACTACAAGGGCTATCTGCGCAACGTGCCGGGCATCTACGCCGTGGCGGAGGCACCGTGATCGCGATCCTGGGCGGATCGGGTCTGGACCGCTGGCCGCAACTGGGCACGCTCACGCCGCAGTCCGTCAGCACGCCCTATGGCGAGCCGGCGGCGCCGCTGCTGTGCGGTCGGATCGACGGCATCGCGGTGTGTTTTCTGCCCCGTCACGGCGCCGCTCACAGCCTGCCGCCGCACCGCATCAACTACCGCGCCAACCTGTGGGCGCTCAAGCAGGCCGGCGCGCGCGCCGTGGTGGCGGTGGCAACCGTCGGCTCGATCCCGGCCCACATCCCGCCCGGCGCCCTGGTGCTGCCGGACCAGATCGTGGACTACACCCACGGCCGCGAAGCGACCTTCTTCGACGGCGATTGCCTTGATGACGCAGGCAGCCGTGTCGAACACATCGAATTCACCGAGCCCTACGACGCCGGCCTGCGCGCCGCGCTGCTGGCTGCGGCCAGTGACGCCGGCATCGCGCTGATCGACGGCGCCACCTATGCCGCCACCCAGGGTCCGCGCCTGGAAACCCGCGCCGAAATCGACCGCCTGGAGCGCGACGGCTGCCACATCGTGGGCATGACCGGCATGCCCGAAGCCGCCCTGGCGCGGGAACTTGCCCTGCCCTACGCCTGCCTGGCGGTAGTCGCCAACCGCGCTGCCGGCCGCGGCGGCAGCAGCCTGCTGGCCGAAATCGAACAGCATCTGGCCGGTGGCATCGCCGCCGCCCAGCGGCTGCTGGTGGCCGCCCTGCCGGGCCTGGCCGCCACCTGCCAGCCGGACCCGGGCACCGCCCCGGCACCGGGGAACCCCCTGTAGCCCGGCTGTGCCGGGCGATGATGAGCACACACACCGGTACGGCCTCAAGTCCGTGCGTCCGCTGCCGATAGATGTTGTCGGTAGGCCCGGCGCCAGCGTGTGACGGGCGAATGACCAGTTACTACAGGGCGCGACGCATGATCCTGCTGACGAGCGAGGACGCCTCGTTGATGGACCGCTGGGCGGTGGCTGTGGGCGGACGCGGCACGCTGATCCGGCGCGTGAGCCTGCTTGCGGAAGCCGAGGGCGCGCTGGCCGGACGCCGCCCCGATGTGATGCTGCTGGACCTGTCGCTGGGCGATTTGTCCGGTCCGGCTGGTATTGCAGCCCTGCTCAGCTTCAGTCCAGCGACGCACCTCATCGCGCTCAGCCACCAGCCCAACGACGAGGAGGGCATCGCCGCCCTGCGTGCCGGCGCCCGCGGCTACTGCAACGCCTACATCGACCCGCGTCTGCTGGCCAAGGCGGTCACCACGGTGCAAAACGGCGAGGCGTGGGTCGGCCGGCGCCTGACCGACCGGCTGGTGGCACTGGTCGGGCAGAACGCGCCCGTGCAGGTGGACACCGACAGCAGCATCGACCTTGACCTGCTCACCGCCCGCGAGCAGCAAATCGCACTGCAGATCGGCATGGGCAGCAGCAACAAGCTCATCGCCCAGCGCCTTGGCATTACCGAGCGTACCGTCAAGGCGCATCTGGGCTCGGTGTTCGCCAAGCTCGGCGTGCATGACCGCCTGCAACTGGCGCTGCTGGTGACCGGTCGGATGCAATACACCAGCCCCACCACGCCGGTGTGCTGAGCGCGGGCACGCGTAGCCAGAATCAGCGGCCATGAGCTGCTGATTCCGTGAGCCATCGGAAACCTGCAGGAGCCCGGCCGCGGCGGGCGATCATCGCGCTGTAGGAGCCCGGCTCTGCCGGGCGATATCGCGCAGCGAAGCTGCGCTCCTACAAGGTTTTTTCCAGGTGGCGGGCGCCCGGAAATCCAGGATGGATCCACGCAGCGCTTGCGGACGGGCAAGCTGCCGCCGCGGCGTCGCAACCAAAGTCCAATAGCCACGGCGGGCAACTGCCGGCATAGTGCCCGGCAACGCGCCGCAAGGCGGTATCCGGTGAGACAACGCAATGGAAACCATAGGCTCGATCAGCGCCGTGTGCGGTCGCGTGACGTGCGTGGACCCGAACGGCAGCACCCGCCTGCTGCGCCGCGGCGAGCCGGTGTTCGCCGATGACACGCTGATCGCGGCGCTGGACGCCGCGGCCACGCTGCAGCTGTCATCCGGTGCCTGCCTGCAGGTGGCGCCCGGCAAGCTGGTGGTGCTCGACGCCGACGTGTTCGAGACCGAGGAATCCGCCGACGACGGCAACCTGCGCCTGGCGGACATCAATCAGGTGCTGGGCTGGCTCGATTCGCCGGCCCGCCGCTCGGTCGCCTGACGAGCCGGCTTCGACGGCGTCCGGCACCGCTCGGACAACATCGCTCGAACGACGCCCCTCTCAACACCCGACGCCGCGCGGCTGGTTCTTCATGTGCAGTTTCCACGCGTAGCCGGCCAGGTTGTCGCCGAACGAAATCGCCTTGCGCGGCAGGCGCAGCAGGTCCTGGCCCGGATACGCCGCCGCCCGATCGCAGGTGGTGGCGCTGACGTAGCCCGCCTCGGCGACCATGTTCACCACCGTCTCGTCGTAGCTGCCGTAGGGATAGCAGAAGTGGCGTACCGGCGCGCCCAGCACCGCTTCGAGCCGGTGCCTGCTGTCACTCACTTCCTGTCTGGCCACATCCGGGTCGATCTGCGCCAGGCGTTGATGGGACAGGCCGTGGCTGCCAAAGTCGACGCCCGCCCGGTGCAGCTCGCGCACCCGCGAGGCACTCATCAGCGGCGGCGTGGCCCGGCCGTCGGCGGCAAACCAGGCCGCCGGCTGGCCGAGCCGATCCGCCAGCAGATAGACCATGGCCGGAAAGCCATACTGCGCCAGCACCGGCCAGGCGTACTCGCAGAAGTTCTCGTAACCGTCGTCGAAGGTGAGCACCACCGCCCGCGGCGGCAGCGGGCGCTCGCCGCGCAGACCGGCGATGGCCTCGTCCAGCCGCAGCACCGCGTAGCGCAGGCGATGCAGCCAGGCCATCTGCGCGGCGAAGTTGCGGTGATCGCAGTAGGTCGAGCGGTGTTCGCGCATGGGCGCGAACTGGCCCACCTGGTGATACATGAGGATGGATACCCGGCCCGTGCCCGTCATGTCAGTGCCCCAGCAGGTACCGGTACAGGTCCAGATAGGCGCCGACCACGGCTTCCCGGCTGAAGTCGCGGCCAATGCGAACCTGACCGGCGGCGGCCAGGGCGGCGCGCCGGGCGTCGTTTGGCAGCAGGCTGGCGATGGCTCCGGCCAGCGCGGCCGCGTCCTCGCACGGCACCAGCACGGCATCGACATCGGGGCGGGTGATTTCGCGCGCGCCGTGGCAGGCGCTGGCCAGCACCGGCCGACCGTGCGCCCAGGCTTCCAGGATCACGTTGCCCAGCGCCTCCGCTGCCCGCGACGGGAACACCACCAGATCGGCCAGCGCGTAGAACGGCGCCGGATCGGCCTGCCAACCGGCGAAATGCACCTGCCCGGCCACGCCCAGCTGGCGAGCCTGGTCCTGCAGCGAGGCCCGCAGCGGACCGTCGCCCAGCAGCAGCAACCCGACCGGCCGCCCGGCAATGGCGCGCGGCAGCCTGGCAAACGCCTGCAGCAGCACGTCCCAGCCCTTGACCGGCACGCAGCGGCCGACCGCCAGCAGCAGCCAGGCATCGGCCGGCAAGGGCAGACCGGCGCGCAGGCCGGCCACTTGCGACGGCGCAAGCGGCGCCGGTGCGTCCACGAAATTGCCGATCAGATGCACGCGCCGCGCCGGCAAGCCGGCCGCCAGCAGGTGGTCCGCCAGGCCGCGACTGTTCACCACCACGGCGTCGGCATGGGCAAAACGCGCCGGCGTGTAATAGCCGCCCAGCCGTGCCACATGCACCATGCCGCGCGGCGCCCGCGTCAGGCGCGTGGCGCGGCTCATCCAGGTCTGCACCAGGTCCGGCCGCAGCCGCCGCAGCTCGCGCCGCACTTCCAGCCGGGACAGCGGATCCCACACCGTGCGCAGCGGCAGGGCCGAGCGCGCCATATCCGGCGGCAGGTCGGCCAGCAGCGCGCCACCCTCACGCAGCAGCGCGTGAACCTCGCACTCGCGCTCCATCAGCCCGCTGCAAAGCCGCTTGAAGAAGCCCTCCGCGCCACCCAGGCCGCGGCTGGCGATCAGCTGTACGGTACGCAAACCCGCCTACTCGACCGTTGCCAGCTCCGGCTGCGACACGGCCGCGTGCCCACCCAGCAGCTTGCGATACACGGCCAGATTCCCGGCCACCATGGCCGCCACCGAGAAACGCCGCTGCACCAGCGCCCGGCCCAACTCGCCCATCCGTGCCGCCTGCGCCGGCTGGTCCAGCACGCACGCCATGGCCGCCGCCAGCGCCGCGACGTCGCCGGGCGGCACCAGATGACCGTTTTCCTGCACCACTTCCGGCATGCCGCCGGCGTCACTGGCGACGATCGGCACGCCGCAGGCGGCCGCCTGCAGCAGCGACACGCCCAGGCCCTCCCGCTCGGCCGGGTGCACCAGCAGGTCCAGGCACGGCAACAGGCGCGGCAGGTCGTCGCGAAAGCCCAGCATCCGCACCCGCTCGGCCAGACCCTGCGCAGCGATGTCGGCCTGCAACTGCGCCTGCAGCGGGCCGCGGCCCAGCAGCAGCACCTGCGCCGCCGGATGGCGCGCCAGCAGCGCCGGCAGGGCCGCCAGCAGATAGCGGTGGCCCTTGCGTGGAATCAGCTGCGCCACCATGCCGATCACCGGCTGCTGCGGCGCGATGCCGGTTTCCGCCGCCAGCCAGGCGCGATCGCGCTGCGGCCGGTAGACGTCGGTATCGACCGCGCTGGGCACGCAGCTGATCTTGGCCGCCGACACGCCATCGGCGCGCAGTACCGCAGCGATGCCCTGCGAGATGGCGACCACGTGATCGAACAGCGCGTACTTCGGCGGCACCAGCGCGCGCGGCTCGCGGTTGTCCACGCGCCGGGTCAGCAGCACCGGCAGGCCGGCCAGACGCCCGGCGATGCCGCCCAGCAGATCCGCCCCGCGCCGGCTGTGCAGGTGCAGCAGGTCCGGCCGCTCGCGCCGCAGCAGGCGCCACAGACGCCCGACCAGCGGCAGGTCGAGGTCGCCGCGGGTGTCGCAGGCGTACACCTTCGCCACGCCCTGCGCCGCCTGCGCCAGCGGACTGCGCCGGTCGCACAGCAGCACGTTGCGGTGCCCCAGGCCCGCCAGGCCCTGCATCAGGTACTGCACCTGCAGGGCGCCGCCGTACAGGTGGCAGCCGGTTTCGACGTGAAAAATCTTCATCGGATGGCGGCCTCCGCCGGGATGCAGCGCAGCACTTCGTCGACACCGATGCCGGTCAGGCACGGATGGGCGCCGCCGCAGCTGGGCGATCGTTTGCAGGGGGAACAGGACAGGCCGTGGTAGAGCACGGTCAGCGGCCGGCCCGGGGCGCTCAGGTACGGGCAGGTCGAGCCGAACAGCGCCAGCGTCGGCACCCCGGCGGCGACGCCCATGTGGGTCAGACCCGTATCGACACCCACCACCAGGCGCGCGCCGGCCACCAGCGCGGCGGCGGCGGCGATGTCGGTGCGGCCGGCCAGGTTGCGCACCGCGCCGCCGCTGGCAGCCTCGATGCGCTGCCCGGCGTCCACCTCACTCGGCCCGCCCAGCAGCAGTGGCGTCAGGCCCCGCTCGTCATGGAGTCGACGTCCCAACTCGCTCCAGGCGCCTTGCGTCCAGTGCTTTTGCGGGCGGGTGGTGAACGGCGCCAGCACGGCGTAGTCACCGGCCACGCCGGCCGCCGTCAACAGCGCCTGCGCCGCCTCCCGGCCGGGCGCGGTCAGCGGCAGGACCGGTACCGGCGCCGACAGACCAAGCTCGGCGGCGAGGTAGCCGTATTCGGCGGCAAAGGTCTTGTCGTTTGGCGTGCGCAGCGCCCGGGTCAACAGCAGGCGGCTGCCCTCGGCCGGGTCCATGCCCAGCCGCTGCCGGGCGCCACACGCACGCACCCACAGCGCGCTCTTGAGCAGGCCCTGCGCGTCGATGGCCAGATCGAAACGCCGTTCCCGCAACCCGCCCACGAAGCGCCGCACGGCGCCCAGCCACGCCGCGAAACGACGTGCCTGCCACAGCTCACGCCATTGCCGGCGCGGCCACACCAGCACCTCGTCGAGCGCCGGATTTGCGGCCGGCAACGCCTCGAAACCTTCCTGCACCAGCCAGGCGATGTGCGCCGCCGGATAGCGAGCGCGCAGCGCGCCCGGCAGCCCGCCGGCCATGACGATGTCGCCCAGCGCCGACAGGCGCACGATCAGGATGCGCACGCCACAACCCCGCGTCGCGGCAGACCCAGGCCCAGCGCGATGCCGCCCAGCAGCACCGCGTAGAAGCGGAAGTCCTGCGTCAGCAAACGAAAATCGAAGGCGCTCCAGATCAGCGTCAGCGCCAAGGCACCGGCCAGGAACAGGCCGAGTTCCGCCGGCAACGCTCCATTGCGGGCTTGGCGACGCAGTCCGGCCGCGAGACCGCCGACTACCGCCCCGAAAGCGGCCAGGCCAAGGGCGCCGAAGCGCACCAGCAGCTCCAGGTAGGTGTTGTGCAGATGCGCCATGGAGCGCAAGACAGGATCGCCCGCCGCGGCGATGACGCCATCACCGGCATTCGGACCGAGCCCGGTGAGCGACCGCTCCCGCCAACGCTCCAAACCGAGCCCGAACAAGCGCAGGCGCAGGCCGACCGAGTCCTGTGGCAGCGCGTCGAAAGTCGGGCCGACATCCTCCACCTGCGCCATGTCGGCCAGCATCTGGAACGCCGCGCTGTCGTCACCCAGTCGGCGCGCCACCGACTCGCCGCCCAGCAGCACTCCACCGACCAGCAGCACGCCCAGGGCCGCGAATGCCGGGCGCGGCACGCACCGCCGGCGCAGCATCAGTCCCGCGCACACCGGCATCACCAGCGCCAAGGCCAGCCAGGCACCGCGCGAGCGGCACAGCAGCAGGCCCAAGCCGAGCAGCGCCGCGGCGGCGAGCAGCGCCACCTGCGCGGCGCGGCGCTGGCCGGCCGCCGGCAAGGCCTCGATGCCGGCGGGCGCCAGCACCAGCAGGCCGAGCAGCGCGGTCGCCGCATACAGACCGAAGGCGATCATCGGCAGCCCGAAGCCAAGCCGCGTCACGCCGTCGGTGAGTGCCTGCGCCAGTTCGGCCCAGCGCGTGTTCAGCGCCATGCACAGCAGCAGACCGGTGCCGGCGAGCAGCAGCGCCCGGCGCGCGCGACTGGGCTGCCCGGCCACCGCCAGGCCGACCGGCAGCACCAGGCCGAGCTTGGCAAGGTCTTGCAGAACCTCGACATCGCCCGCCGACAGACCGCGGGCGAGCGCGAAGCCGGTGCCGTGCAGGATCAGATAAGCCACCAGCACCAGCAGCGGCAGCCACAGCGGGTGGCGGCGCAGAATCGCCAGGGCGCCGCGCGGCCGACACAGCGCAGCCAGCGCCGTCAGCACCAGGCCGACATTGGCGGCGGCCGGGGCCGCGAAGGCGCCCAGGGCAAACAGATAAAGGCCGGTGACAGCGATGCGATCCACGCCGCGCAGGCTAGAACCGCCGCGCGACAGAACCGCGACCGAACCGTGACATTTCGGTTACAGACGACAACTGCAACCAAACCGTCACCATTCATCCGTCATATTCGTAGAGATGATCGATCCCGCCCACCGCACGCCGCGCCTGGCCCTGTACGGTTTCCATCGCGGCGCCAACGGCATCGGCCGGGTCATGTGCAATCTGGCCAATGCAGTCGCCGCGCAGGACGTGGCGGTGGATGTTCTGGTGAGTCAGGCCGACAGCGCCGATCTGCAGCTGCTCGACCCGGCGGTGCGGGTGATCGAACTGGGCGCCCGGCGCGGTCGCACAGCGGTGGCGGGGCTGGCCGATTACCTCGCCCGCGAGCAACCGGCCACCCTTCTGAGCAACCGCGAGTGGGCCAACCGCCTGGCGCTGCGCGCCCGCCGCCGCGCCGGCGTGCCGGTGTGGCTGGCGTTTCGGGTCGGCAGCCCGATGTCCGCCTCGCTGGCCCGGCGGCCGTGGCCGAACCGCCTGTGGCACCGCCGGCGGCTGCGGCGCGCTTACCGGGCGGCGGAGCACGTGATTGCCATCTCCGCCGGCGTGGCCGATGACCTTCGGACGGTCATCGGGCCGATGACCGGGCACCTCGCCGTGCTGCCCAACCCCAGCGTGCCGACCGACATCGACCGGCAGGCAGCGCAGGCCGTCCCGCACCCATGGGTCGCGCACGCCGACCAACCGTTGCTGCTGGCCGCCGGCCGCCTGGTGGCGGCCAAGGATTTCGCCCTGCTGCTGCGCGCATTTGCCATCCTGCGGCGTGGGCGCACGGCGCGGCTGGTGATCATCGGCGAAGGACCGCTGCGCCCGGCGCTGCTGGCCCTGGCCGCCGAACTTGGCGTGGCCGACGATCTGGACCTGCCGGGCTTCGTGGCCAATCCGGCCGCCTGGATGGCCAAGGCGTCGCTGTTCGTCGTGTCCTCGGCCTACGAGGGCGGCCCCAATGTGCTGATCGAGGCGCTGGCCTGCGGCACGCCGGCGGTCAGCACCGACTGCCCGCACGGACCGCGCGAGATCCTGGACAACGGCCGCTGGGGGCCACTGGTGCCGCCCGGTGACGCGGTCGCCCTGGCCGAAGCCATGGCCGCCACGCTGGATGCGCCGCTGCCGGCGGCAACCCTGCGCGAGGCGATGGCCCCGTACCGGGCCGATGTGGCGGCGCGCGCCTATGTGCAGGCGCTCGGGCTCGCGCCGTGAGCCTGCCGCCGCCGGACCTGGCCGTGCTGCTGGCCACCTCCGGCCACAGCGGCGTGGACCGGGTGATGGGCAATCTGCTCGCCGCCTGGGGCGAGGCCGGGCTGTGCATCGACCTGCTCGGCATCCACGGCCACGGTCCGCACATCGACCCCCTGCCGCCCGGCGTACGGCGCGTGCCGCTGCCGGCCCGTCACGTGAGCACCGCCCTGCCGGCACTGCTGCGCTACCTGCGCCGCGTGCGCCCGCCGCTGCTGCTGACCGACAAGGACCGCGTGAACCGTCTGGCGCTGCTGGCGGCCGCACTCACCGGCGGCCACACACCGGTGGCGGTGCGCCTGGGCACCACGGTGTCGGTGAACCTGGCCGGCCGCGGCGCCGTCGAGCGCCGCGTGCAGCGCCTGTCCATGCGCCACCTGTACCCGCGCGCGGCGGCCGTCTTGGTGCCCTCGCGGGGCGCGGCGGACGATCTGGCCGCGTTTGCCGGTCTGCCGCGCGAACGCATCCGCGTGGTGCCCAGCCCGGTGCTGACCGCCGATCTGGCAAGCCGCATGGCGCAGCCGCCGCAGGGCGTGGATTGGCCCCCGGACGGCCCGCCGACGGTGCTCGGCATCGGCGAGCTGTGCGCGCGCAAGGATTTCGAGACGCTGATCCGGGCCTTCGCCGACCTGCGCGCGGCGCGGCCCTGCCGGCTGGTGATCCTGGGCGAGGGGCGGCAGCGCACCCGGCTCGAGGCGCTGGTGACACAGCTCGGCCTCGGCGGCCACGTGCAGCTGCCCGGCTTCGTCGCCAACCCCTATCCGCACCTGGCGCGCGCGGCGCTGTTCGTGCTGGCCTCGCGCTGCGAGGGCATGCCGGTGGCGCTGATCGAGGCGCTCGCCTGCGGCGCGCCGGTGGTCAGCACCGACTGCCCGAGCGGTCCGCGCGAACTGCTGCAGGACGGGCAGATCGGGCCGCTGGTGCCGGTGGGCGATGTCGCCGCGCTGACCCGCGCGATGGCCGCAACGCTCGCTGCCCCGCCACCGCGGGCGGTGCTGCAAGGCGCGGCGGCGCCCTACGCGGCGCGGCGTGCTGCCGGCGCCTATCTGGCGGCGCTTGGCCGGCCGCTGCCGGCGGCGCTGGAATGAACCGCCCTGGCATGAAACCGAAACGGATTGCCATTTTCGCGTCCTTCTCCGGCGCCGGCGGCGTCGAGCGCATGCTGCTGAACCTGGCCGCCGGCATCCGCGACGCCGGCTACGGCGTAGACCTGCTGACCATCCGTCGCGACAGCCGCCACCTGACCGCGCTGCCGGCCGGCGTGCGCCACCTGCCGCTGCAAGGCGGCCATGCCTGGGCGGCCGTGCCGGCGCTGGCCCGCTACCTGCGCCGCGAACCCCCGGCCGCGCTGCTGGCGGCCAAGGACCGCGCCAACCGCGCCGCCGTGCTGGCACGCGCGCTGGCCGGCCGATCGATGCCCCTCGGGCTGCGGCTGGGCACGCACCTGGGCGGCGTTCGCGGTGCGCGCCGCACGCTCGGCGATCGGCTGCGCGGCGCCCTGTATCGGCGCGCCGAGGCGGTGATCGTCGTATCGCAGGCGATGGCCGACGATCTGCTCCCGCGGTTTGGCCTGCCCCCACAGCGGGTACGGGTGATCCGCAACCCGGTGCTGACACCCGGGCTTGCCCGCCAGGCGCAGGCGCCCTGCCCGCATCCGTGGCTGGCGCAGGACACGCCGGTCATCGTCGGCATGGGCCGCTTCACCCGCCAGAAGGACTTCCCCACCCTGCTGCGTGCCTTCGCCGCCCTGCGCGCCAAGCGACCGGCGCGTCTGGTCCTGCTCGGCGAGGGCGCCGGACAGGCGGACTGCGCCGCGCTCGCCGCGTCGCTCGGCGTAGCCGATGACCTGCTGCTGCCGGGCTTCGTCGCCAATCCCCATGCCTGGCTGGCCCGGGCGCGCCTGTTCGTGCTCAGCTCGCGCTGGGAAGGCTCGCCCAACGCGCTCACCGAGGCGCTGGCGCTGGGCGTGCCCAGCGTGGCGACCGACTGCCTGTCCGGTCCGCGCGAGCTGCTGGCCGATGGCCGCTACGGGCCGCTGGTGCCGGTCGGCGATGCGCCGGCCTTGAGCGCGGCGATGGCCGCCACACTGGCGGCGCCGCTGCCGGCGGCCACGCTGCGCCAGGCGGTGCGGGACTACCGGCAGGACACGGCCGCCGCCGCGTACCTGAACGCCCTTGGCCTGCCGCCACGCTGCTGACCCGGATGGCCTGAGCATGCTGCTGTGCTACCGACACAAGTTTCTGTTCATCCACATCGCCAAGACCGGCGGCACCAGCGTGCGCGCGGCGCTGGCGCCATACCGCCGGCGCGATCCCTGGCGGGCGCTGCTGTGGGCCTGCAGCCGCATGAGTGCCCTGTCCGGCCACCGCCTGGGCATCAAGTTCCCACGCCACGCGCCGGCCATCGCGGCGCGCGAGATGCTGCCGCGCGAGTTCTACAACGGCCTGTTCAAGTTCGCCTTCGTGCGCAACCCGTGGGACCTGCAGGTCAGCTCCTGGCACCACCTGCGCCGCGAGCGCCCGCAACTGGTGGCCGGCTGCGCCGACTTTGCCGACTTCCTGCGCCACAAGCTGGACCCGCAGCGGCCCTGGCAGTACCACCTCGACACCTCGATCACGCCGCAGGCCGATTACGTCACCGACCAGCACGGCCAGCTGATCGTGGACTTCATCGGCCGCTACGAGCGCCTGGACCAGGACTTCGCGCACGTGTGCCAGCGCATCGGCATCCATCCGCCGCCGCTGCCGCACCGCCGCCAGGCGCGCGAGCGCAGCGACTACCGGCGCTACTACACGGACGAAACGGCCCGCTGGGTGGCCGAACACTTCGCCGCCGACATTGCCCGCTTCGGCTACGCCTTCGACGACCCGGCCGCGCTTGTCGGTGCCGAGCGGCCGGCTTAGAGTGCGCCAGACCGCCGCACCCGAAGGAGAAACCAACATGAACGCCCCCAGCACCCTGCCCGCCCTGCCCTTTGCCTGGCCTGCCGAAGGCCTGCGCCGCGTGCCCTACGCGGTGTTCACCGATCCGGCCATCTACGCGCTGGAACAGGAGCGCATCTTCCGCGGCCCGACCTGGAACTACGTCGCGCTGGAAGCAGAAATGCCCAAGCCGCACGACTACGTGTCCACCTTCATCGGCGACACGCCGGTGGTGGTCACGCGCGATGACACCGGCGCCCTGCACGCCTGGGTCAACCGCTGCGCCCACCGCGGCGCGCTGGTGTGCCGCGACCTGCGCGGCAACGCGCAGACCCACACCTGCGTCTATCACCAGTGGGCCTACGACGCCGCCGGCGGCCTGATCGGCGTGCCGTTTCGCAAGGGCCTGGGCGGCAAGGGCGGCTACCCGGCCGATTTCGACATGCGCCAGCACGGCCTGCAGCGCCTGCGCGTGGCCAGCCGCCGCGGCGTGGTCTTCGCCAGCTTTGCCGAGCACGGGCCGAGCCTGGACGAATACCTGGGCGACACCATGCTGGGCAACATCGACCGGTTGATGACCAAACCGATCGAAATCCTGGGCTACAGCCGCCAGTACGTACACGCCAACTGGAAGCTGTACGCCGAGAACACGCGCGACTCCTACCACGCCATGCTGCTGCACCTGTTCTATCCCACCTTCGGCATCGCCCGGCCGGCGCAGAAGGTGTCCATCGAGATGAACGAGGCGCGCTACCACAACCTGTTCACGGTCTGGCAGCCCACCGGCAAGGAGACCATGGACACCTACAAGCAGAACACCACGCGCGCCATCCAGGGCGGCCAGGACGCGCTGGAAGCCCCGCAGTTCCTACGCTACATCAACGA
Source organism: Immundisolibacter cernigliae (assembly GCF_001697225.1). Classification (GTDB taxonomy): domain Bacteria; phylum Pseudomonadota; class Gammaproteobacteria; order Immundisolibacterales; family Immundisolibacteraceae; genus Immundisolibacter; species Immundisolibacter cernigliae. The sequence goes on from NZ_CP014671.1 coordinate 880,935, forward strand.
GCGCGGCGACGACATCTGCATCACCATCGAGTCCCTGTTCCCCAATAGCGTGTTCCAGCACATCCAGAACGGCCTGGCCGTGCGCCAGATCCGCCCCACCGCCGTGGACCAGTTCGAGCTGTTCTGGACCTACTTCGGCTATACCGACGACACCCCGGAACTGCGCCAGCACCGCCTGCGCCAGGCCAACATGCTGGGCCCGGCCGGACTGATCGCCATGGAAGACGCCGAAGCGGGCGAGATCATCCAGCGCTCGGTGTCGGACGGCAGCAACCAGCAGTCCTTCGTCGAAATGGGCGGCTCCGGCACCGAGAACCTGTACGACATCAGCGGCACGGACGAGAACTCCATCCGCGGCTTCTGGCAGGGCTACCGCGACCTCATGGGCTTCTGAACGCATGCGGCATTGCAGCCACTGCGGCGGGCCGGTCGAGCTGCGCGTCCCGCCCGGCGACAACCGCCAGCGCCACGTGTGCCCGGCCTGCGACACCGTCCACTACCAGAACCCGCGCCTGATCGTGGGCTGCATTCCGCAGTGGCAAGGCCAGATCCTGCTGTGCCGGCGCGCCATAGAACCCGCCTACGGGCGCTGGACCCTGCCGGCGGGCTTCCTGGAACTGGGCGAAGGCACGGCCGAAGGCGCCGCCCGCGAGGCGGCCGAGGAAGCCTGCATCGAGGTCGACATCGGCCCCCTGTTCAGCATGATCGACGTGCCGCACATCGGCCAGGTGCACATGCTGTACCTGGCCGACCTGCGCGAACCGCGCTGGGCGGCCGGCGAGGAAAGCCTGGAAGTGGCGCTGTTCGCCGAAGAAAACATCCCCTGGCAGGAGCTGTCATTCCGCAGCGTGCGCGAAGCCCTGCAGCACTACTTCGAGGACCGGCGCCGCGGCGCGTTCGGCCTGCACATGGACGTGCTGGGGCCGCCACCGGGCTAAGACCCCGCCGAGGCGATCATCGCCCTGTAGGAGCCCGGCTTCGCCGGGCGATCAACGCTGCATCATCCGCCGGGCGATCATCGCGCAGCGAAGCTGCGCTCCTTGTATGTTTCGCGTGCCGTTATGGCAAGTAAAACGCTTCACCGGGGAGGCCGTTCGCTCCTGGAGGCGGGAGGGTTCCCGACCTCGTGTGTAGAGCGGCTCCCCGCCTCATTGCCCAGCACGTGGAGTATCCGGAAGCCGATCGTACGAGGCGGACTTCGCATACAAGGCCACACCGGGCAACAAGTGCGAGGTCGGGGAACCGGTGAGCATTATTCACCAGCACGGAGGATCAGCAAGGTGTCGACAGTACACGCGGGAATCGATGTATCGGCCAAGAGCGTCGAGTTGGCGTTGCGCCAGAACGGCCGACGGATCAGCCGTGAGACGTTCCCACAGACGCCCGAAGGGCATCGGCAGCTGCAGCGGCGTCTGCGTGCCGCACAGCCGCAGTGCGTGGTACTCGAGGCCACGGGCGTTTACTACCTGGACCTGGCCGTGACGCTGGCGCACGCGCAGCTGCCGGTCAGTGTGATCAACCCACGCAGCTTCCATCACTTCGCCAAGCTCAAGCTCCAGGGCAGCAAGACCGACGGCATCGATGCCGATCTGCTGGCCGAGTACGGCGAACGCCTGTCGCCGCCGGTGTGGACGCCACCCGATCCGGCGCGCCTGGCGCTGCGCGACCTGGGCCGGCAGATCAATCGCCTGACTGCGATGCGCACGCAGGCCAAGAATCGTCTGCATGCCCTGCGCGCCCGCCAAGGCGTCCTGGACCTGCTGATCCAGGACGAAGTCGACGCCATCGCCACCTTGGAGCGTCGCCTCGAGCGCTTGACCCAAGCGGCCTGCCAACTGCTGGAGCAGCAGCCCGAGCTGGCCCGCCAGGCCCAGCACCTGGACGCCGCCAAGGGCGTGGCCCAGGCCAGCGCCATCGCGCTGCTGGCGGAGCTGTGCGTGCTGCCGGCCAGTCTCAAGTCCGCTCAGGTCGCCCGCCATGCCGGCCTTGACGTATGCCTGCGCCAGTCCGGCAGCAGCGTCCATGGCGTCTCGCGCATCAGCAAGGCCGGCAACGCCTACCTGCGAGCAGCGCTCTACATGCCCGCCCTGAGCGCCGTGCGCTATGACCCCTACGCGCGCGCCTTCTACGAAGCGCTCCAGCGCCGCGGCAAGCGAAAAATCCAGGCGTTGTGTGCCGTCATGCGCAAGCTGCTCACCGGATTCTGGGCGTGCCTGAAAACCGCACAGCCCTTCGACCCCGCCAAGCTCTTCAGCGATGCCCACTTCGCCAAGACTTGACCTCGGAACAGAGTATCTACAAATCCATGCACGCCGCCCTGTCGCGGGCCGGCCCGCCCCTGCCGCGGAAGGTCAGCCGTGTTCGGATATCGGGCATCGTCAGCAACACGCAGCGATCACCGGCCTGTAGGAGCCCGGCTGCGCCGGGCGATCATCGCTGCATCATCCGCCAGGCAATCGTCGCTGCCTCATCCGCCGGGCGATCATCGCGCAGCGAAGCTGCGCTCCTACAAATCCATGCACGCCGCCTTGTAGGAGCCTTTCTGCGCCGGGCGATCATCGCGCTTCGCGCCTGGCTGCCAGGCGCGCGAGCAACGCCGGGCGATACCGTAGGTTTGGACGGGGTACCATCGGTCCATGTATTTCGCCATCATCAGCGAGCTTCGGAATATCGAAACGTTCGCGCTGATTCCGAAATACGGGAGCTTCCACGGTTGCGGAAACGCTACGGCCTGGGCCGTTGGAGAAAGCGCAAAGGTTTCGCCCGCGTACTGCTTCCCGATGGTGCGATCCGCGAAGCTGAACTGCATTGGTACGAAGCATCCGGAATCGGCAGGTACGAGTTCAAGATCAAACGCTACGTGGACTGAAACTCATGATTGAACATCACTTTGTAATTTGCGCCGAAAACACCGGCTATGAAGCCTCTTTGGAGCGGCGCAAGCTGTACGAGGTAATTAGTGATCCTGATGCCGACAAACACGATCAGCTGCGCGTCATAGACGAGTCGGGTGAAGACTACCTGTACCCAAAATCTTTCTTCATTGGCGTGGAGCTGCCCCAGAAGGTCATTGACCGCATTGCCCTGACGGCGTGAAAAGGAAATCGAGACGTAGCCTGGATGCAGCGCAGCGGAATCCGGGATTCCGCAGCCGCCGCGTTCCCACTTGGTGCCGCGCCCCGCGGCCAACCAGACTGACCACGCCGACTGCCTTACCTGGAGCCCGGCTGCGCCGGGCGATCAACGCTGCCTCATCCGCCAGGCGATCGTCGCTGCCTCATCCGCCGGGCGATCGCGCAGCGAAGCTGCGCTCCTACAAATCCATGCACGCCGCCCCGGTCGCGGGCATGGCCCGCTCCTGCCGCGGAAGGCCAGCCGTGTTCGGGCATCGTCAGCAACACGCAGCGCCGTTTCGTGCTGATTGTAAGTTGAACTTACAATCAGCCACATGATCCCCCGCGACGCCAGCCATACGCTCAGCAGCCTCGCCGCTGGCTACCCCGTCCTGGCGGTTACCGGCCCGCGCCAGTCCGGCAAAACGACGCTGTGCCGGGCACTGTTCCCGGCCCTGCCCTACGCCTCGCTGGAAGACCCGGACACCCGCCAGTTTGCGCAGGAAGACACACGCGGCTTTCTGGCCCAGTACCCGGACGGCGCCGTGCTGGACGAAGCGCAGCGCTGCCCGGACCTGTTCGCCTACCTGCAAAGGCGCGTGGACGAAGATCCGCGTCCCGGCCGCTTCGTGCTGACCGGCTCGCAGCAGTTCGGTCTGATGTCCGGCATCAGCCAGAGCCTGGCCGGCCGCGTGGCCCTGCTGCATCTGCTGCCCCTTGGCATTGCGGAGCTGCGCGCCGGCGGCCTGCTGCCGCCGTCCCTGGACCGGCTGCTGCTGGATGGTGGCTACCCGCCGGTGCACGACCGCCGGCTCGACCCGGCCATCTGGTACGCCAACTACGTGCAGACCTACCTGGAGCGGGACGTACGGCAACTGATCAACGTGCGCGACCTGGCTCAGTTCCAGCGCTTCGTGCGCCTGTGCGCCGGCCGCACCGGGCAACTGCTGAACCTGTCGGCGCTGGGCGACGAGGCCGGCGTCAGCCACAACACCGCCGGGCAGTGGCTGTCCGTGCTGGAGGCCAGCTACCTCATCCACCGCCTGCCGCCGCATCACCGCAACTTCAACAAGCGGCTGGTCAAAACCCCGAAGCTCTATTTTCTGGACACCGGCCTGGCTGCGCGCCTGCTGGGCATCGAAACCGAGTCACAACTGGCCACCCACCCCCTGCGCGGCGCCCTGTTCGAAACCTGGGTGGTGAGCGAACACCTCAAGGCGCGCTTCAACCGTGGCCTGCCGGCCAATCTGAGCTTCTGGCGCGACCGTGCCGGGCACGAGGTGGACCTGATCATCGAACGCGACAACCGCCTGTGGCCAGTAGAAGCCAAAGCAGGATCAACCATCACAGCGGATGCCAGCCGCAGCCTGCTGCGCTGGCTGGATGTGGCCGCAGACGCCGCCGCCGAACCGACGCTGGTGTACGCGGGCGAGCATGCGCAAACCCGAAACGGCGTGAAATGGATTCCGTGGCGGGAATGGCAACCACACGTCTGATACTCGGACCGCCACCGGGCTGAGCCGGTGCTGCGGCCTCCGCGGTAGGAGCGGGCCATGCCCACGACCGCAACCCGGCCCAACTCGAACCGGCGGGGGCCGTGCTACCTTCTAGCTAGCTACTTAAGGAAGCGCTGAATAAATCCATCCTGGATTTCTCAGCGCCCGCCATCGGAAAAGCGTGGTTTTCCGATGGCTCACAAAATCAGCAGCTTACAGCCGCTGATTTCGGCAGCGCGTCCCTGCGCTGCAGGAAACAGGCTAGACGATGAAAAGCGTACCCATTTACGAAGCCAAGAATCGCCTTTCGGAACTGGTGGCCGCCGTCGAGCAGGGCGAAACCGTGGCCATCACCCGTCGCGGCCGGCCGGTCGCCCGGCTGGTTGCCGACACCGGCGATGCCCCGGAGCACCTGCCACAGCGCCAACGTGCTGCCGCGGCACTCGCAGAATTGCGCCGTCTGCGCCACGGCGTGCGCCTGGAGGGCGACCCCAAGGCCATCGCCCGGGAAGGGCTCGACTGATGCCCTTCGTGCTCGACAGCTCGGTGGTGTGTGGCTGGATTTTCGAAAACCAGGCCAATGCCTACACCGAGTCGGTCGCCCAGCGCCTGCTGGACGACCGCGCCCATGCCCCCGGCCTGTGGCCGATGGAACTGGCCAACGTACTGCGCACCGGGTGCAAGCGCGGCATCCTGATCGCCCAGCAGGCGCAGGCCGTGCTCGAAAACCTGGCCGCCCTGCCCATCGATACAGACACCCGGCCGGCCAGCGCAGCCACGCTGCTGTCCCTTGCCCTGCGCCATGACCTGAGCGCCTGCGACGCCGCCTATCTCGAGCTGGCGCTGCGCCTGCAACAGCCCATCGCCACCCAGGATGCCGCCCTCGCCGAGGCCGCCCGTGCCGCCGGCGTCGGCGTGCTGGCCTGAGCGCGCCCCTGCGCCGTACGCGAACTGATCCAAAACGCCGACGAATGGCCCGCCATGCGGCTCACCCGCAACCGCCTCGCGCGGCCGCGATTTCGGCGATACCCTGTGCGCAGCGCAGCACGCCATCCATGCTTACGCGCAAACGCAGTTCGCCGTGTGAGCAGCCAGCCACCCAGCAATAACGGCATGACTGCCATGGGAGCATCGAAAACATGCCCGTGATATCAATGTTCTACGGGATTATTATCCGAATGTACTTTCTGGATGATCAACATCACAGTGCGCCGCACATTCACGCGCGGTATGCAGAGTTTGAAGCATCGGTGCGGATTGCGGATGGAGAGGTGTTGGCAGGCGAATTGCCGCGCAAACAGCTGCGCCTCGTACAGGCCTGGATAGAGCTTCGTCGAGACGAACTTCTGGCAGATTGGGAACTGGCCGCGGCCGGACAGATGCCCTACAAAATCGATCCATTGTGAGGTTTCCATGTACTGGGATGTAACAAATGTGCGCCCGCTGGATGACTATCAGATATACGTCGAACTGCAAGACGGCCGACAAGGCGTCTTCGACCTGAAGCCGTACCTGAATCACGGTCTATTCAGCGAGCTGAAAGACAAAAACTACTTCTCGCAGGTATCCATAGCGTTCGGTGCCGTAACGTGGCCCCACGCACAAGACATCGCACCGGAAACACTGCTTGCCGGAATGAAGCTGGTCGGGCAGCCAACGTAGGGTGGGCAAAGCGCGGCGTGCCCACGCGGACACGGCGCCCGGCGCCGCATGCGGCTCATCGAAAGCTCGTCAGAACCGCGTGGGCACGGCCTTACGGCCTTTGCCCACCCTATACGGGCTGCCGCATCCGACCGGCGATCATCGCGCAGCGAAGCTGCGCTCCTACAAATCCATGCGCGCCGCCCCGGTCGCGGGCATGGCCCGCTCCTACCCGCAACAGCACAGCGTCAGACCAGAATTTGGGCGTTCTTGCCGACACACACACACCCCGCCTTATCCTGACCACCCAGATAGTCACGAAGGCACATCGCCATGGAAAACACCGTCGTCAGCCTGGCGGAAGCGAAAGCGCACCTGAGCGAACTGACCGACAAGGCCGCCCAAGGCGAAACCGTCATCATCACCAAGCGCGGCAAGCCGGTGGCCCAAATGTCGACGCCGGACAAACCGCGTCGACCCATCGACCTTGCCGCCTTGCAGCGCCTGACCGCAGACCAACCCATGCAGGCACAGCCGGCCGGCGAGTTCGTCCGCGCCGTGCGGGACCAGGCTCGCTATTAGAGAAGCGCTGAATAAATCCATCCTGGATTTCTCAGCGCCCGCCATCGGAAAAGCGTGGTTTTCCGATGGCTCACAAGATCAGCCGCTTACAGCCGCTGATCTTGGCAGCGCGTCCCTGCGCTGCGGGAAACGCTGAATACTTCAGCGGTTCCTTAGTAGGCCGTGCAATACCTGGACACCAGCCTCCTGCTTGCAGCACTCACGCACGAAGCGCGCACCGCATCACTTCAAACCTGGCTGGCCGCGCAGGATCCTGAAAACCTTGCCGTCAGTGATTGGGTCGTCACCGAGTTCTCCGGCGCCCTGTCGATAAAAGTACGCACCGGCCAGCTGACGCCGTACCACCGCGCCCAGGCCCTGGCCGTATTTTCGGCGCTGGTCGACAACTCGCTGCTGGTTTGGCCCGTGTCGCGCCTGGACTTTCGCACCGCCGCGCGGTTTGCAGATCAGCACGCCACGGGCCTGCGCAGCGGCGACGCGTTGCACCTGGCCGTCGCCGCCAATCACGGCGGGTGCGTCTGCACGCTGGACCGTGCCCTGTGCCAGGCGGCCATCGCGCTTGGCGTCAGCACCGAATCGTTGTAACGCTGGCCCTGCCGTGTGCCGACCACGCCGAGGCGAGCTGAAAAATGCCACGGAAGGCATTTTTTTCAGCCTTTCCAAAGGGGAATCGAACCCGCGTCCCGCAGTCCCTCAGCGCAGGCCGTACCAGACTCCACGGCCACTGCCGTGCTGATCAAGCGTGCCGCGCTCGACCAATGCCCGGAAGTGCTGCTTCAGCGTGTTGCGGCTGGCGCCGGTCAGCTTGATGGCCTCGCCGATGGTGACGCGCCCGTGCTCGCGGGCGAACTCGACGATCCGTAACTGCAGTTCCGGCAGGGCCGCCAGCACGATCCTCTCGCGCTCGACCTTCTTCTCCAGGCGCCGAACCTGCTCGGCCAGGGAGCGCAGGAAGAACACCAGCCACGGTTGCCAGTTCGGTGCCTCGGTGCGGATCGTGCCCTGCGTCTGCCGCAAAGCCAGGTAGTACGCTTCCTTGCTCTGCTCGATCACGCTCTCCAGCGAACTGTACGGCACGTAGGCGTACCCAGCCTGCAACAGCAGGAGCGTCGTCAGCACCCGGGAGAGCCGTCCGTTGCCATCCTGAAAAGGATGGATCTCCAGAAACACGACAACGCACAAGGCGATGATCAGCAACGGATGCAGCCGCGCTGTCTCCCGCTCCTGGTTCACCCATGCGACCAGCTCCGTCATCAGGCGGGGCGTATCGAAGGGCGTCGCAGTCTGAAACACGATGCCAATCTGTGCGCCGGTCTCGTCGAAGGCGGCAACGCTGTTCGAGTTGGTCTTGTAGTTGCCGCGATGCCAGGTGTCCTTCTCGCTGTAGCGCAGCAGGATCTGGTGCAACTGCTTGATGTGGTTCTCGGTGAACGGGATGTCCTGCCACGACGAGAACACCAGGTCCATCAGCTCGGCGTAGCCGGCCACCTCCTGCTCGTCGCGAGTGGCGAAGGACTTGATCTCCAGGTTCGACAGCAGCTGCTCCACCTCGCGGTCGGACAGCTTGCTGCCCTCGATGCGGGTGGAGGAGCCGATGCTCTCGATGGTGGCCACGCGGCGCAGGGCCGACAGTCGGTCAGGCGCGAGCGTGCCCAAGGCGCGCCAGGCGCCCTTGAACTCGTCGATCCTGGCGACGAGGCGCAGGATCTCCGGGGTGATCTGGAGGGTGTCGGTTCGCAGCATGAACCAATACTACACCCATTTACACCCATTTCGAGCCGCATCCAATAAGACGCCCATTTACACCCAATTTGCCAGGCTTGGATCTTGCGGGGAATGGCCGGGAGACGGTCTAAAACCACCACCGCCACCCTCGCCAACGACCGGACCGTGCGCCGATCAGGGACGAATGGATTCGGCGCGTGATCGAGTCGCCCGAGCGGGAGAATGTCCAGGCCGACGGGAGAATCCGCCGCTGGGCCAAGATAGACGAACACGAAGGCAGATACCTCAGAGTAGTGCTCCTGCCGGATGCGCAAACCGTCCACAACGCATTTTTCGACCGAGGATACAAGCCATGAAGGTCCGGTATTTCGACGACACAGACACCCTGTACATCGAGTTTCGCGATGGCGATATCGCCGAGTCCAGGGACCTCGACGAAAAACCACACTCGACACCGACAGCCAGGGCAACATCTGCGCAATCACCTTCGAGCACGCCAGCCAGCGGACCGACATTCGCCACCTGACCATTGAAGGCATCGCCGCGTAATGATGGCTCCGGCGCCTGGATTGTGGCTCTCTGCCCATCGGCCGAGACTGCTTCGCGGGCAGCTACCTGAGCAGGAGCCCGGCTGCGCCGCGCGATCATCGCGCAGCGAAGCTGCGCCCCTACAAACCCATACACACCGTCCCGACCGGTTGTAGGAGCCCGGCTATGCCGGGCGATCATCGCGCCATCATCCGCCGGGCGACCATCGCGCAGCCAAGCTGCGCTCCCACAAATTCATACACACCGCCCGCCCGGCGAGCAGCCCATCGACATCGTCACCCGCACGCCGGACCAGGCGGCAGAACCCATCCACCGCGTTGCGCATGCCGCAGCCCCAATGCGACCGCTACCGCACCGACCCCTGAACCTGCGCGCCTGATGCGGGCTTTCCCCCACACCAACGTGCTGGTGTACCTGTTCGACGCCGACAATCCGACACGCGCGACCAGACGGCAACCCTGCTGGCCCGCCGGCAGGAAGACCTGGACCGCCCGGCGCAAACGGCCAGCGCTCAAGCGCCACCCGGGCCGCGTCGTTATCCTGTGCGCCGCGCGCGACACTATCCACGGTCACGCACCGTCGCCGTTCAACATCCAACACAACTGCTGAAACACCCTCCCCTTGACAGCAACCACCGCCACACTGACACGCTTGCGCGCCTGGCGCCCCGGCGGGTATCTGCGCGCCAGCGGGGTGCTGTTCGGCTGGCTGGCCGTGCGTACGCTGGCGCAGACAGCGTTGTTCGTGCTGGTCGCGCGCACGCTGGGGGCGGAGGGTTACGGCTCACTGATTGCGGTGATGGCGATTGCCACCCTGTTCGCCCCGCTGGCGGGCCTCGGTGGGCAGGCCCTGTTGGTGCGCGACGGCGCCCGTAATCCGGAGCATCTGGCGACCCATCTCGGCGACGCGCTGCGGTTGTGGGCCATCAGCGTGGTGCCGCTGTCCGTGGCAGCCTTCGTCGCCTGCCACCTCCTGGTCCCGCCCGCCCTGCCCGCGTATGCCGTCGCCGCCATCGTTCTGGCGGACCTTGCCGGGGCCAGCCTGCTGGAGCTGCTGGCGCGCACCTGGCAAGCGGTGCAGCGCATGGGTGGCTTTGGCGCCGCCATGGCCGGGCTGATCGTGGCGCGTCTGGCGGTGTTCTGCGCGCTGCTGGCCATTGCGCCACCCAGTCCGGCCAACTGGGCCGTGTGGTACGGGACGGTGACGGCGGCTTATGTCTTGCTGGCCGGCGGCGCCGCGCTGCGGTGCTTCGGCATACCGCGCCGCTCCGACACACCGTTTGTGCGCCTTGTCAGCGCCGGCTTTCCGTTCGCCTTCGCCGGCTCGGCCATGCGCATCCAGGCGGAAGCCAACAAGCCCATCCTGGCGCGGCTGGACTCGATCGCCGGTGCGGGCGTCTACAGCGTCGCGCAACGGGTGACGGACATCCTTGCTGTGCCCTTGCAAGCGATGCTCGAAACCCTGCTTCCGCGTGCCTACCGCATGGCCTCTGGTACATTGCCTATCTACACGCTAGGTATCCCGGCGCTGTTACTCGCCATTATCGGTGGCGTCGCAATCGCGGCCGGCGCGCCTTGGCTGCCGGTCTTACTTGGACCCGGCTTCGTGGAATCCGTCCCCGTGACGGCCTTGCTCGCGTTCGTGCCGGCAATGTTTGTCCTTCGCATGCTACTGACCATGGCCTTGGCTGGACGCAGCCAACAGACGCAGCTTTATGACGCATATGGGCTGGGTGCATTCATCAGCGTGGCGGCTACTGCGCTACTGGTCCCAGCATGGGGCGCGCGCGGCGCTGCTGTGGCTACATACATCCCCGAGGCGGTTATGATTGCAAGACAGCTCATTTCGCTTGTGGGTAACCGAAAACATTACTAATGCCTTCATCGAGAACGGCATTCCATGCTTGTACCCACCATCCTGGAGCTCGTGGAACGATGCAATTCGATATCTTGATCGTCGGCGCTGGCCTTGCCGGCTCGGTTTGTGCCCGCGAATTGGCCGACGCCGGGCACACGGTTTTGGTTATAGATAAACGCAGCCATGTCGGCGGGAACGCATATGATCGCTACGACGACCACGGCGTCTTGATACATCCGTATGGCCCTCACATATTCCATACCAACGCAAAAAGGGTGCTGGAATGGCTGTCTCGCTTTACAACATGGCGATTTTATGAACACCGCGTACTTGCAAGTGTGGACGGGCGGCTTTTCCCAATACCTATAAACCGCACTACGCTGAATAAACTCTACCGACTCGATCTAGACGAAAGCGGCGCCGCCGCATGGCTTGAACGCGTACGGCAACCGAGAGACCACATCCGCACCAGTGAGGACCTCGTGCTAAGCAGCGTTGGGAGCGAGTTATGCGAGAAATTTTTTCGTGGTTACACCCGTAAACAGTGGGGCTTAGACCTCTCTGACCTGTCAGCCGGCGTTGCAGCGCGAATTCCCACCCGCACTAATGACGATGACCGATACTTTACCGACACTTACCAACTCATGCCCGCGGAGGGGTATTCGGCGATGTTTCGTTGCATGTTAGACCACCCTAATATTACGACCCATCTAGAAACCGACTACTTCACGCTACGCTCTACGATACAAGCACGACACACAATCTATACGGGGCCAATTGACGCATTTTTCAACTACCGATTTGGCAGACTTCCATATCGCAGCATTCTCTTCGAGCACCGGCACTTTCCTGATGTGCCAGCATATCAATCAGTCGGAACCATCAACTACCCCAACGAGGAAGACTATACGCGTGTGACTGAATTCAAACATTTAACAGGTCAGTCGCACACTGGCACTTCGATTGTAAGAGAATACCCTCAATCTAACGGAGAGCCGTACTACCCTATTCCTCGGCCACAGCATGAGGAGATCTTCCAACAGTATAACGCCCTCGCAGATCAGCTACTTAACGTCACTTTCGTAGGGCGCCTCGCCCAATACCGCTATTACAATATGGATCAGATCGTAGCGGCGGCACTTAAGAAGTCAGAGTACATACTCACTCATTTGAAGTAACACTATTAATGTCTACCTCAACATTACCTAGCCTAGGCCGCCGAGCTCGCCGGAGCGTGAAGAGGTATGGCTACGGAGGATTTGTCGCGAGGCTATTTCGCGACGCGGCGATGGTTACTCGTAGCACTTACATCACGAGGCAAAATTTTGCTGGCCAACGCGTGTTTATAGACCGCCAACGCCAGCGCGAACGCCTCGTCGTCCTTTTGGCTGGGCATAAAAGTTTTTTGTGGCCTTATGTAATTCCTCGCCTAGCTAGAACCGTTTCCGCAGATTACGACGTGTGTATAGCGAGCTCGGGAGTTGACGATACTAAACTCCGCGCGTATTGCGAAGAATACGGCTGGAGTTATCTTGCTACAAAAAAAAACAAGGTCGGACTTGCAGTAAATCTAGCAATAGCCGCTCATGAGCACGCTCTGTTGATACACAAAATAGATGAAGACATGTTTCTTACAAGTGGGATGTTGGAGCGCCTTGAGCGAACGTACCATCGCATAAGCGCCAGTGGCCTCGCAAAACCTGGAGCATGTGCTCCGCTGATCAATATTAATGGCTACACCTATCAAATGCTTCTGGATAAACTCGGCCTTACGGAGGAGTTTAGGCAAAAATTCGGCCACCTCGGGTACTCGCACCCGCATCAAGTGTTTCGTGATCCGGAATCCGTAGTCTGGCTGTGGCGTCACTGCCTGCCTCTTGACGCCCTCGGGGAACGCATCGCTAACGCGGCGAACGGCTACTCCTTTGTTCCGGTCCGCTTCAGCATAGGCGCCATACTGTTTGAGAGACAATTTTGGGGGGAGCTGGGAGGGTTTCGGGTCGGGACATTGAGCGGCACTTTGGGATTGGATGAGGAAGTGTTTTGCAAAGAATGCGTTGACCGGTTTCGCCCCATCGTAGTTTCTCATGATGCCTTTGCCGGGCATTTCAGCTTCTTTAATCAAGAGCAAAGCATGCGCGACGCCCTTCCTGGGCTAGCTGCTCTTGATCCGAACTGTTTTTCGCCAGTCTCTGGTCTTTGAACCGATGGAGAACGCCCTCATAAAAGTAACGGCACTTGTGGTAACACATAATCGTCCGCGCCTACTCCGCGAGGTAATAGACGCTCTTTGGATGCAAAGCAGGAAGCCCGATAGTATCCTCGTAATCGATAACTGCTCGGATAGCGAAACTGGTGCGCTCCTTGAAACGCTAAAAGAGGCGTCACTGATCCCCTTTTCTGCCCTAACAACGGAGCGCAACCTTGGGGGGGCTGGCGGGTTCGCTTTTGGAATGGCAGCGGTTGGTTACAGGAAGGGACATTACGTGTGGGTGATGGACGACGATGCGTGTCCGAGCGCCACCTGCTTGGAGACATTGCTTGAATTGGCGATAGACGAGAACAGAGTGATAGGGCCTGCGGCTGTGGGGCATCCGCCGGACGACAGTACGTTCTGTTGGGCCGTAGAGGCTGTCGCAGGTCGAGAGACATTCCGCGAGCGCGAACATTGTGGCGGCCCGCTACGCGTGAGCTCGCTCCCTTTTTTAGGACTTTTGATTCCGACGTCTTTGTTGGATCGCGTTGCCCCCCCTCGACCCGAGTTATTCATTAGCGGGGATGACGTTGAGTTTTGTATAAGGTGCAAAAAAGCCGGCGTTTCGATATGGCTAGCGCCGTCCGCCACCCTGTATCACCCACTACCGCGATTGCGACGTATAGCTTTACTCGGAAAAGTCATGTGGATTCAGGAACTGCCAGCTTGGAAGCGATATTTCGAGGTTCGAAATCGCATTTGGGTTGCGTCTCACCACTACGGAAGGACTGCGTCTCTCTTGGTAGCCATGGGAACGGTTATCCGGTGGGTAGCAGCTATGATTTTCATGCCACACAGACTGGAGCAATCCAGAGCATTTCTACAAGGAGTATGGGACGCTCTATTCAATAATCTCGATAATCGTCCATTCGGGCCTAATTGAATGACTTCTGGGGCGATAAGCGCGTTCGTACCTCATGGAACCGGGGCGACGGTCTTGCACGCTTCTCTTGCAGCGAACATTCGAAACTATGTTGTTAGCGAGTACTTACCCATCCTTGAGGTGTGCCCTCCCCTTCTGCTTCGATATAGACGCAACCGTCACTCGTTAGTACATGCCCCGCCGGACCATGCAGCGTTCGTGTGTCCCCGGCGCACGCCGCTGGTCATTACCTTCCACAACTACGTGCTGGACCGCGTCATGCGGCGGTACAGCTCGGCCGTGCAGCGCCTGCACTACGCCACGGACCTGCGCCTCTACACGCGCATGGCGCTGCGCCGCGCGGCGGCGGTGACGGCCGTGAGCAACTTCACGGCGCGGCTGGTGCGCGAGGACCTGCGCTTTGCCGGACCCATTGAGGTGATCCCCAACGGCGTGGACGTGGGGCGCTTTCGCCCCGGCGACGCGCCGCCGCAAGATGGCCCGCTGCGCGTCCTGTTTAGCGGGAATCTGACGCGACGCAAGGGCGCAGACCTGCTGCCGGAAATCGCCCGGCTTGCCGGCCCGGACGTGCAGATCCACTACACGACGGGCGCACGGGCCGGCATCGGCGATCCGCGCTGGGCCGGCCTGCACCCGCAGGGGCGCGTGCCGCACGACCAGATGCCGACGCTGTACCGCCGCTTCGACGCGCTGCTGCTGCCCACCGTGCGCGAGGGGATGAGCCTGGCGCTGCTGGAAGCGATGGCGAGCGGCCTTGTCGTGGTGGCGAGCGATGCGGCATCGAATCCGGAGCTGATCGAACCGCGCGCGGGCGGACTGCTGTGCCCAGTTGGCGAACCGGAGGCGTACGCAGATGCATTGCGCACACTGGCCGCCGACCGCGAGCGGGTGCGGCGCATGGGCCAGCACAACCGGCAGGTGGTCGAGTCCCGTTACACGCTGGAACGCATGGTGGCCGGCTACCTGGCGGTGTTCGAACGGGTGTTGGGAAAGCCGGTGCCGCTGCGGGGCGAGGCACGGCTTTAGCAAAAGTAGCCTGGATGCAGCGCAGCGGAATCCGGGTGACGGCGCAACCGGTTTCTCTGTATTGCGCTGCGCTGCATACGGGCTACCACGCTGTGTTTGAAAGTAGGCAGGGTATGCAATAAGGCGAAGCCGCATTGCGCCGGCTGGAGCCTCATACGTCGCTGCCTTTTCTTCGTCACGCCTTCAGCGACGGATTAATCAGCGTTTCCCTATGATTCTTTCCCGACAATACAAATAGCGACTTGCTCATGGTTAAATACGTACCCAATGTACTCGTATTCTAAATTTTGTATTGAAACAAACTCTTGGAACGCCTTAAATTCGCCCTCTTCCCATCCCGGATAATTAAAGTATTCGTCAAAAACAATGATTGTGCCGGGCACAATTCGATCCTGGCATAGGTCAAATACGACCTTGGTTGAAGAGTAGAGATCGCAATCGATGTGTAAAAATGAAATTGGGCCTGGATGCTCTGAGAGAAAGTTAGGGAGGGTTTCGTCAAACCAGCCTGTAACTAGCTCTACATTCCCCTTAACAGTAGGCAGCCTTCCTAACGAAAAGTGCCCCTTTGGAAACCCATCTCGCCAATTTTCCGGCAACCCCTCAAAAGAATCAAAGCCATAAATAACGGAAGATGCCCTGCCCGCAATATAGTTTATAGTTTCACCCGTATACACTCCGAACTCAAGCCATAAACCAGTAACTGGAGCTCGGGAAATAACGTCATCGTAAAGATCAAACTTTCTTGCATAGGATCGTGCCATGGACATTCGGGCGGCGACGTAGTGCGCCGTCGCACGTAAAGCGTGGCGACCGAGCTCCAAATTTATATTTTTCGCAATAGATTCAATATAACAATCCAATAGAATTTTCTTTAATATAGGCCGGATAGGGCCATATAGAAATTTGAGTATCTTGCTCATGCTTTACTAAACTCCACAGTTCTCGAAGTCCATCACCGTGCAAGTCCTCAGCAAAAGTAGCGTGAATGGAACGCAGCGGAACCGGGGGTGATGGGGCAAACCGGTTTCCGCGTAGTGCGCTGCATGCGGGGTACCACGCTTCTGGCACTGCCGACCGGGCGGCACGAGCACCCTCTCCCCGGCCCCTCTCCCGCTCGCGGAAGAGGGGAGCAGGCGTATTGGGCTGACGCAGGAAGTCCGACGACTCACGCCCGCCGTGGCCGCCGGAGTCGTCGGGCCTGCACCCATTCGGCAGCCGCCATGTTCCGGGCGACCGATGTAAGGCGACCGATGTAATGGGGGTGGGCCGAGTCCGGCCGAATCGGTCATGTTGAGCTTCAGCGAGGGCAGTACCGCCACTACGCGGCAACCTCGATTTGCCGCGTCTCAAGGGTAAGCGGCAATCCTTTTCTCGGCTCGTACTTCCAGGCAAAGCGCAATGGCCTCTGCAATGTTGCGGATCGCTTCGTCTTTGGTTTCGCCCTGGCCGATGCAGCCTGGAATAGCTGGGCATTCGGCGATCCAAACGCCATCTTCGCCCCGATCGATCGTCACGTTGAATTTCATGTTCGCGCTCCAAAAATCGTCCGGCGACTGCGCAGCAAACTGCATGGCGTGGCTGTCGACGCGATTCTACCTGTCCAGGCGCTGGACGCGGTGGCGGCGATGAACACGCCGGGCGCGTTCGGCGATTACAGCTATCCCATCAAGCTGTACGAGGCGATGGCCTGCGGCCGGCCGGTGGTGGCTTCGCGTACCGCGAGCACGGCCTGGGTGCTGCGGGATTTTCCGGACCGGCTGGTGGCGCCCGGCGATGCGGCGGCGCTGGCCGGTGCGCTGGCGGCGGCTCTGGACCTTGGCGCGGTGGACTATGGTCCGCAGCCGGGCTGGACTGCGTCGGGCGCGGAGTTGGCGGCGGCAATGCGGGGGATTGGGGGGTGATCATCGCCCTTGTAGGAGCCCGGCTACGCCGGGCGATCATCGCGCAGCAAAGCTGCGCTCCCACAGTGGGCGTGGGAGGCCCGCCCTCGGGCCGAATGGATGAACTGAGGATTCGCGGTGGGGGCGTCGCTCCCACAGCAGAAGTAGCCTGGATGGAGCGCAGCGGAATCCGGGATGGCAGCTGCGCTCCTACAACAAGGAAGCTCTCCCCTGCCCCTCCCGCCCGCGGGGAGCAGGGTCAGTCCGTCACCACTGTGGATTCCGCCTTTCGCCGGAGTGACGATCGGTGAGGCTTTCGCCGGAATGACGGTAGCAGGCGCGTGTAGGTTGTGCTGACGCAGGAAGCCCAACGACTCACGCCCGCCGTGGCCGCCGGAGTCGTCGGGCCTGCACCCATTCGGCAGCCGCCATGTTCCGGGCGACCGATGTACGCGGGCTGGGCCGAGTCCGGCCGAATCGGTAATGTTGGGCTTCCTGCGTCAGCCCAACATGGGCCTGGGGTGGGGCAACCGGTTTGCTCGTATTGCGCTGCGCTGCATACGGGCTACCACGCTTCATGCGTTGCCGACCGGGCGGCACACGAGCATCCTTGCCGGCTATCCTTGGGGATAGGGTTCCGCCCGGCAAGGGGCCGACAGGTGAGACGGCGTTGCGTTGTCAGCGGTTCCAACTGGATTGGTCGCGGGGCAGTCGCCCGTTGGGATCATTGACCTCGACCGAATTGCCGTCCCTGAGCCGATCCACGTACACCACGGCATTGGTGCCGCCGTCGTTCGCCTGGCTGGGGAACAGGATGCCGGTGTGGCCCTGGGCCAGCACCATGTCGCCCAGCACCCAGGTGGGCGGCTCGATGTGCAGGTCGAATTTCAGATGGCGCCAGTCCTCGCGCCAGTCGTGCCACAGCGCGTCCCAAGGCTCGCCGCGGCGGAGCTGCCGCAGATCGACCAGCCCGCGCAACGCCACGGTGTACGAGCACATCGTGCAGGGCGGCAGGAACGGCGAGGTTTGCTGGTACTCGCGCAATGCGGTCACCTCATCCAGCGACAGATACAGCGCCTCGACGCCCTCCCGGTTGAAGCGCCCGCCCTTGGCCGCCGCACCGGCGCCGCTGGTGGGCCGGCTGGCCCACTGCGGGGTATGCGCGCGATACAGCGTGGTACCGGGCGGCAGGTCGAGGAGGATCATCCGGTGAACCCCGCACTGATCGACTCCAGGTAGTCGATCGCATCGTCGGTGCGTCCTTCCTGCACCAACTGCAGCAGGGTCTTGTGGTGGAACGCCGGTATGGGCTCGTTCTTGACCATGAAGAATGCACGCGCGGTATCCGGCTGCACCGCCGTGGCGGCCGACAGCACCCGCATCAGGTCACGCAGCGCGTCTTGGAGTCGCGGTGACTCGGGGTGGGTGCGCAGGGTGTTGCGGTGCACGCCAGCCAGCGCTGCCAGTTCCTGGTACTGCAGACCCAAGGCATCGGCGACGTTCGTGGCGGAAAAGCGGGACGTGCCGGCTTCACGTACCGATTCGAGCACATCAGCGAAAGCGGTAGAGGCCATTGACGCTGCTCCCAAAGGCGAGGAATCAGGCGCACATTATACGCACAGTCTGAGCACAGTTCCAAGCGGCCTCCTGCCGGAAGGCTTCCTGTCCAAGCCATCCCCTGGGGATGGCTCAGGGTTCCGTTGCTGCGCCGGGCGACGCCGCGGCGCTGGCCGGCGCCGCTGGTGTCGGCCCTGGACCTGGGCGCGGTGGATTATGGTCCGCAGCCGGACTGGACCGCATCGGGCGCGGAGTTGGAGGGGGCAATGCAGCGGATTGGGGGGTGATCGTCGTCCTTGTGGAGCCCGGCTACGCCGGGCGATGGGTCACCGCATGGGACCCGACCTGTCGTCCATCGCGCAGCGCAGCTGCGCTCCTACAAGAGGCAGGGGGCGCCCTCTCCCCCGGCCCCTCTCCCGCTCGCGGGAGAGGGGCGCAAGCATCCGCGGCGCGGCGGTCACGGTGGGTATCTGCTGTAGGAGCCCGGCTTGCCGGGCGATCATGCCTGCCTCGCAGCGACGGGTGGCCGCGCCACATTGCCGAGGTTGCCGCGTCGCCTGCGGCTCCTCGCAACGACGAAAGACGCCGGTGGGCAATCGGGCTGAAGCCTGACCCACCAGGGCAGCGCTGCGATTGACAGACCGTTAGGCGGTTTATATTGTCCAATATGGACAAACTGACCAAAGATGGACCCTATGCGTTATATCTCCGCCACTGAAGCCAAGCAGCGGTTGGCCGCGCTGCTGGATGCGGCACAGAGCGAGCCGGTGGTGATTCGTCGCCAGAAGCGGGATGTCGCCGTGCTGCTATCGGCCCGTGACTATGAACGCCTGCGGGCGCTGAATGTGGAAGAGTTCGAGCGCTTCTGCGACCGCATCGGCGAGCGCGCGGCGGCCCGTGGCCTGACCGAAAACACCTTGGCCGACCTGCTGGCTGATGAAGGCTAGAACACGTGTCGTAGTCGACACCAACGTTCTGCTGAGCCGGTTATTGGTGCCAAGTTCCGTGCCCGCGCAAGCCGTGCGCAGGACCGTGGATCAGGGGCAGATCCTGGCCAGCGAAGCGACGCTCGAAGAACTCGCGGACGTACTGTCGCGGCCCAAATTCGACCGCTACCTGACGGTTTCCGAACGGCAGCAGTTTTTACGGTTGTTCATGCGCATCGCGCAGTGGGTCCCCATCCTGCACCCCGTGCAGGCCTGCCGCGACCCGCGCGACGACAAGTTCCTGGCGCTGGCGGTCAACGGGGAGGCCGGGGTGATCATCACCGCTGATCAGGACTTGCTGGTTCTCGATCCGTTTCGCGATGTTCGCATCCTGGAGCCCGCCGCCTACCTTGCCCAAACGGGCTGATGGTGGTTACCGGCGGGCACGCTGTGGGCGGGTTTCAACCGTCGCTGACATGCCGGCGCTGTATCAGCCACTGGACGTGGTGGCGGTGATGAACACGCCGGGCGCGTTCGGCGATTACAGCTACCCCATCAAGCTGTACGAGGCGATGGCCTGCGGCCGGCCGGTGGTGGCTTCGCGCACCGCGAGCACGGCCCATGGTATTTGCAGACGCCTGCGGGATGTTCCGGACCGGCTGGTGGCGCCGGGCGATGCGGCGGCGCTGGCCGGCGCGCTGGTGGCGGCTCTGGACCTTGGGGCGGTGGACTATGGCCCGCAGTCGGGCTGGGGCGCATCGGGCGCGGAGTTGGAGGCGGCAATGCGGCGGATCGGCGGGCGGTCCGGCTGCGGCCTGAGCCGCTGGCGGGGCGGCGCCGTTTTTCATCGCGCAGCGCAGCTGCGCTCCTACAACAAGGAAGCACCCTCTCCCCTGCCCCTCTCCCGCGAGCGGGGGATGCCGTCCGCGGGGCGGCGGCGGGGATCGATTGTAGGAGCCCGGCTTGCCGGGCGATGCGCCCTTGCATGGCGCCCTTGCGGGTTGCCGGTCCATCACGCAGCAAAGCTGCGCTCCCACAGTGCGCAGGTGCAACAAGGCGAAGCCGCATTGCACCGGATGGAGCCTTCATCGCGGCGCTGGCCGCTCGGCAGGCGGCCCGCCGCCGTGCCGTTATGTGGCGCAGCGCAGGTCCTGTTGTGCGGCTGCCTCTTTGCGCAGCTTGCCGAAACCGCGCCGGCCGAGCGTCTTCTCGACGCCCTTGCCCAGTTTGTTCGGTTTGCAAAGCAGGCAGCCGGCGCGCGATTGTTTCGGTCGTTTACGTTTGTGGTTCATGTCGTGCTTCGTTGTCAGCACAAGTAGCCTGGATGCAGCGCAGCGGAATCCGGGGTGATGGGGTAACCGGTTTTCCCGTGGTGTGCTGCGCTGGATGCGGGCTGCCGCGCTACGTCGTCGATCGTGTCCCGTGACGTGGTGTAGCAAAAGTAGCCTGGATGGAGCGCAGCGGAATCCGGGATGGTTGGGCAATGAACGTTCCCCGTATTCCGCTGCGCTGCATACGGGCTACCACTGACTGCCATTCCTTGGCGGCTAATCATCGCCCTTTTAGGAGTCCGGCTACGCCTGGCGATCATCGCGCGGCGAAGCAGCGCTTCTACAGTGGGTGTGGGAGGCCCGCCCTCGGGCCGAATGGATGAACTGAAGATTCGCGGCGGGGGCACCGCTTCCACAGCAAAAGTAGCCTGGATGGAGCGCAGCGGAATCCGGGATGGTCACGCTGACCCAGCGCGGCGACAGGTTCATGTCGATGAGCAGTTTCATTCAGAGGCCAGCGTGACCTCGCGTTCCTCGGCTCGCCAAGCGGCGTAGCGCAGCGCCTGCAGGATGTCCTCGCGTTCCAGGTACGGGTAGTCGGCCAGGATTTCGTCAATGCCGTGCCCCGCACCGACCTGCCCCACGACCATGCCGACCGTCACGCGCATTCCGCGTATGCAGGCCTTGCCGCCCATCACGCCGGGCTGCTGGGTAATGCGGTCGAGTTGTTCCATGTTGAGCTCCTTCGGTCTTGCAGGTTGGATTAGACGCAACACCGTTCAGCGACAACCTCGATTTGCCGGGCCTCGATGGTGAGTGGCAGTCCTTTTTCTGCCCGTACCTCAAGGCACAGCGCTATGGCGTGTTCGATGCTCTCAACCGCTTCATCTTTGGTTTCGCCCTGGCTAAGGCAGCCAGGAATCGCCGGGCATTGAGCAGTCCATACGCCGTCTTCATCCCGGTCCAATGTGATGTTGAATTTCGTGGTCGCGCTCCAGGATCGCCCGCCTCTGGTGCGCCAATGTGCGCCGCGTGGCGGTCCGCAGGATTCTACCCGCCGAAGCGCCCGACGCAGGGGCGGTGATGAACACGCCGGGCGCGTTCGGCGATTACAGCTACCCCATCAAGCTGTACGAGGCGATGGCCTGCGGCCGGCCGGTGGTGGCTGCGCGTACCGCGAGCACGGCGTGGGTGCTGCGGGATTTTCCGGGCCGGCTGGTGGCGCAGTTGGAGGCGGCCATGCGGGGGATTGGGGGGGTGATCATCGCCCTTGTAGGAGCCCGGCTACGCCGGGCGATCATCGCGCAGCGAAGCTGCGCCCCACGGTGCGTGGCACCGGATGGAGCCTGCATGCGGCGCGCTACCGACGCATTGCAACACGGATGCAGGTGCATGGCTGGGGTCGAGACAAGAAACGAATTGTCATGACGCTGTCCGGACAACTACAATGGGAGCATCCAAGGTCCGGAGGGGCAGTTCATGAGCACGCTGAATCTTTCCAAGACTGAGCGCATCGACGTCCGTGCAAGCGCGCCGGTCAAGCAGCTGCTGCAGGAAGCGGCGCGCGCCTGCCACAAGAACGTCAGCGAGTTCCTGCTCGACGCAGGCGTGACGGCTGCGGCGCAGACGCTGGCGGATCGTCGCCAGTTCGTGCTGGACGAGGCGCAGTGGCAGGCGTTCCAGGAAGCGCTGGATCGGTCGGTGCAAGGCAAGCCGCGCCTGAAGAAGCTGCTGGATGAGCCCGGGGTGCTCGGTTGAGCAATGGCTACGCACCCGTTCGCAAGCTTGCAGCCACGGATCAAACCGATGCCTTCGACTGCGGCCAGGCCGCGCTGAACCAGTTCCTGCAGCGCTACGCGCTCGTCAACCAGAAGGCCAACAGCGCGCAGACCTACGTCTGCTGCCAGGGTGACGTGGTGGTCGGCTTCTACAGCCTCGCCGTCGGCAGCGTCGATCCGGATGCCGCGCCGTCGAGGGTGATGAAGGGGCTGGCGCGTCACCCGGTGCCGGTGATGATCTTGGCCCGGCTCGCAGTGGACAGGGAGCATCAGCGCAAAGGCCTGGGTCAAGCTTTGCTCAAGGATGCACTGCTACGCACGGCCCAGGCCGCCGACATCGCCGGCATTCGCTGCCTGCTGGTGCACGCCAAGGATGATGCGGCGCGGCGCTGGTACGAGTCCTGGGAATTCGAGCCCAGCCCGACCGATCCGTACCACCTGTTCCTGATGCTCAAGGATCTGAGGAGTTTGTTGAACTGAGCGCGGCAGTAAGGCGAGGGCGCCGCACACAGCAAACGTAGCCTGGATGGAGCGCAGCGGAATCCGGGATGGTTGGGCAATGAACGTTCCCCGTATTCCGCTGCGCTGCATACGGGCTACCACTGACGGTTTCGCCGTGATCGGCGCGGCGGCCACGGCGGGGATCTACATGTAGGAGCCCGGCTTGCCGGGCGATGGGCCATCTTGATGAGGCGCTGAATGAATCCATCCTGGATTTCCCAGCGCCCGCCATCGGAAACGCGCGGTTTTCCGATGGCTCACAAAACTTCGTCAGGCCGCCCGCCGGCGGCCTATTCCGATGGCCGCCAGATCGTGCCCCGGCACCAGCCGGCCGGAGTAATGACGGCTTGCCCCGCGCAGGCGATCGTCGCCCACGTTGTGCGGGATGACGTGGCTGAGCACCAGCGTCCTGGCGCCCGCCTGCTCGGCGATGCGGCCGGCGTCCTCGATCGACGTGTGCGCGGACAGGAGGTGGTGCTTGAGCGCCTCGGTGGTTGCATCCAGCGGCGGCGGGAACAGCGCGTCCACCCAGGCGGCGTCGATCACCTCGTGCACCAGCACGTCGGCGTTGCGCGCCAGGCGCACCAGGTTCTGGCACGGGCCGGTATCGCCCGAGAACACCACCGAGCCCTGCTCGCTGTCGAAGCGGAACGCGAACGACGGAAACACCGGCGCATGCTCGACCAGCGTCGCGCTCACCCGCACGTTGGCGTCCGACCACACCGGGAACGGTTCCATGGTCGGCGCGGGGGTCTGATTCGGACTGACGAAGCCGGCAATCGGCGGCAGCGCGATGTCCCTGACGTTCACCAGCGTGCGCACATCCGGCCACAGGTAGTCGCGCACCCGGTCGTTGATGTCGGTCGCAAAGGCCCGAAAGATGCCGTCGGTCATCTGCACCGTGCCGGGCGTCGGCGCGTCGGGAAATACAACGTCCGGCTGCGCGCGCGGCCGCCCGGGCACCTGGAACGTGGGCGGCAGTTCGCCCCGCGGGCCGGGGCCCAGCACGTCCAGCGGCTGGCGCCGGCCAATGCCGGCCGTCCAGCCCTGCAGCAGCAGATTGTTGTAATCGACCACGTGGTCGGAATGCAGGTGCGTGAAGAACAGCGCCCGCAGCGGTTCCAGCAACTGGAACGGGTGCGCCCCCGGGCTGGCGCGCATCAGCGCGTGCGCGAGCTGGCGCGCCGCGCCGTCGCCGCAATCGATCATGTAGGTCAGCTCGCGTACCTGCAGCGCGGAGGCGATGCCGTGCCGGCTGCTGCCCGGGAACCAGGCCGGCCCACCGGCCGTGCCCAGCAGGATCAGGCGCGTATCGAAACCCGCCGCCGCATCGTCCACGGCCGCCGGGGCCGCCGCAGCCGTCACCGGCGCGCCGCCCAGCATCAGCGACAAGGCCGCCACGCTGGCCCCGGCACCGGCCTTGAGCAGACCGCGCCGCGACAGCGCCAGCTGCACCGCATGACCCACTTCCTGGCACATCGCACGTCCCTCCCCCCGGCCGAACTTACGGGCCAGTGTAGGGGACGCGGGCGGCGGCAGACACCGCCGGCAGGACCAGGTCCAGGCGCGATGGCGCGCATCATCGAGGCGGCCCGCCCGGCCGGCGGGCGCACGGTATGATGCCGGCCGACACAACGCGGGAGGGAACGATGCTCTACTGGCACTGGCTCGCGCTGGGGATGGCCTTGCTGATGGCCGAGCTGTTCATGGCCAGCTTTTTCGTGTTCTGGTTCGGCCTGGGCGCCCTGCTGGTGGGCGCCGTGGTGTGGCTGGACCCGAACCTCGATCCGGCCCTGCAGTTGCTGGGCTGGAGCGTTTCATCCGGCCTGATGACCCTGCTGTGGTTTCGTTATCTGCGCCCGCTGATGAAGGACCGCACCCAGGCCGGCAACGCGCGGGCGGCGGTCATCGGCGAAGCTGGCCGCGTGCTGCGCCCACCGCACGGCGACAAGCGCGGTAGGGTGCGCTTCACCACCCCGCTGCTGGGCGACGACGAGTGGGAATTCATCTGTGACGGCCCGGTCGCTACCGGCGACCGTGTGTACGTGAAGGATTTTTCCGGCAACACGCTGATCGTCGAGAAGCGCGACTGAGCCGGCCTGTCTTTTTCAATTTTTCAACTGCGGAGCACTGCGATGCCTGGCATTACCTTGGCCTTTATCCTGTTTGCCCTGGTGGTGGTCACCATCGGCCTTGGCGTGCGCATCGTGCCGCAGGGCAGCAAGCACGTGGTGCAGCGCCTGGGCAAATACCAGAGCACGCTCAGCCCGGGCCTGAACCTGATCATCCCGTACATCGACACGGTGTCCTACAAGGTCACCACCAAGGACATCGTGATGGACATTCCCTCGCAGGAAGTCATCACGCGTGACAACGCCGTGATCATTGCCAACGCGCTGGCCTACATCAACATCGTGGCGCCCGAAAAGGCCGTCTACGGCGTCGAGAACTACATCTTCGCCATCCAGAGTCTGGTGCAGACCTCGTTACGCTCGATCGTCGGCGAGATGGACCTGGACGACGCCCTGTCGTCGCGCGAGATGATCAAGGCCAAGCTGAAGGCCGCCATCTCGGACGACATCGCCGATTGGGGCATCACCCTCAAGACGGTCGAAATCCAGGACATCAAGCCCTCGCCGACCATGCAGCACGCCATGGAGGAACAGGCCGCTGCCGAGCGCGCGCGGCGCGCCACCGTGACCCGCGCCGAGGGCGACAAGAGTGCCGCCATCCTGCAGGCCGACGGCCGGCTGGAGGCCTCGCGGCGCGACGCCGAAGCGCAGGTGGTGCTGGCCGAAGCCAGCCAGACCGCCATCCGCAAGGTGGCCGAAGCCACCCAGACCGGCGAGCTGCCGGTGGTCTACCTGCTCGGCGAGAAGTACATCGAGGCCATGCGCGGCCTGGCCAACAGCCAGAACAGCAAGCTGGTGATCCTGCCGGCCGACCTGCCGGCGGCGGTGCGCGGCCTGATTGGAAGCCTGAAGGGCTAAAAAAACCTTCGGAAAACTGTAGGAGCCCGGCTGTGCCGGGCGATCATCGCGCAGCGAAGCTGCGCTCCTTGTATGTTTCGCGTGCCGTTACGGCAACTAAAACGCTTCACCGGGGAGGCCGTTCGCTACGGGCTGGACTTGCGGCGCGGAAACCTGCGAGCATGTAACACCAAGGTGCTACATCATTTTGCTTCTGGAGCGGCCCATGTCCACCACGACGACCATTCGCCTCTCGGATGAACTCAAACAGCGTATCCGTCTGGCGGCGGAACGCTCGGGCACCACAACCCACGGCTTCATCCTGCAAGCCATTGTGGAGAAAACCGAACAGGAAGCCTTGCGGCAGGATTTCAACGAGACCGCAAACCAGCGGTATGCGGACATCGTGGCGTCCGGCGAGACCATCCCATGGCAGGAAATGCGGCGCTATCTTGAGCAAAGTGTGGAGGGCAAGCGCCCCGCACGGCCGGCGGCGCGCAAGCTGGCGCCCTGAAAGTGTCCCGTATCGAACTGGCTCCCAAGATTGCGGATGACTTTGACCGGATCCTGGCCCACCTGGCCGAGTACGACGCAGTGGACGCCCCGTCGCGGTTGCAGGACATCATCGCGGCAATCGACGTGCTGGAACGCAATCCCCTGATCGGCCGTCCGGACACCGCGGGCAATCGCGAGTTGGTAATCGGGCACGGTGCGCGCGGGTATGTGGCGCTGTATCGCTATGCCGCGGCGATTGATACGGTTTTCATCCTGGCCGTGCGCAGTCAACGGGAGGCCGGTTATGCACGGCCGTAGGCCTGCCCACGCGTAGTTTTGCAGCCCTGTCGAAGAACGGGTTTCGACAGGCTCGATCAGATGACGGCGACGGCCGCGCGGTGCAGGCGGATTTTTTGTTCGGGCGGTAGGTGTGGCGCCGGCGGTGGTTTCGGCGGGGTGTTGATGGCGGCGCGGGCGCCGCTCCTTGTGAGTCGCGGCCACGGCGGGGATCTGCTGTCGGAGCCCGGCTTCGCCGGGCGATCATCGCGCCCTTGCCTGGCGCGCCCCACCCGGGGAGCGCGCACAGCCCGGCGGCATACCGTCGCTATCGAGCCGGCCCATCCCCCGGCTTGCGCTTCGGATACCCGGTCTTGGCCTTCGGCTTGAAGGTCTTGTCGCCGGCGGGCCGCGGCTTGAACGGTCGCGGGGCGCCTTCCGGTGCCGGGCCGCGAAACGGGCGCGGGCGCTGGTAGGGATTGGCAATCGGCGCGCCGTCGGCGACGCGGCTGATGGCCAGCGGCTGACCGGCCACGCGCGTGCGCTTCAGGATCGCCATCAGGTCCTTCGGCAGCCCTTGCGGCAGGTCGACCGTGCTGTGGTGGTCGTAGATTTCGATGCGGCCGATGAACTTGCTGTCGAGGCCAATCTCGTTGGCGATGGCGCCGACCAGGTTCGACGGCTTCACGCCGTGGCTGCTGCCGACCTCCACCCGGTACGACTCCAGGTGCTCGTCGGGGGCCGGGGCGCCGCGCGCCGGCCGGCGCTCGCCGGGGGCGCTGTCGCGCGTGCGCTCGCGCGCCGGGCCTTCCGCACGCGGCTTGAAGGCCTTCGGTTGCGGGCGTTCTGGCGCCAGCAGCAGGGGTTCCGAGCCCTGCACCACCGCGGCCAGGGCGGCGGCGATGTCGATCGGCTCGACGGATTTTTCCTGCACGTAGTCGCCCAGCAGGCGTTTGAACAGGGCCACGGTGTCGGCGTTCTCGGCGTTTGCCAGGGCCTCGTCGATGCGGCCCATGAAGCGCCCGATGCGGCGCTGGTTGACGGCCTCGACGCCCGGCAGGGGCATTTCCTCGATGCGCTGGCGGGTGGCGCGCTCGATGGCCTGCAGCATGCGCGCCTCGCGCGGGGCCACGAAAAGGATCGCCTCGCCGCTGCGTCCCGCGCGGCCGGTGCGGCCGATGCGGTGCACGTAGGCTTCCGTGTCGTAGGGGATGTCGTAGTTGATGACGTGGCTGATGCGCTCCACGTCCAGGCCGCGGGCGGCCACGTCGGTGGCGACTACCAGGTCGAGCTGGCCGGATTTGAGGCGGTTTACGGTGTGTTCGCGCTGCGACTGGACAATGTCGCCGGACAGCGGCGCGGCAGCAAAGCCCTGGGCGTTCAGATAATCGGCCAGTTCCTGGGTTTCGATCTTGGTGCGCACGAAGATCAGCACGCCCTCGTGCGGCGTGGTCTCCAGGATGCGCGTCAGGGCCTCGCGCTTGGGCACGCCGCCGCCGACGCTCCAGTAGCGCTGATTGATGGTCTCGGCGGTGGTGGTGCGGACCTTGATCGACACCTCCTGCGGGTCATTCAGGTGCTTCTGGGCGATGCGCTTGATGGGCGCCGGCAGCGTGGCCGAGAACAGCGCCAGCTGGCGCGTGCTCGGTGACTCGGACAGGACGAATTCGACGTCGTCGATGAAGCCCATGCGCAGCATTTCATCGGCTTCGTCCAGCACCAGCGCCGACAGGCCCGACAGATCCAGCGAGCCGCGGGTCATGTGGTCCATCACGCGCCCCGGCGTGCCGACCACCACGTGCGCGCCACGGCGCAGGCCCTGCAGCTGTTCGCGGTAGCCCTGGCCGCCGTAGATGGCCATCACCCGGATGCCCGGCAGGTGCGCGCCATAGCGGCCGAAGGCCTCGGCCACCTGCAGCGCCAGCTCGCGCGTGGGCGCCAGCACCAGCACCTGCGTGGTGTTTTTGGTCGGGTCGATCCTGGCCAGCAACGGCAGGGCGAAGGCCGCCGTCTTGCCGGTGCCGGTCTGCGCCTGGCCGAGCACGTCGCGGCCGGCCAGCAGGTGCGGAATGATGCGCGCCTGGATCGGCGACGGCGTTTCGTAGCCAAGATCGGTCACCGCCTGCAGCAGGGCGGGCGGCAGGTCCAGATCGGCAAAGGTCGGCTCGGCGGCCGGTTCGGTGCTCATGATTTTCGATACCAGTGGAAAAAAAACGGATCGCCACGGCGCCGGGCAGTATGCAGCCGGCGGCGCAAAATGCATTCGGTCAGTGGAAGCGCCACCCGGTGGGAGCGGCGCCCCCGCCGCGAATCTTCAATTCAACCATTCGGCCCGAGGGCGGGCCTCCCACACGACACAAAGCCAATCAATGCTCGCGCGTGGCCAGGAAACGCAGGTCCGGCCAGCGCTCTTCGGTGAGGTTCAGGTTGACGCGGGTCGGCGCCAGGTAGACCAGCTCGCCGTTGCCGTCGAGGGCCAGGTTGGCCTCGGCCCGGCGCTGGAATTCGTCGAGCTTTTTCGGATCGTCGCCGTGCACCCAGCGGCAGGTGACGACGTTGACCGGCTCGAAGGTCGCCTCGACGCCGTACTCGTGCTTCAGGCGATAAGCCGCCACTTCGAACTGCAGCACGCCGACCGCGCCCAGGATCAGGTCGTTACTTGTAAGCGGCCGGAACAGCTGCGTGGCGCCCTCCTCCGACAGCTGTTCCAGACCCTTGAGCAGCGCCTTGCTGCGCAGCGGGTCGCGCAGCTGCGCGCGGCGGAACAGCTCCGGCGCGAAGTCCGGGATGCCGGTGTAGCGCAGGCTCTCGCCCTGGGTGAAGGTGTCGCCGATGCGCACCGTGCCGTGGTTGTGGATGCCCAGAATGTCGCCGGCCACGGCCCGCTCGGCGCCTTCGCGCTCGCCGGCCATGAAGGTGATGGCGTTGGCCAGCTGCTGCTCGCGGCCGATGCGCACGTGTTTGACGCGGATGCCGCGCTCGTAGGCGCCCGAGCAGACGCGAAAGAACGCCACCCGGTCGCGGTGCGCCGGGTCCATGTTCGCCTGGATCTTGAACACGAAGCCGGTGAAGGCCGGCTCGTCGGGCTGCACTTCGCGCTCGACTGCTGTCTGTGCGCCCGGCGAGGGCGCGTAGCTCACCACCGCGTCCAGCAGCTCCTGCACGCCGAAGTTGTGGATGGCGGAACCGAAAAACACCGGCGTCTGCCGGCCGGCGCGGTAGGCGTCGAGGTCGAAACTGGCGCTGGCGCCCTGCACCAGCTCGATCTCGTCGCGCAGCGCGGCCAGGTCCTGGGCGTCCAGGTGCTCCAGCAGCCGCGGGTCGTCCAGGCCGTCCAGCAGCGCGCCGGCCTCGGCCCGCTCGCCGTGCCGGGCACCGACGAACAGGCGCACCTGGCCGGTGATCAGGTCGACGATGCCTTTCAGGCGCTGGCCCATGCCGATCGGCCAGCTCACCGGCGCGCAGGCGATGCCCAGCACCGACTCGATCTCGTCGAGCAGCTCGACCGGCTCGCGGCCCTCACGGTCGAGCTTGTTCACGAAGGTGATGATCGGCGTGTCGCGCAGGCGGCACACCTCCATCAGCTTGATGGTGCGTTCCTCCACGCCGCGGGCGGCGTCGATCACCATCAGGCAGGAGTCGACCGCCGTCAGCGTGCGGTAGGTGTCTTCCGAGAAATCGGCGTGGCCGGGCGTGTCCAGCAGGTTCATGACGCAGTCCCGGTACGGGAACTGCATCACCGACGATGTCACGGAGATGCCGCGTTCCTTTTCGAGCGCCATCCAGTCCGAGGTGGCGTGCCGGGCGGCCTTGCGCGCCTTGACGGTGCCGGCCATCTGGATGGCGCCGCCGTACAGCAACAGCTTTTCGGTCAGCGTGGTCTTGCCGGCATCCGGGTGCGAGATGATGGCGAAGGTGCGCCGCCGGGCGACTTCGGGGGTCAGTTCGGTCATGCAGGAATCAGCGCCGGCGGAAAGATCGCCGGCAAATCGGGCTCAGGGTTGGACTAGATGGGGACGATGCAGCGCTCAGGCAATGTCCCGGGCGAGCTGGATGGCGTCTTCGCGCGGCTCGCCGGGCGCTGCCGGGTAGTAGGATTTTCGCACGCCGATGCGCCGGAACCCTAACGACTTGTAAAGCGCCCGCGCCGGCGTGTTCGACGGGCGCACTTCCAGGTACACCGTGTGCGCCTTGTAGCGGTCGGCCAGATCCAGGAAATGTTCCACCAGCCGGCGGCCAAGTCCCCGCCCCTGCCGTCCCGGCGCCACGCACACGTTCAGCAGGTGCGCCTCGCCGGCGGCGATCGACAGGATGCCGTAGCCCGCCAGCTCGGCGTCGACTTCCAGCACCTGACACAGGTAACCGACGCGCAGGCAGTCGCGAAAGATGCCCTCCGACCACGCCTGAACCGCCGGATAGGCCTGTTTTTCGATGGCCGCCACGGCCGGCACGTCGGCGACCGCCATGGCCCGCACCGCGATGACGCCGTGCGTGTCCGGGTCGGGCAGGCGCGCGGCCATCAGGCAGGCTGCCCGCTGCGCTGGCGGTAGACGTCCTGCGCCAGGCACAGGTCGTCCCAGGACTTGCGCTTCTCCAGCGGCGAGCGCAGCAAATAGGCCGGGTGGTACGTCACCACCACAGGCAGTTCTGTGCCCCGCCACTGCCACACCTTGCCGCGCATGCGGTTGACCGGCTCCTCGCTGCCCAGCAGGTTGTGGGCCGCCACCTTGCCGACCGCCAGGATCAGCTTGGGCTCGATCAGCGCGATCTGCCGCTCCAGGTAGCCGGCGCAGGCGCCCGCCTCGTCCGGCGCCGGGTCGCGGTTGCCCGGCGGGCGGCACTTGACGATGTTGGTGATGTAGACGCCGCGCTGGCGGCTCAGGCCCACCGCCTGCAGCATGGCGTCGAGCAGCTTGCCGGCACGCCCGACGAAGGGCTCACCGATGGCGTCCTCATCGGCGCCCGGCGCCTCGCCGACGATCAGCCAGTCGGCGCGAAGATCACCGACGCCCGGCACGGTGTGGGTGCGCGTGCGGCTCAGGCCGCAGGCGGTGCAGGCGCTGATCTGCGCGATCAGCTGCGGCCAGGCAAGCGTGGGGTCTGAAATTGTCGAAACGGCCGGAACTGGCACGACTGGCTTCGTCGCCAGGGGCTGCGCGCTCTGGGCTGGCGCCGCGAATGGCTGCGCCGTTTCCGCCAGTACGGCCACTGTCGGCGCCGCGGGTGAGGCCTCCGCCGCTCCCCCGTCCGCCACACGCCGCGCGTAGCGCGTCACGCCGAGCGCGTCCAGATAGCGGGCCTGACGGGAACTGACGGGCATGCGGTAAAACCGGGGTAAGGACGGCGCTGCCTATAATACCGGCTGCATGAGTACCGCCCTGCCCATCGGCCCCGCCGTTCCCGCCCCCCTGCTGCGTCCGCCCCTGCCCGCCAGGGCCGGCGAGCGGCGCGACTGGAGCGGCCTTGCCGGCGCCAGCCAGGCGCTGGCGCTGGCCGAAGCGGCGCGCACCGCAAGCGGCCCGCTGTTGGTCGTGGTGGCCGACACGCCGGCCGCCGAACGGCTGGCGCGCGAAATCCCGTTCTTTGCCGGCGCCGATCTGCCGGTGCTGACGTTCCCGGACTGGGAAACGCTGCCCTACGACGCCTTCTCGCCCTACCAGGATCTGGTTTCCGAGCGCCTGGCCGTATTGCACCGCCTGCCCGGCCTGCGCGCCGGGGTGGTGATCGTGCCCATCGCCACGCTGATGCAGCGCCTGGCGCCGCAGGCGTACCTCGACGCCTACAGCCTGCGCCTGGCGCGCGGCGACCGGCTGGATCTGACGCAGATGCGCGAGCGGCTGATCCGCGCCGGCTACGCGGCGGTCAACCAGGTCATGGAACACGGCGAGTTCGCGGTGCGCGGCGGGCTGCTGGATTTGTTTCCGATGGGCAGCGAGTGGCCGTTCCGGGTCGAGCTGTTCGACGACGAGGTGGAGTCGATCCGCCGCTTCGATCCGGACAGCCAGCGCTCGCAGGACAGCCTGCCGGGCGTGGACCTGCTGCCGGGGCGCGAGTTTCCGGTCAACCCGCAGGCCATCGAGCGCTTCTACCAGCGCTACATGCAGGTGTTCGAGGCCAATCCCGCACGCTCGGCGCTGTACCGCGAGTTGCAGGCCGGCCGCCCGCCGGCCGGCATCGAGTTCTACCTGCCGCTGTTTTTCGAGGCGACGGCCACGCTGTTCGACTACCTGCCGGCGGGCGCCACCATCGCCTGGCAGGAAGGCTGCCTGGCAGCCGGCGATGCCTTCTGGGGCACGGTGCGCGAGCGCTTCGAGGCGCGCAGTGTGGTGCGCGATTACCCGCCGCTGCCGCCGGCCGAGCTGTACCTGGAGCCGGGCGCCGTGTTTGCGGCCTTCAAGCGCTTTGCGCAGATCGCGCTGCGTGAGGCGGCGGACGACCATGCCCTGCCGATCGGCAAGCCGCCGGCCTTGCCGGTGGACAGCCGCGCCGCCCGGCCACTGGCGGCGCTGCAGGACTTCGTCGCCGGCTTCAAGGGCCGCACGCTGATCGCCGCCGAGAGCCTGGGCCGGCGCGAGACCCTGCGCGAGATGCTGCAACGCCAGCACATCGGCGTGCAGGTGGTGGACGACTGGGCGCAGTTCATCGGCAGCAACGCGCCGCTGGCCATCGCCGTGGCGCCGGTGGACGAAGGCCTGCTGCTGCCGCAGGCCGGCGTCGCCATCGTCGCCGAGAGCCAGATCTACGGCGAGCACGTGGTGCAGCAGCGCCGCCGCGACAAGCGCGAGACCGACCCCGAGGCGGTCATCCGCAACCTTACCGAGCTGGCGGCCGGCGATCCGGTGGTGCATATCGAGCACGGCGTGGGGCGCTATCTGGGCCTCGAAACGCTGGAGGTCGGCGGTGGCAGCGGCGAGTACCTGGCCATCGAATACGCCGACCGGGCCAAGATTTACGTGCCCGTCGGCAGTCTGGAACTGGTCCACCGCTACACCGGCGCCGACGCCGCCCACGCGCCGCTGCACAAACTCGGCAGCGGCGACTGGCAGCGCGCCCAGCGCAAGGCGCGCGAACAGGTGCGCGACGCGGCGGCCGAGCTGCTGGCCATCTACGCCAAGCGCGCCGCCCGCGGCGGCCACGCCATCCCGCTGCCGGACGACTACGCGCGCTTCGCGGCCAGCTTTCCGTTCGAGGAAACCCCGGATCAGGCGCGCGCCATCAGCGAGGTGCTGGCCGATATCGGCAGCGACAAACCCATGGACCGGGTGGTCTGCGGCGATGTGGGCTTTGGCAAGACCGAGGTCGCCGTGCGCGCCGCCTTCGTGGCCGCCCACGCCGGCCAGCAGGTGGCGGTGCTGGTGCCGACCACGCTGCTGGCGCAGCAGCACGCCGAGTCGTTCAAGAACCGCATGGCCGACTGGCCGCTGCGCGTGGCGGCGCTGACGCGCTTCGAGTCGAAGCAGGAACAGCAGCAGATCCTGGCCGATCTGGCCGCCGGCAGGCTCGACATCGTCATCGGCACCCACCGGCTGCTGCAGAAGGACGTCAAGTTCCAGCGCCTGGGGCTGCTGATCATCGACGAGGAACACCGCTTCGGCGTCAAGCAGAAAGAGGCCTTCAAGGCCCTGCGCGCCGAAGTCGACGTGCTGACCCTGACCGCCACGCCGATTCCGCGCACGCTGAGCCTGGCCATGTCCGGCCTGCGCGACCTGTCGATCATCGCCACCCCGCCACCGCGGCGCATGGCGGTCAAGACCTTCGTGCGGCCCTTCGATGCCGAGCTGGTGCGCGAGGCCTGCCTGCGCGAGTTCAAGCGCGGCGGGCAGGTGTATTTCCTGCACAACAAGGTCGAGACCATCGAGCGGGTGGCCCACGACCTGGCCCAGCTGCTGCCGGAAGCGACCCTGCGCGTGGGCCACGGCCAGCTGCCGGAGCGCACCCTCGAACACATCATGGCGGACTTCCACCACCGCCGCTTCAACCTGCTGGTGTGCAGCACCATCATCGAGAGCGGCATCGACGTGCCGACCGCCAACACCATCATCATCGACCGTGCCGACACCCTGGGTCTGGCCCAGCTGCACCAGCTGCGCGGCCGGGTCGGGCGCTCGCACCACCAGGCCTATGCGTACCTGCTGGTGCCCAGCCGCGATTCACTCAAGGGCGACGCGCTCAAGCGCCTGGAGGCCATCGAGTCCCTGGGCGAACTGGGCATCGGCTTCACGCTGGCCAGCCACGACATGGAAATCCGTGGCGCCGGAGAGCTGCTGGGCGACGAACAGAGCGGCCACATCCAGGAGATCGGCTTCACGCTGTTCAACGAGTTGCTGGAGCGGGCGGTGCGCGACATCCGCGCCGGCCGCGCGCCGGATTTCGACGCCGCCGTGCGGCACGAGCTGGACATCAACCTGGGCGCCGCCGCGCTGCTGCCGACCGATTACGTGCCCGACGTGCACCAGCGCCTGGTGCTGTACAAGCGCATCGCCAGTGCGCCGGACCTGCCGGCACTGGAAGAACTGCAGGTGGAACTGGTGGACCGCTTCGGCGCGCTGCCGGCACCGACCGCGCTGCTGTTCGCGCAGGCGCGGCTGCGGCTGTTGGCCAGGCAACTTGGCGTGACCGCCATCACCGGCGGCGAGAACGGCTTCAGCATCAGCCTGGTCGAGCAGCCGGCGATCGACGTGGACGCCTTGCTCAAGCTGATCCGCAACGACCCCAAGGTCTACCGCTTCGACGGCCGCAGCAAGCTGACAGTGACCCAGTCGACCGCCACCGCGCCGGCGCGTCTGGAAGCGGTGGAAAAACTGCTGCTGCGCCTGAGCCCGCGGGCCGCCGTTCAGGCCGGGGCATGAGCCCTGCCCTTGTGGCAGCGGCACCCCTGTGAGCGGCCCCCCCCGCCGCGACTCTTCAGTTCATCCATTCGGCCCGAGGGCGGGCCTCCCACACCCACAACAAGAGTAGCTGCGCTGCGCGAGGCGCCAATCGGTCAAGATGGGCCAGTGATGACCCGGCGGCACACCGCCCATCGCCCGGCGAAGCCGGGCTCCTACACCGGACCCCTGCAGACGGGCGGGCGTTGCCTGTAGAAAGCTTCTGCCTCCGGGGGCGAACAGCTTCCCCGGTGAAGCGCTTGACTGGCCACCACTCAGACCGCCTGAGCACGCCTGCGGTTGTTTGCCGCCGGGGCCGGCACCTACAATCCAACCGTTCGGTCGGCGCGCCTGTGCCTCGATCGCTCGTCACCGTTGCGCACACACAAACCACGCGAGGAGAATCCGCATGAGCAAGGGGGTTGTTTTTGTCTCGACCGACTGGATTTCGGACGTGCTGGCCGACGCACTCGGCAAGCTCGACTGCGAAATCATCCGCGGCCCGGCGGCCACCGGCCCGGGTTTCACCGTCTACAACCCGGCCGACTATGAGCGGCTGTTCGGTCGCACCGACGTGATCGTGGCCAGCCCCATCACCAAGATCGACCGTTCGATCATGGAAGCGGCGCCGCGCCTGCGGGCCATCATGTCGCCGGTGATCGGGGTCGAGAGCATCGACGTCGACGCCGCTACCGAGCTTGGCATCATCGTCGGCCACGGCGCCACGCCGGAGAATTTCCTTGGCATGTCCGAGGCGACCGTGCTGTTCATCGCGGCGCTGGCCATGCAAATGCCGTTCAAGCAGCGCCTGCTGGCCGAAAACGCGCCCCGGCCGCGTGAGCTCACGGCCCGCAGCGTGCGCGGACGCACCATCGGTCTGGTCGGCATGGGCCGCATTGCGCGCGGCGTGGTCGACCGCCTGCAGGGCTGGGAAACCGAGATCCTCTACTTCGATCCCTACGTGCCGCAGGACAAGGCGCCGGCCGGCGCCAAGAAGGTGGAACTGGACGAGCTGCTGAAGCGCTCGGACTTCGTCAGCATGCACGTGACCGTCACCGACCAGACGCGCGCCATGATCGGCGAGCGCGAGCTGCGCCTGATGAAGCCGACGGCGTACCTGGTCAACACCGCTCGCGGCGCGGCGCTGGACGAAGCGGCCGTGTACAAGGTGCTCAAGGAAGGCGCAATCGCCGGCGCGGCGCTGGATGCCTTCGTCGAGGAGCCGCTGCCGATGAGCAGCCCGCTGCGCGAGTTCGTGGGTTCCGACAACGTCATCCTGACGCCGCACATCATCGGCCATTCGTACGACGTAATGGCCTCGCTGCCGGTGGCTGCAAAGGCCAACGTCGAGCGCGTATTGCGCGGCGAGCCGCCGCTGTACACCAAGAACCCCGAGGCCATCGAGCGCTGGAAGGCGCGCGTGGCCAAGATCGGTTGACCGCTTTTAGTTGAGTGATCGGCCTGCCCCGGCCTCACCGGCCGGGGCAGGCCGTCGCTGCTTGGGCGAGCACCGTTTCTGGCACACTCGCCGCGCATGTCCGCCCGCCTCACCGTTCATTTCTCCGGCGTGCCGGCCGCGCATCTGGCCGCCGTGTCCGGTCTCACGCCCGTTGCCCCGCCGGCGGGCGATTCCGCCGCAGGCGCCTGCGCCCTGTTCGGCCTGAACGGCGACGATATGCCGCTGGCGGCCATCACCTACACCCACGATTTCGGCACGCCGCCGCCGGCCTGGTGCGCGCGACTCGATCCGGTGTGCCTGATGCCGTCCGGCGCCACGCTGCGCCTGGTTGAACTCCCCCAGACGCCGCTTTCGGAACCGGACGCCCGCGAGCTGTTCGACCGGGTCAGCGCAGCCGGCGTGATTCCCGGCGTGCAGTGGCGGTTTGGCGCGCCGCACCGCTGGTATGTGGAGAGTACCGATGCGCCGGATATCCAGACCTGCCCGCCCGACAGCCTGCCCGGCGGGGATGTGGCCGCCGGCCAGCCGCGCGGCGCCGACGCGCCACGCTGGCAAGGCTGGCTGAACGAGCTGCAGATGCTGCTGTTCGACGCCGCGCCAAACCTTGCCCGCGAGGCGCGCGACCTGCCGCCGGCTAACGGCCTGTGGCTGTGGGGCGGCGGCACGGCGCCCAGCCTCTCGCCGGCGCCCTTCGATACCGTTTGCACCGATCAACCGCTCATCGGCGGGCTTGCGCGGCTGGCCGGCCGCACCCCGCGGGCGGTGCCGGAATCGGTCGCTGAGTGGCTCGATGCCCCGCCCTCAGGTCACGCCCTGCTAGGACTCGGTGCCGACGCGGCGGCGCCGGAACGCGCCGCGCACTGGCTCGATGCCTTGCAGGCCGCGCTCGACGGCGGACGACTGGAAGCCGTCACGCTGCATGCGGGCGGCGCGCGCTTTCACTTGCAGCGGCGCAGCCTGCTGGCGCGGCTGCGCCGTGGCCTGCGCCGCCGCGCACCGCGGTGAAACTCGGACAGGCGATCCGGCGCCGTCCGACGCCGCCGGCGGAGCAGGTCGCCGCGCTCGAGGCCCGCCTCGGCTGCCCGGTGCTGGCGCGGGTTTACGCCGCCCGCGGCGTGGCAGTGGACGCGCTCGGCTATCCCGCCGAGCGCCTGCTGCCACCGCATACGCTGCACGGCATCGATGCCGCGACCCGCCTCGCGGCGCGGGTGCTGACCGGCGGTGGACGGCTGCTGGTGGTGGCCGATTACGACGCCGACGGCGCCACCGGCTGCGCGCTGGCGGTGCGCGGCCTGCGCGCGCTGGGCGCCACTACGGTCGATTACCTGGTGCCGAGCCGCTTCACCACCGGCTACGGCCTGTCGGTCGAGGTGGCCGAGGCTGCCCTCGCCCGCCGGCCGGACCTGGTCATCACGGTCGACAATGGCATCGCCAGCCTGGACGGCGTCGCCCGCCTGGGCGCGGCCGGCGTGCCGGTGATCGTGACCGACCACCACCTGCCGGGCGAACGGCTGCCGCCGGCCGCTGCCATCGTCAATCCGCGCCTGCCGGGCGATGGCTTTGCGAGCAAGCACCTGGCCGGCGTGGGGGTGATGTTCTACCTGCTGCTGGCGCTGCGGGCCGGGCTGCGCGCCGACGGCTGGTTCGGCGGCGGGCGGCCCGAACCGAAGCTCGCCCGCCTGCTCGACCTGGTGGCGCTGGGCACCGTGGCCGACGTGGTGCCGCTCGACTACAACAACCGCCTGCTGGTGGCGCAGGGCCTGGCCAGACTCAACGCCGGCGGCGGCCAGCCCGGCGTGCGGGCGCTGCTCGGCCTGCCGGCGGGCCGCAGCGCAATCACGGCGGCCGATCTGGCCTTTCGCGCCGGGCCGCGCCTGAACGCCGCCGGGCGCATGGACGACATGAGCCTGGGGATCGAGTGCCTGCTGACCGACGACCCGTCCGCCGCGGCCGACATGGCGGCCCAGCTCGAGGCCCTGAACCAGGACCGGCGCGTCGTGGAGGCGCAGATGCAGGCCCAGGCCACGGCGCAGATGAGCGCCCTGCCGGGCCCGCTGCCGGCGGCGCTGTGCCTGCACGACGCCGACTGGCACCCGGGCGTGATCGGCATCATCGCAGCGCGCCTTCGCGAGCGTCACGGCCGCCCGGCGGTCGCCTTCGCACCGGCCGAACACGGTCGCTGGCGCGGCTCGGCCCGCTCGCTGCCCGGCGTGCACATACGCGACGCCCTGGCTGCGGTGGCGGCACGCCATCCCGGCCTGATCGAAAAATTCGGCGGCCACGCCATGGCCGCCGGCCTGACGCTGGCCGGCGAACATCTGCCCGCATTCGCGGCGGCGCTGGCCGATGCAGTTCTCGAACAAACCGGCGGGGCACTGCCCGAAGACGCGCTGCTGAGCGACGGCGCGCTCGACCCGGCGCTGCTGACGCTGGACCTGGCCGAACGCCTGCACGGCGCCGGACCGTGGGGCCAGGGCTTTGCGGCGCCGCTGTTCGACGACGAATTCGACTTGCGCGAGGCGCGCGTGGTGGGTGCAGATCACCTGCGCCTGCTACTGGCGCCGCTCGCCGGTGGCGAGGCGGTTGCGGCCATCGCCTGGC
The DNA here is from genome assembly GCF_001697225.1 of Immundisolibacter cernigliae. Taxonomy (GTDB): domain Bacteria; phylum Pseudomonadota; class Gammaproteobacteria; order Immundisolibacterales; family Immundisolibacteraceae; genus Immundisolibacter; species Immundisolibacter cernigliae. Next base: position 920,644 of record NZ_CP014671.1, read on the forward strand.
GGGCAGCGGCGCTGCGCGAGCAGCTCGGATCGCGCCTGCGCGTGGCCTACCGGCCGCAGGTCAACGCCTGGCGGGGCGAGCGCCAGTTGCAGTTGCTGGTAGAAGGGCTGGCGGCGGTGTGAGGCCTCCGGTCCGGCGACGTTTGGTCCGGACCGACCCGGCGTGCTCGCCGCAGATTAGCGGCTGAAGCAGCAGCGGTTCTCGATGTGGGAGGCCCGCCCTCGGGCCGAATTGCTCGAATTGGAAGATTCGCGGCGAGGGCGCCGCTCCCACGGGGACGCCGCCCGCAGCCCCTGCCTTCAGGGGCTCGCTAGTCCGGGCCGGAGGCCGTGCTCAGACCGCCGCCGCCCGCAGCAGCCGCTGGCGATAGGCGTAATACAGCGCCGGCACCACGATCATGGTCAGCCCGGTCGAGAACAGGGTGCCGAAGATGACGCTGATGGCCAGGCCCCGGAACACCGGGTCCAGAAGCATCACGGTCGCGCCCAGGATGTTGGTCAGCGAGGTCAGCACGATCGGGCGCAGGCGCAGCGCACAGGCCGTGCGCATGGCCTCGCGCAGGGTCATGCCCTGCGCCTCGGCGTCGCGGCCGAACTCGATGATCAGCAGCGAGGCGCGCACCACCATGCCGACCAGGGCGATGATGCCGACCATCGACGCGCCCGAGAATTCGGCTCCCATGATCAGGTGCCCCGGAAACACGCCGATGAAGGCCAGCGGCAGCGCCGCCAGCGCCACCAGCGGGATGGCGAACGAGCGGTAGTAGGCCACCAGCATCAGGTACACCACCGAGATCGCCAGCAGCAGCGCGTAGGTCATGTCGCGGTAGGCGTCGAGCATCATCCGCGTCTCGCCTTCCCACAGCATGTTGGTGCCGGCGATGGTGTCGGGCGGCTCGTCGTAAAGACCCAGATTGCCGACCCGCAGCGGCATGTCCTGGCTGCCCCTGATTTCACCAAGGCGCTCGTTCAAACCGAGCACGGCGTAAAGACCCGCGCCGGTCAGGTACTCGCTGCCGACGAAAATCACCCGCTCGTTGTCCTTGTGCAGGATCGGCTCGTCCTCGTGATCCGCCACTACGTGCACCAGTTCCGACAGCGGCACGATCTGGCCGGCAGCGTTGCTCAGCTGGATGCGGTCCAGGTCCTGCGGGCGCAGCTCGTCGCGGCGCGGCACCTGGATGCGGATCGGCACCACGTTGCGCTCGTCCGGCAGGTGCACGCGCCCGACCGCGACGCCCTCGAACAGCACCTGCAGCACGTCCGCGATCTGGCGGCTGGACACGCCCGACAGGGCGGCCTTTTCCTCGTCCACCACCACCCGGTGGCGGTGCACCGGGGCGGTGACCGAATCGAACACCTCGGCCACGCCGGCCGTGGCCTCGAACTGCGTGCGCACATCCGCCGCCACGCGCCGCATGTCGTCCTGATCGGTGCCGTACACCTCGGCCAGCACCTTGGCGCGGCTGGGCGGACCGGGTGGGTCGTCGAAGGTACGGATCACGCTGCCCGGATAGCGCTGGCTGACCGCGTGCAGGCGCGGGCGCAGCTCGGCCACGATGTCGAGCGAGGTGCGCGCCCGCTGGCCGCGGTGGATCAGATTGACCCGCACCTCGGCCTGGTATGGCGCGTGCCGGTTCAGGCTGCCGCGCAGCAGGTTCGACAGATCGGTGACGCCCGGCTGGGCCAGCGCCACCACATAGTTGCTGACCTCCGGCGTGGCACGCAGCTCGCGTCCGACCTCGCGTACCAGCGCGTCGGTTTGCTCGACGCTGGCGTTCTCCGGCAGGTCGACGAAGATGTTGAACGTGTTGATGTCGTCCTTGGGCAGGAAGGTCATCAGCAGGCCCAGCAGCGATTTCTCGCCCACCGGCCCCGCCGGGCGCAGGTACTGCCAGGCCGGCATCAGGGCGCTGAGCGCAATCAGCCCGACCATGGCCACGTACAGCGCGCGGCGCGCCAGCGGCCGGTCCAGCAGCAGGCACAGCACCCGGTCATAGGCGCCGTAGGCCTGCGCGCTGTGGACCTGAAAATCACCGAGCAGGGGCTTGGGCCGCAGCCAGCGGCGCGCCGCCCAGGGCGTGACCACGTAGGCGAACAGCAGCGAGGTGAACATCGCGGTCGGCAGGTTGAACACGATCGGGAAGAAAAACTCCCCCGGCATGCCGCTGACCACGATCATGGCCGCGAACACGGCCATCATCGCGAAGGTTGCAAAGTTGGTGGCGTTGCCGATCTCGGCCACCGCCAACACAGCCATCGCCCGCCGGTCGCCGCCCGGATTGTCGGTGTAGTGGCGATAGATGTTCTCCACCACCACGATGGCGTCGTCGACGAGCGAGCCGAGCGCCAGGATCAGCGCGAACAGCGCCACGCGGTTGATGGTGACCCCGGCAAAGCCGTCGGCCATGACCACGGTGAGCATCACCAGCGGCACCACCAGCATCACCATCAGGCCCTCGCGCCAGCCCAGCGTCAGCAACAGCGTCCCGACCACCGCCAGGATGGCGACTGCCAGATGCTCGACCAGCGTGTTGACGGCGTCGTCGGCCTTGTCGCCGTCGTTGCGCGTGGTCACCACCTGCACGCTGGCGGGCACGAACTGGCGCTGCATGCGCAGCACGCGTTCCTGGACCTGCTGGCCGATGCGCACGGCGTTCTCGCCGGACTTCTTGGCCACGGCGATGGTCACCGCCGGCAGTTCCTGGCCACCCAGCGCTGCAAAACGCGAATCCGCCGGACCGAAGGCCAGCCGGGCCATGCTGTGGCGGTCCTGCGGCGGGCCGTCGATGGTTTCGGCGACGTCTTCGAGGTAGATCAGCCGGCCCTTGCTCTCGCCCACCACCAGGTGCCGCAGGTCTTCCAGCGACGCCAGCTGGTTGTCCAGGTACACGCCGGCCCGTTCGCCGCGCTCGGTGATGTCGCCCACCGGACGGGCCAGGTTGGACGCCGCCAGGCGCGCCAGGCCCTGATCCAGGGTGATGCCGAAGGCCTGCATGCGCTCGGGCTCCACCTCCACCCGCAGCTCGCGATCACGCCCGCCGTAGACCTGCACGATCGACACCCCGCGCACGCTGCGCAGGCGCTCGGCCATGCGGTCGGCCACGCGTTTCAGGGCATGGTCGTCATACTCGGCCGAGGCCAGGGTAATGGTGACCACCGGCACATCGTCGGCATCGATCGGGATGACGGTCGGCGCGCCGGCCTGCGGCGGCAGGCGCGGGCGCAGTTGCTCGACCTTGTCGTAGACACGCACCAGGGCAGCGTCCTTGGGCACGCCCACGTCGAACTCGACCTGCACCGAGGCCAGGGAGTTGCTGGCCGTGCCGTAGGTGTGCTCGACATCCGGCATTTCGGACAAGGCCGCTTCCAGCGGCGTCAGCAGCAGGCGTTCGACTTCCTGCGCACTGGCACCGGGCAGCGCCACGCTGACCTGCGCGGCCGGCACCAGGATTTGCGGGTTTTCCTCGCGCGGGGTGAGCAACAGGGCCAGCGTGCCGAACAGCGACACGCCCAGAATGACCAGCGGCGTGAGCTTGGAATCGACAAAAAAGCTGGCCAGACGGCCAGCGACGTTGAAGCGCGGATCGCTCATTGCGCGGCAGGCGTGCTGACCGCCAGGCGATCCCCGTCACGCAGGTCGGCCGGCGGGTTCAGCACCAGCCGGTCGCCGTCCACAAGGCCGGCCGTGACCTCCACCCGCCCGTCGATCTGCCGACGGGTGCGCAACCAGCGAAACTCGACCTGGCCGTCGGCCGCCACCCGGAACACGCCCGAAAGACCACCGCGCTCGGTCAGCGCCGCCTGCGGCACGGTCAGGGGCTGGTCTTCACCCACGTGAAACTGGGCGCGCCCGAACATGCCCGGCAGCAGCCCGGCGGCAATCGGCAAACTGACCTTGACCTCGTAGCGCCGGGTGGCCGGATCGGCTGACGGCACCACCCGCAACAGACGCCCTTCGTAGGCCTGCGGCGCAGCGTCGAGTTTCACCCGCACCGGCTGCGCCGGGTCGAGCTGCGTGACGCGGCTCTCGGCGACGTAGGTCTGGAACACCAGCGTGTTGCGGGCCTCGATTTCCAGAATGGGCACACCCGGCGTGGCCAGATCACCGGCCTCGCGCAGCCGCCCGACCACCACGCCGTCGACCGGGCTGGTGATGCTGGTGTAGGCACGCTGGGCATTGGCGGTTTCAAGTGCTGCCTGGGCTTCGGCCAGGCGCGCCTGCGCCACCTGGCGCCGCACTTCGGCCTTGCGCAGGGTATCCATCGGCACGGCGCCGGTCTTGGTCAGGGCGGTGAATTTGTCCACGTCCACCCGCGCGTCAGCGAGGTCAGCCTGCGCCGAGGCGCGCGCCGCGGCCGCCCGCTGCACCGCACCCTCCACGTCGGACGGGTCGATTTCAACCACGACCTGGCCCTCGCGGACCGCGTCCCCTTCCCGCACTGCGAGCTTGCGAATGAAGCCGCTGATGCGCGACGAAAGCTGCACGCGCTCATCCGCAAGCACGCTGCCGGGGGCGGTGTAATAGCGCGGCACCGTGCTGACGCTGGCGGTGGCCATTACAAGATCGTCGCGGCTGCGCGACGCTGACGATGGCGTCGAATCGCCGCAGGCTGTCAGCAGCAGCGGTAACAGCACAAACAGCAGCGGGCGGCCCATCCCTGGCCGGCACGGCATTATTTTGGATCCTTGCGTAAACCGTGCAGCGCCACATCCGTGACGTGATCGATGATCGCCTGACGCAGGTCGTCCGGCGTGTCGGAGGGCATCAGATAGCGTCGTACCGGCTCCAGGGTGTAGTGCCCAATGGTCAGCGCCAACGCAGAGGTAGCCAGGAACGACGGCCGGTAGTTGCCAGGCGGCAGGTCGCGTCCCACACGCATGATTTCCCGGAACGGTTCGGCGAATACCCGGGTGGCCAGGTATTCGAGCCGCTTCTCGTCCTGTTCCAGCAGCTCGCGCCGCAACATGGGCAGGAACAATTCGTCGTCGTGGATGGCGTCGACCAGCACTTCCACCACCCGGCGCACCTTGTCCTCGAATTTCGTCAGGCCCTTGAGGGCCTCGCCCATGCGGCCGATGCGGCGCCGGAAGGTGTACTCCAGCACGTCCAGATACAGCTGGTCCTTGTCGGTGAAGTGGTGATACAGCGCCGCCGGCGTAATGCCGCAGGCCTTGGCCAGGTCGCGCATGGAGGTGGCCGCGTAGCCACCGGCGGCGAACAGCGGCGCCGTTTTTTCCAGAATGTCTTCCTTGCTCAGGCGACGGATGACCTTGTCTGTTGCAGGCGGCATTGGTTTTTCATTCCTGAATGAACGTTAAGGCTCGGCTGCGCATGATACTGATCCGGACAGTAAAAGCCAGCCCAGTGTCGCGACGTGAAAGCAACTATGGAGCCAGATTTGCTCGCTGCAGCGACGCAAGTCCGGTCACTCGACTGCCGAGGCAGCATCACGCCGCGCCGCACGCCTGCCGAGCAGGCTGGCGACCAGCAACCCGGCCTCGAAAAGCAGGCAGATCGGCACCGCCAGCAGGGTCTGCGAGAACATGTCCGGCGGCGTCAGCACCATGCCGATCACAAACGCACCGACGATGACGTACGGCCGCCCCTTGCGCAGCGCCGCGATGTCCACAAAGCCCAGCAGCACCAGCAACACCACCACCACCGGCACCTCGAAGGCCACGCCGAACGCCAGAAAGAGCGTCAATGCGAAGTCCAGGTAGCTCGACACATCGGTCATCACCAATACCCCGACCGGAGCGGCGGACGCGAAAAAGCCGAAGATGATCGGAAACACCAGGAAATACGCAAACGCCATCCCGAGGTAGAACAGCAACACGCTGCTGATCAGCATGGGCAGCGCGAGCGTCCGCTCGCGCTGGTACAGGCCGGGCGCCACGAACGCCCACACCTGGTAAAACACGAATGGCATGGCCAGATAGACCGCCAACATCATGGCGAACTTGAACGGCGCCAGGAAGGGTGCCGCAACGCCGGTGGCGATCATCGAGGCGCCTTCCGGCAGGCGCTGCATCAGGGGCTGTGCCAGGACCGAATAAAGCCGGTTCGAGAACGGCATCAGCGCAGCCATCAGCACCACCACCGCCGCCACCGAACGCAGCAGGCGGGTGCGCAGCTCCAGCAGGTGCGACATCAACGACTGCGTTGGGGCCTGCTCAGCGCTCATCGTCAGCCGGGGCTGCCGCCCGGTCGGGCGTCGTCACGTGCGCCTCGGTCAACTCTGCGCGCGAGGCCGCCACTTCGCGGCCCAGTTCCTGGACCGGCTCCGCCAGCCGGCGTGCCTCTTCACGCAGTGTCTGGCGCAACTCCTCGGCCTTGAGCTCACGATCGACATCGGCGGTAAAGCGCTGCACGGTGGCACGCAAACGCCCCACCCACAGGCCGGCCGTGCGGGCGGCCTGCGGCAAGCGCTCGGGACCGAGCACCAGCAGGGCGATGACGCCAACCAGCACCAGCTCGCCGAAACCGACATCGAACACGCGGGCTAGCCGTCCTGACGCTCGCGCTTGACCGCGCTGTCCGCCGCTCGCGCGGACTCACTGCCGTCGGCCAGGCGTTCGGCCTCGTGGGTGAGATCGTCCTTCTCGCCTTCCTTCATGGAGTTACGAAAGCCCTTGATGGCACCGCCCAGATCGCCGCCCAGGCTGCGCAGACGCTTGCCACCGAACAGCACCAGCACGATGGCCAACACGATCAGCAACTGAAACGGGGAAATTCCGCCTAAACCCATGATTGCGTTCTCCTGTTTGCAGTCCTGAGCGGACTGCCATGTATCGCTGCCGGTCAGGCAGCCGGCAGCGTGATCAAGTCGATTTTCGGCTGGCCTTCTCGTCCAGCCCCGAGCGCCCGAAACGGCGTTCGAGTTCCGCCAGCACGTCGTCGACCGACAGATTCTGCGCCACCAGCACGACCATCGTGTGAAACCACAGATCGGCGGCCTCGGCGACGATGCGCTCGGGCACCCCATCCTTGCCGGCCATGACCAGCTCGGTGGCCTCCTCGCCGATTTTCTTGAGCATGCCGTCCAGGCCGCCGGCGTACAGGCGCGCCACGTAGGAGGTGTCCGCCGCCGCCCCGCGGCGCGCTTCGAGCACCGCCTGCAGGCGGCTCAGCACCTCACTCATGGCCGCCTCCGGCCGGATAAATGGTGTTGGGCGCGCGCAGCACCAGCTCGTCGCTGACCCACTGACCATCCGTCAGACGCTGAAAAAAACACCGTTCGCGGCCGGTATGACAGGCAATACCACCCTGTTGTTCCACCGTCAGCAGCACCGTGTCGCCGTCGCAGTCCAGGCGCAGCTCGCGCACGATTTGCGTGTGCCCGGAGGTCTCGCCCTTGCGCCACAGCCGCCCGCGCGAGCGGGACCAGTACACGGCAATGCCCTCGGCCGCCGTGGCGGCGAGTGCCTCGCGGTTCATCCACGCCATCATCAGAACGCGGCCGGTGCCGGCGTCCTGGGCGATGGCCGGCACCAGACCCCGTTCGTCCCAGCGCACGGCATCCAGAAAATCAGGCATCGGCCAGCACCGGATCGTCACGGCGCACCACCACGCCGGCCGCTGCCAGGTGCGCCTTGGCCTGGTCGATGCTGTAGTCGCCGAAATGAAAGATGCTGGCCGCCAGCACCGCGTCGGCGTGCCCCAGCAGCACGCCGTCGCGCAGGTGATCCAGATTGCCGACGCCGCCCGACGCGATCACCGGCACCGGCACGGCGTCGCTCACGCGGCGCGTGAGTTCCAGGTCAAAGCCCTCGCGGGTGCCATCGCGGTCCATGCTGGTCAGGAGCAGTTCGCCGGCGCCCAGGGCCACCATGCGCTGCGCCCACTCGATGGCATCGAGGCCGGTGGCGCGCCGCCCGCCGTGGGTGAACACCTCCCAGCGCTGCGGACCGACCTGCTTGGCGTCGATGGCGACCACGATGCACTGGCTGCCGAACTGCTGCGCCGCCTCGGCCACCAGCTGCGGCCGCTGCACGGCGGCGGTGTTGATCGACACCTTGTCGGCGCCGGCCACCAGCAGGCGGCGGATGTCTTCCACGCTGCGCACGCCGCCACCGACCGTGAACGGGATGAATACCTGCTCGGCGACCGCTTCGACCACGTGCAGCAGCGTGTCGCGGTCGTCGGCGCTGGCGGTGATGTCCAGGAACACCAGCTCGTCGGCGCCGGCTTCGCTGTAGCGCTTGCCGGTCTCCACCGGGTCACCGGCGTCGCGCAGTTCGACGAAGCGCACGCCCTTGACGACGCGCCCGTGGTCGACGTCCAGACACGGGATGATGCGCTTGGCGAGCATCGGTCAGGCGCCCAGTTCAACCACACGCCGCAGCGCCGTCGGCAGGTCAAGACTGCCCTCGTACAGGGCGCGGCCGATCACCACACCGGACACGCCCTCGCCGGCGACGGCGCACAGGGCTTCGATGTCGGCCAGGTTGGTCACGCCGCCGGAGGCGATCACCGGCACCGTCACGGCGCGCGCCAGCTCGACCACGCTGTCCACGTTGACGCCGCGCATCATGCCGTCGCGGCCGATGTCGGTGTAGATGATGGCCTCCACGCCGTCGCGCTCGAAGTGCTGGGCCATGTCGAGCACATTGTGCTGCGACAGCTTGGACCAGCCGTCGATGGCCACCTTGCCGTCGCGGGCATCCAGACCCACGATGATGTGGCCCGGATACTCGGTGCAGGCATCGCCCACGAAATGGGGCATGTTCACCGCCTGCGTGCCCAGGATCACGTAGCGCACGCCGGCGTCCAGATAGGCCTCGATGGTGTCCTCGTCGCGGATGCCGCCGCCGACCTGCACGTCCACGCCAGCCACCGCGGCCGTGATGGCGGCGATGACCTTGGCGTTGACCGGCCGGCCGGCCACGGCGCCGTCCAGATCCACCACATGCACGCGCGTGGCGCCCTGCTCCACCCAGCGGCGTGCCACGGCGACCGGATCGTCGTCGAACACCGTCACGTCATCCATGTGCCCCTGGCGCAGGCGCACGCACTTGCCGCCCTTCAGGTCGATGGCGGGTATCAGCAGCATCAGTCCTCTCCTCGGGTAGTGCCGTCCCAGCTCACGAAGTTGGCCAGCAGACGCAGGCCCGCGTGATGACTCTTTTCCGGATGAAACTGTGTCGCCAGCAGATTGCCACGCGCCAGCGCGCAGGTGAACGCCGTGCTGCCGTGCTGGCTGCGCCCAAGCACGAGTGCCTCATCCGCGGGGCACACGTAGTAACTGTGCACAAAGTAGAACCACGCGCCATCCGGGATGCCGGCCAGCACGGGATGCGATTTCGTGAAGCCGACCTGGTTCCAGCCCATGTGCGGCACCTTGCGCCGCTCGCCGCCGGGCAGCAACTCGCCGTCCGCGAAGCGCTGCACGCGCCCGGCGACCAGACCCAGGCCGGGCACACCGCCGTCTTCCTCGCTGAACTCCAGCAGCGCCTGCAGGCCAAGACAAATACCCAGGAATGGTTTGTTCAGCGCCGCCTCGCGCACCGCCTCGGCGAGGCCGTGACCGGCCAGGCGGGCGACACACGAGCCCATCGCGCCCTGACCGGGAAACACCACCCGCGCCGCGCGGCGGATCACGGCCGGGTCGCCACTGACCCGCACGCGCGCACCGACGTGCTCCAGCGCCTTGGCCACCGACCGCAGGTTGCCCATGCCAAAGTCGATGACGACGGTGTCATTCATGGCGCGTCAGGAAAACCGGCCGGTTGCTGTCAAAGACTGCCCTTGGTCGACGGCACACTGCCGGCGGCCCGCGGATCGATGGCCAAGGCCGCACGCAGTGCCCGGCCGAAGGCCTTGAACACGGTCTCGGCGATGTGGTGCGCGTTGCCGCCACGCAGGCAGTCGATGTGCAGCGTCACCAGGGCATGGTTGACGAAGCCCTGGAAGAACTCGCGCAGCAGGTCGACGTCGAAGTCCCCCACCCGGGCCCGCGGATAGTCCACCGCGTAGACCAGCCCCGGCCGGCCGGAACAGTCCAGCACCACCCGTGACAGCGCCTCGTCGAGCGGCACGTAGGCGTGGCCGTAGCGGGTGATGCCGGCGCGGTCGCCCAGCGCCTGCTGCACGGCCTGGCCGAGTGTGATGCCGATGTCTTCCACCGTGTGGTGGGCGTCGATGTGCAGGTCGCCGGTGGCCTCGACCGTGATGTCGAGCCCGCCGTGGCGGGCCACCTGTTCGAGCATGTGGTCCAGGAACGGCAGGCCGCTGGCCAGCTTCGAGGCGCCGCTGCCGTCCAGATTCACCTGAACCCGGATGTCGGTCTCGCGGGTGGTGCGCCGGATGTCGGCGCTGCGCTGGCTGTTCATACCGTACCGGTCAAATGCGCCCGCAGGGCGGCAAGCAGGGCCTCGTTCTCGGCCGCCGTGCCGACCGTCACCCGCAGGCAATCGGTCAGCAGCGGATGGCCGCCATGGACGTTCTTGACCAGTATACCGGCCTGTTGCAGCGCCCCGTGCGCGGCCGGCGCCTGACCGGGCGGCAGACGCAGCAGGATGAAATTGGCGTCGCTCGGGTAGACCGTGACGCCCGGCAGGGCCTTCAGTTCCTGCGACAGGCGATGGCGCTGCTCGCAGATGCGCGCCGCCTCGCCGGCCAGCCGGTCCGCGTGGGCCAACGCGAACTGCGCAGACAGCTGCGTCAGGGTGTTGATGTTGTACGGCAGCCGAGCCTTGTCGAACTGCGCCAGCCAGTCGGGATGGCCGATCAGATAGCCCAGCCGCAGGCCGGCCAGCCCCACCTTGGACAGCGTGCGCAGCACCAGCAGATGATTGAACTCCAGCAGCCAGGGCAACACGCTGCGCCCGGCGAACGGGAAGTAGGCCTCGTCCACCACCACCAGGCCGGGCGCGGCGCCGATCAGCGCGCGCAGCTCGGCCGGATCGAACAGCCCGGCCGTCGGATTGTTCGGACAGGCCAGATAAATCAGCGCCGGCTGGTGGCGCTCGATGGCCGCCCGCATGGCCGGCAGGTCCAGACCGAAATCCGCCCGCAGCGGCACGTCGATCACCCCCAGGCCCGCCACGCGCGCGATCAGCGAGTACATCGAGAAGGTCGGCGTGGGCAGCAACACGCTGGCGCCGGGCCGGGCCAGACAGATGTCGATCAGCTGGATCAGCTCGTCCGAACCGTTGCCCAGCAGCAGCCCGCAGCCGGGCGGTACGCCCGCCTGGCGCGCCAGGGCCTGCACCAGCTCGGCCGGGTGCGGCAACGGGTAGCGGTTCAGTTCCACGCCACGCAGGCCGGCCAGCCATTCTTCCTCGAGCCCACCCGGCCACGGATAGGGATTCTCCATGGCATCCAGCTTGAGCAGGCCCGCCGCCGGCGGCACGTGGTAGGCACTCAGTGCCCGAATTTCCGGCCGCAGCAAGGCGTCGATGCGCGCGGCCGTCGATGCCGTCGATCGGGTCACGACTGCTCCAGCCGGCATTCGGCCGAGCGCGCGTGGGCGCTCAGACCCTCGCCACGGGCAAGCTGCGCGGCCAGCGGCGCCAGCGCCGCAGCGCCGGCGGCGCTCAGACCGATCAGGCTGCTGCGCTTCTGGAAGTCGTACACGCCCAGCGGCGAGCTGAAGCGCGCCGTGCGCGCCGTCGGCAGCACGTGGTTGGGTCCGGCGCAGTAATCGCCGATGGCTTCCGGCGAGTAGGCACCCAGAAATATCGCCCCGGCGTGGCGAATATGCGGCAACAGGGCCTGCGGGTCGGCGACCGCCAGTTCCAGGTGCTCGGGCGCAAGATCGCTGGCCAGCGTGGCTGCCTCGACCAGATCGCGCGTCAGAATCAGCGCCCCGTGCTGGCGCAGCGCCGCCTCGACGATGGCGTGGCGTTCCAGCCCCGGCAGCAGGGCCGCCATGCGCTCGGCCACCCGGTCCAGATAGGCCGCATCCGGGCACAGCAGGATGGACCGCGCCTGCTCGTCGTGCTCGGCCTGCGCGAACAGGTCGTAGGCCAGCCAGTCGGCCGGGGCGCTGCCGTCGGCGACGATCACGACTTCCGACGGGCCGGCGATCATGTCGATGCCGACGGTGCCGAACACCTGCCGCTTGGCGGCCGCCACGTAGCGGTTGCCCGGACCGACGATCTTGTCCACGGCCGGGACGGTCGCTGTGCCGTAGGCCAGCGCCGCCACCGCCTGCGCACCGCCGATGCGAAACACCCGATCCGCGCCGGCGATCCCCGCCGCCGCCAGCACCAGCGGGTTCTCGATACCACCCGGGGTGGGCGACACCATGATGATTTCAGCAACCCCCGCCACCTTGGCCGGAATGACGTTCATCAGCACGCTCGACGGGTACGCCGCCTTGCCGCCCGGCACATACACGCCGACCCGGTCCAGCGGCGTCACACGCTGGCCGAGCACGCTGCCATCGGCTTCGGTGTACTGCCAGGACTCCTGGCGCTGGCGCTGGTGGTAAGCGCGCACGCGCCCGGCAGCGGCTTGCAGCGCGCTGCGCTGGGCAGGCGTAATCGCCGCCACGGCCGCGTCGAGGCGCGTGCGGGGGATTTCGAGGTCGTCTGCGCCGGCAGGAATCCAGCCGTCGAAGCGACGCGTGCAGTCCAGCAGCGCCTCATCGCCGTGCTCGCGCACCGCGCTCAGGATCGCCTGCACCGGCGCCTGGACTTCGAGATCGTCCGGCGCGCCAGCGGCCAGCAAGTTGGCGAAAGCGGCCTCGAAACCGGCCGCCCGACTGTCAAGCCGGCGCATCGGCCACCTGCCGCGTCAGGGCTTCCAGTGCGCCGATCAGCTGTTCCAGCGCGGGCTGCTTGAGCTTCATCGAGGCCCGGTTCACGACCAGGCGCGAGCTGATGTTGGCGATATGCGCCAGCGGCGCCAGGCCGTTGGCGCGCAGCGTGTTGCCGGTATCGACCAGGTCCACGATGCAGTCGGCCAGGCCCACCAGCGGCGCCAGTTCCATCGAGCCGTACAGCTTGATCGGCTCCACCTGCACGCCGCGCTCGGCGTAGTAGCGCTGGGTGATGTTCAGGTACTTGGTCGCCACGCGCAGGCGACCGGTCGGCAGCGCCACGTCTGCGCGTCCGCACACCATCAGCCGGCAGCGGGCTATCCCCAGGTCCAACGGCTCGTACAGACCCTCTCCGCCGTGCTCAAGCAGCACGTCCTTGCCGGCGATGCCGGCGTCAGCCGCGCCGTAAGCGACGTAGGTCGGCACGTCGGTGGCACGGATGATGATCAGCTGCACGCCCGGTGCTGTGGTATCGACGATCAGCCGCCGGCCGATGTCGCCCGCCGGCGCAATTCCCACCCGCGCCAGCAGCGGCAGGGTCTCGTCCAGGATGCGGCCCTTGGAAACCGCGATGCGCAGACCTTCCATGACTGACTCAGGCCGCGCGGCGATCCGGCACGCGGCGGATGTCGGCGCCCAGCTGCGCGAGCTTCTCCTCGATGCACTCGTAGCCGCGGTCGATGTGATAGATGCGGCTGACCTGCGTCTCGCCGACCGCCACCAGGCCGGCCAGCACCAGCGACGCCGAGGCGCGCAGGTCGGTGGCCATCACCGGCGCCCCGGTCAGGCACTCGACGCCGCGGATGAAGGCCGTGGAGCCTTCCAAGCGCACGTCGGCGCCCATGCGCTGCAGCTCCTGCACGTGCATGAAGCGGTTCTCGAAGATGGTCTCGGTGACCGTGGCGGCGCCCTCGGCGATCATGTCCAGCACCATGAACTGCGCCTGCATGTCGGTCGGCATGGCTGGATACGGGGCGGTGCGCAGGCTGACCGCCAGCGGCCGGCGGCCGTGCATGTCAAGGCTGATCCAGTCCGGGCCGGTGTCGATCCGCGCGCCCGCGTCGCGCAGCTTGTGCAGCACGATTTCCAGCAGCTCGGGACGGGTGTCCTTGAGCTTGACGCAGCCGCCGGTGAGCGCGGCGGCGATCAGGTAGGTGCCGGTCTCGATGCGGTCGGGCACCACCGTGTGGTGGGCGCCGTACAGGCTCTGACGCCCTTCGATGATGAGCGTGTCGGTGCCCGCGCCCTGGATGTGGGCGCCCATGGCGGTCAGGCACAGCGAAAGATCGGTGATCTCCGGCTCGCGGGCGGCGTTCTCGATGATGGTGGTGCCCTCTGCCAGCGTGGCCGCCATCATCAGATTTTCGGTGGCGGTCACCGACACCAGGTCCATGACCAGATGGGCACCGTGCAGGCGCGGCGCCGTGGCCTTGATGTAGCCGTTCTCGACCCTGATCTGGGCACCCATGGCGGCCAGACCGTCCAGGTGCAGGTTGACCGGCCGCTGGCCGATGGCACAGCCGCCCGGCAGCGACACCTCGGCCTGCCCGAAGCGCGCCAGCAGCGGCCCCAGCACCAGAATCGAGGCACGCATGGTCTTGACCAGATCGTAGGGCGCGAACTGGTTGGTCACGGTGCGCGGATCGACCTCGACCTGCATCTGCTCGTCCACGGACACGGTGGCGCCCATGCGCCCGAGCAGCTCCAGCGTGGTGGTGATGTCGTGCAGGTGCGGCACGTTGGCGATAGTCATCGGCCCGTCGGCCAGCAGGGTGGCGGCAAGAATCGGCAAGGCCGCGTTCTTGGCACCCGAAATACGGATTTCGCCGGTCAGGCGCGCACCGCCCTGAACGATAAGTTTTTCCAAGGTGGATCCTGGCCTGCGCTGCGAGTAGCCGGCACCGGGGCCGGCGCAATGATCAGCCCTTGACGGACTCCAGCAGTTCCTGCAATTCACCGCTCTCATAGAGCGCCTGCATGATGTCGCTGCCGCCGACGAACTCGCCGCCGACGTACAGCTGCGGAATGGTCGGCCAGCTGGAGTAGGCCTTGATGCCCTGGCGCACTTCATCGTCCGCCAGCACGTTGACGGTTTCGAACTCGACGCCGCAGGCCTCCAGCATCTGGATCGCCTTGCCGGAGAAGCCGCACTGCGGGAAGCGCCGGTCGCCCTTCATGAACAGCACCACCGGCACCGCATTGACGAAGCGGTCGATTTTTTCGATTACATCCATGGCCATGACCTCACGTGGGGGAGTGGGAGGTTTAACGCTGTTCCCAGGCGGCGCGCGTGAAGGTGCGCAGCGACAGGGCGTGCACCGCATCGTCGTGCATCTGCCCGGCCAAAGCCTGGTAGACCATCTGGTGCTGCTGCACCAGCCGCTTGCCGGCGAAGGCGTCACACACCACCACCGCCTCGAAATGGCGACCGTCGCCGTCGACAAGGGCCAGCGAGTCCGGCAGGCCCTTTTCGATGAGTTGCTTGATGGTTGCAGGGTCCATGACCGGGACTCTTGGCGTGCAGATCGCAACTGGGGAAGCGCAGGAGCAGCGGCGCCTTCCGGGCCTCAGCCGCGCAGCTTGTAGCCGCGCGAAAGCAGGCGCAGGCACAGTATACACAAGGCCGCATTGGCCCCGGCCATGACCGCCACGCTCAGCCACGGCGATACGTCCGAGTGGCCGAAAAAGCCGTACCGGAACCCGTCGATCAGATAGAAAAAGGGATTCGCGCGCGACAGCGCCTGCCAGGCCGGCGGCAGACTGTGGATGGAATAGAACACGCCGCTCAGATACGTCAGCGGCAGAATCACGAAATTCTGCACCGTTGCCACCTGGTCGAACTTGTCGGCCCAGATGCCGGCCAGCAGGCCGCAGGTGGCCAGCAGCCCGCCTCCGAGCAGGCCGAACACGAGCAGCAGCAGCGGATGCACCACCGTCGCGCCCAGATAGAAGAAGGCCACCACGTAGACGCCGATGCTGACCACCACCGCCCGCACCAGCGCCGCGCCCACGAAGGCGAGATAGAACTCCAGATGCGACAGCGGCGCCAGCAGCACGAACACGATGTTGCCGGTGACCTTCGAGAAAATCAGGCTGGACGAGGTGTTGGCGAACGCGTTCTGGATGATGGTCATCATCATCAGACCCGGCACCAGAAACTGCGGATAGCTGACGCCGGGATACACCTCCACCCGACCGGCCAGCGCATGCGAGAAGATGAACAGGTACAGCAGCGCGCTGATTACCGGCGCGGTCACGGTCTGCATGAACACGACCGTGAAGCGCTTGACCTCCTTCAGGAACAGCGTCCACAGGCCGGGCCAGTTGCCGATCATGCCGCGACCTTCACGCACCGGCGGGCAGGTGATGCCCGGCGGTCAGTTCCAGGAACACCTGCTCCAGCGTCTGCTCCCGGGTGCTGATCTCCAGCACCGACAGCCCGGCAGTGTGCAGGGCCGAAAGCACACGCGACAGGTCGTCGCCACCCCGCTGCAGGCGCAGCACCAGCCAGCCGTGTTCACGGGACACCAGGCAGGCGACGACTTCGGACGGCAACTGGTCCGGCTCGCTGGCCAGGCGCACATGCACCTGGTACCAGGGATGGCGCCCCAGCAGGCTGCGCTTGTCGTCCAGCGCCACCACCGTGCCGTGGCTCATGATGGCGATGCGGTCGCACATCGCCTCGGCTTCTTCCAGGTAATGCGTGGTCAGCACGATGGTCATGCCCTCGTCGTGCAGGCGCTGCGCGAAGGCCCACAGGGTCTGGCGCAGTTCCACGTCGACGCCGGCGGTCGGTTCGTCCAGCACCAGCACGCGCGGCTTGTGCACCAGCGCCTGGGCAATCAGCACCCGCCGCTTCATGCCACCGGACAGATTGCGCATGTTGGTGCCGGCCTTGTCGGCCAGACCCAGCGCCCGCAGCAACTCGTCGATCCAGGCCCGGTTGCTGCGCGCCACGCCGTAGTAGCCGGCCTGGATGCGCAGGAAATCGCGCACCTCGAAGAATGGGTCGAACACCAGCTCCTGCGGCACCACGCCGATGGCCCGGCGCGCCGCCACTGCATCGCGCTGCACGTCGTGGCCAAGCACCGCGGCGGAACCGGCATCCGGTCGGGTCAGGCCGGCAATGATGTTGATCAGGGTCGACTTGCCGGCGCCGTTGGGTCCGAGCAGGCCGAAGAATTCGCCGGGCTGGATTTCCAGGTCCACCCCGCGCAGGGCGTGGACCTGCCCGAAGTGCTTGTGCAGTTGCCGGACGGCGATGGCCGCGGTCATGGAGCAGCCAGGCTGGCGTCGATCTGATCCAGTTCGCTCACCTCGGCCAGGCTGCGCAGCGCCGCAGGAACGGCGGTGAATTCCACCTGTACGCCCTTTTGCCGGCCCAGGCGCAGCCACTCCACCAGCAGCGCCAGCGCTGCACTGTCGACCGCGGTGACGCCGGAAAGATCGAAGCTCAGCCGCTGGCGGGGCCGAAACAGCGGCGCGCTGTCCGCCAGGCGCGCGCTCACGGTCGCAAAGGTCAGCGGACCGTCGACCCGCACCCGGCCATCCGCGTCGACGTTCATTGCGCGCCGATCAGGAGTTGGCGCTGCGGTTGCGCTCGGACAGCTGCTTGAGCAGGCCATCCATGCCGTCGCGCTTGATGATGGCCGAATACTCGGACCGATAGGTCACCACCAGGCTGACGTTCTCGATGATCACGTCATACACCTTCCACTCGCCGCTGCGGTTGGTGAGCAGGTAGTCCACGCTCACCTTGGGACCGTCGGGACGGATGATCTCGGTACGCACGGTGACCCGATCGGCCCCGGCCGGCGCCTGCGCCGGCAGGTAATTGAGCTTCTCGCTGTCGTACTGGCGCAGCGCCGTGCCGTAGGTGCGCAGCAGCAGGTCCGAGAATTCGGCGATGAACTGCTCGCGCTGGGCCGGCGTGGCGGTGCGCCAGTTGGCGCCCAGCACCCACTGCGCGGTGCGCTCGCGGTCCAGGCGCGGGAACACCACTTCGCGTACCAGCGCGAACAGCGCATGGTCATCCTGGTAGCGGGCCCGGTCGCTGCGCAGGCTGTCGAGCACCCGCTCGGCCGTGTTGCGAACCACCGCTGCCGGATCATCGGCCGCCGAAACGAGCATCGTTGTGCCGCTCAAGGCCAGGCCCAGCAGGGCCGCGGCGAAACGCTTGATCATCACTTGCTTCCCTCTTTGTCACTCTTGCCGGCCTGCCCGTACAGGAACTGGCCGATCAGCTGCTCGATCACCAGTGCCGACTGGGTGATTTCGATTTCGTCACCGTCCTTGAGCGGGTCCGGCGCGCCGCCCGGATCGAGGCCGATGAATTGTTCGCCGATCAGGCCGGCGGTACGGATCGCCGCCACCGTGTCCTGCGGCAGGTTGTCGTAGCGGGCGGTAATGGCCAGTTTGACCACCGCCTTGAACTGTTCGTTGTCGAAATCGATGGCTGCCACGCGCCCGACCCGCACGCCGGCCACCGTGACCGGCGCCCGCACGCGCAGGCTGCCGATGTTCTCGAAGCGCGCCACCACGGTATAGGCGTCGCCATCGCGATACTCGGCCAGGTTGCTCGCCCGCACCGACAAAAAAGCCAGCGCCGCCAGACCCAGCGCCACGAACAGACCGACCCACAACTCGACGGTACGCGATTGCATGAAAGCGGATTCTCCTCAGGGCTCGCCGAACATCAGCGCGGTGAGCAAAAAGTCTGCGCCCAGTACCGCCAGCGAGGCGGTCACGACGGTGCGCGTGGTGGCGCGACCGACCCCTTCCGCGGTCGGCACCGCATCGTAGCCCTCGAACACCGCAACCCAGGTCACCACGGCGCCGAACACCACGCTCTTGATGACGCCGTTCAGGATGTCGTCGAAGAAATCGACGCCGCTTTCCATGTGCGACCAGTAGGGCGCAGGGTCCAGTCCCAGCAGCTTCACCCCGACCAGATAGCCGCCCAGAATGCCGACCGCGCTGAACACCGCCGCCAGCAGCGGCAGACTGATGAAGCCGGCCAGCCAGCGCGGCGCCAGCACGCGCCGGAACGGGTCCACGGCCATCATTTCAAGCGCCGACAACTGCTCGGTGGCCTTCATCAGGCCGATCTCGGCGGTCAAGGCCGAACCGGCACGGCCGGCGAACAGCAGGGCGCTCAGAACCGGCCCCAGCTCCCGCACCAGCGACAACGCCACCACGATGCCAAGGCTGCTCTCGGAGCCGAAATCGACCAGCGTATTGTAGCCCTGCAGGCCCAGCACCATGCCCACGAACAGGCCGGACACCAGGATGATGACCAGCGACAGCACGCCGACGCTGAACACCTGCTTGGCCAGGCGCCGCGGCGCCAGGAACTGCGCCGGCACCGCCGCCAACAGCGGCAACAGGAACCCGCCGGCCCGGCCGAGTCGGGCCAGACCCTCCAGCGTGCGCGCGCCCAGCCCTTGCAACGGACCGATCACGACGCATCCGCCAGCAGGTCGTCGCGGTACTCGACCGCCGGGTAGTGAAAATGCACCGGGCCGTCGGGCTCGCCGCTCAGGAACTGGTGCACCATCGGTTCGGTCGAGGCCAGCAGATCCTCGGGTTTTCCATGGCCGATCACCTTGCCCTGCGCGATCACGTAGGCGTAATCGGCGATGCGGCAGGTCTCATGGATGTCATGCGACACCACCAGACTGGTCAGGCCAAGCGCCCGGTTCAGGGCGGCAATCAGCCGCGTCAGGATGCCCATGGAAATCGGATCCTGCCCGGTGAACGGTTCGTCGTAGAGGATCAGCATCGGGTCCAGCGCGATGGCCCGCGCCAGCGCCACGCGCCGCGCCATGCCGCCGGACAGCTCGCTCGCCATCAGGTCGCGCGCGCCGCGCAGGCCGACCGCCTGCAGCTTCATCAGCACCAGCGAGCGCAGCAGCGCCGGCGACAGGTCGGTGTGCTCGCGCACCGGGTAGGCCACGTTGTCGAACACGTTCAGGTCCGTCAGCAGCGCACCGCTCTGGAACAGCATGCCGATCTGCTTGCGCAGCGCGTACAGGTCCGACCTGGACAAGGTGGTCACTTCCTGGCCGGCCACCTTGATGGAGCCGGCCTGCGGCCTGAGCACACCGCTGATCAGCTTCAGCAGCGTGGTCTTGCCGGTGCCGCTGGGGCCCATCACGGCGGTGATCCTGCCGCGCGGGATATCGAGGTCCACCCGGTCGAAGATGATCCGCGCGCCGCGCCGGAAACTGAGGCCACGGATCTGGATCAGCGGCTCAGCGGCGACACTGTCTTGGTTGTTATTCATGGAGGGGTGTGCGGCAAGGGCGCGCAAGTCTCGGCCTTGCCCGCGGGCACTGTCAACCGGCTGTAATTTCTGGAACCGCCATGCGCCGACGTCGCCTGCCAGACCTGCGACGGCCGTTCGCACGCGCTGGCTCGTGGCGTTTGTGGCAAGCCGCGACGGCTGTTGGCCCAACGCGCGCGACGGTCAACAGAGGTGGAAACCTAGGGCCCTTCCTTGCGCGGAAATCCGAACAGGCCGCGGTTGCGTATCAGTTCGGCCACAACCGGCGGTACCTGCCTGGCCCAACCCGGTGCATCGGCGCGCAGCGCCGGCAGTACCTGCCGCCAGTCGATGTCGAGCACCGCTTCGTTGGCACCGGCCAGGGCCAGAATCTGTCCGCCTTCGTACAGGTGGCGGTAAATGTGGTGCACCGCCGGGTTCGGATCGAAATTGTCGGCGGTGACCAGACTGCCATCGGCGGCGCGCCCCGGATAGACATACATCCAGGTCTTGTCGCAGAACAGGCGCCCGAAGGCCTCCAGGATGCCGCCCTCCAGGTCGGAGTAAAACTCGGGACTGAAGATGTCGCGCAGGTTGTCCAGCCGCGCGACGATGCCGATGCAGCCCTGCGTGTAGCGGCGCAGGAACGCCCGCAAGCGGAAGTAGCGCAGGTAGTCGGACACCAGCACGTGGTAGCCCAGCGCGGTCAGCGTGTCGACGCGGGCCAGGAAGTCGGCGTTGTTGACCTGATCGCCGTCCTCCATGACAGTGGCCATGGTCATCTCGGCCACCGGAAGCACGTCCTCGCGCTCACCGCCGGTCTGGGTGGCGAACGCCGCGATGCCGGCCCGGAACATGTCCTCGTGACGGCGTGTCACCGGGCGGAAATTCGAGCGCACGGCCAGCACGTCCTTGCGGCGCAGCGCCTCGCCGGGCTGTACCACATGGCCTTCCGGGTTGAACATGATTGCCCGCGTCAGCCAGCTGCGAATCAGGTGCAGGTTCAGCAGACGGCTTTCACATTGGGCAAAGGCCGGGCCGTTGAATTCGATCATGTCGATTTCGATGCGGTCCGAGCCGGCAATGGCGCCGCCCGAAAGATCATCGGCCAGGCTCTCGATCAATTTCTCGGGACTGGCGGACAGATTGAAGGCGCCATAGATCAGGTTCACGCCCAGGATGCCGAGCGCCTCCTGCTGGGCGCGGGCATCCTCGTCGAGCATGCGCACATGCAGCACGATGTCGTTGGGCGGCCCGGCCGGCACCAGTTGCAGGCGCACGCCCAGCCAGCCGTGGCATTCCGAGCGGTGCTTGTAGCCCTGCGCTGCCACCGTGGCGGCGTAGGCAAAGAACGTGGTTTCCGTCTCACGGCGCCCTTCCAGGCGCTCGATCAGCAGCCCGTATTCATGCTCCAGCATGCGCTCCAGGCGCGGGCGGCTGACGTAACGTCCGCCCGGTGCACGGCCATAGATGGCATCCGAGAAAGCCATGTCGTACGCCGACATGGTCTTGGCGACCGTGCCGGCCGCGCCGCCGGCTCGAAAGAAGTAACGCGCCGTCTCCTGGCCGGCGCCGATCTCGACGATGCTGCCGTACTGCGCCGGATGCAGGTTGACTGCCAGCGCCTTTTGCAGGGCGCCTGGCGCTTCCATCAACTGCGCTGGGGCGTGTGTCCGGCGGCAGGCGTCAGGTCATCCATGTCCCAGGTCCCCGTGTGGCGTCGTGCCGGCTGCCGGGCGGCTCAGGCTGCCGCCATGAACTGGCGCAGCACGTAGTTCAGGATGCCGCCGTGGCGGTAGTACTCGACCTCGATCGGCGTGTCGATGCCGGCCACCACCGGCACCTCGCGCAGCGCGCCGTCGGCCGCCTGCACGCGCAGTGTGAGCCTCTGGCCGGGCTTGAGGTCATCGGCCAGATCCGGCAGCGAGAACACCTCGTCGCCTTTCAAGCCCAGCGAGGCCGCACTGTCGCCTGCCTTGAAGCGCAGCGGCAGCACGCCCATGCCGATCAGGTTCGAGCGATGGATGCGCTCGAAGCTTTCCGCCAGCACCGCCCGCACGCCCAGCAGGTAGGTGCCCTTGGCCGCCCAGTCGCGCGAGGAACCGGCGCCGTACAGCTTGCCGGCCAGCACGATCAGCGGCGTGCCGTCCTGCTTGTAGCGCATGGCGGCGTCGTAAACGGACATTTCCTCGCCGGTTGGCAGGTATTTGGTCCAGCCGCCTTCCTTGGGCGCCACCAGCGCGTTCTTGAGGCGGATGTTGGCAAAGGTGCCGCGGGTCATCACCCGGTCGTTGCCGCGACGCGAGCCGTAGCTGTTCCAGTCGGCCTTCTGCACGCCGTGTTCGAGCAGGTAGCGGGCGGCCGGCGAGTTGGCGGCGATGTTGCCGGCCGGCGAGATGTGGTCGGTGGTGACGAAATCGCCCAGCATCAGCAGCGCGCGGGCATTTTTGACCGGCGCAATGGCGGAGGCTTGCTGCGGGAACTGCTCGAAGAACGGCGGCTGCTGAATGTAGGTGGAATCCGCCCGCCAGTTGTATACGGCCGAACCGGTGTCGACGGGGATGGCGTTCCAGTCCGGATTGCTCTGCGCCACGTTGCCGTATTCCTGACGATACAGGGCCGGATCGCTGGCGGCGGTCATGGCCTGCGCCACCTCGGCGCCGCTCGGCCAGATGTCGCGCAGGTACACCGGCTGGCCGTCGCTGCCGGTGCCGATTGGCTCGCGCTCGAAGTCAATGTCCACACGTCCGGCCAGTGCATAGGCAACCACCAGCGGCGGCGATGCCAGGTAATTGGCCCGCGTATGCGGGCTGACGCGGCCCTCGAAGTTGCGGTTGCCCGACAGCACGGCGGCGGCCACCAGGTTGCCGGCGTTGATGGCATCGACCACCGGTTCGTCGAGCGGGCCCGAGTTGCCGATGCAGGTGGTGCAGCCGTAGCCGACGATGTTGAAGCGCAGCGCGTTCAGCGGTTCGAGCAGTCCGGCCTTGGCCAGGTACTCGTTGACCACCCGCGAGCCGGGCGCCAGGCTGGTCTTGACGTAGGCCGGCGTGTGCAGGCCACGGGCCACGGCTTTCTTGGCCACCAGGCCGGCACCCACCATCACCGACGGATTGGATGTGTTGGTGCAGGACGTGATCGCGGCGATGGTCACCGAGCCATGGCGCAGCGTCGCGCCGCTGCCGGCCACCGGCGCGCTGGCGCCCAGCTGATCGGCCGCCACGCCAAAGCCGTCCTTGTCCAGCGGCGCCGCGAGCGCAGCCAGGAAGCTTTCCTTCACCTTGGACAGACTGACCCGGTCGTGCGGACGCTTCGGTCCGGCCAGGCTCGGCTCGACCGTGCCCATGTCCAGCTCCAGCACGTCGGTGAACTCGGGCTCGGCGCTGTCCGCGGTGCGGAACATGCCCTGGGCGCGGTAGTAGCGCTCCACCTCGTCCAGAACCTCGGCCGACCGGCCGGTGTTTTGCAGGTATTTGATCGCCTCGGCATCGACCGGGAAGAAGCCGATCGTGGCGCCGTACTCGGGCGCCATGTTGGCGATGGTGGCCCGATCGGCCAGCGGCAGCACGTCCAGGCCCGGCCCGAAGAACTCGACGAACTTCTCCACCACGCCGAACTTGCGCAGCATCTGTACCAGCGTCAGGGTCAGGTCGGTGGCGGTGACGCCCTCGCGCAGCGCCCCGGTCAGGCGCACGCCGACCACCTGCGGCATCTTGATGTAGATCGGCTGACCGAGCATGCAGGCCTCGGCCTCGATGCCGCCCACGCCCCAGCCGACGATGCCCAGACCGTTGATCATGGTGGTGTGCGAATCGGTGCCGACCAGCGAGTCCGGGTACAGCACGCCGTCCTTGTTGCGCAGCACGCCGCGGGCAAAGTATTCGAGATTGACCTGATGCACGATGCCGACCGCCGGCGGAATGATGCTCAGCGTCTCGAACGCCGCCTGGCCCCAGCGCAGGAACTCGTAACGCTCCAGGTTGCGCTCGAACTCAAGACCGACGTTCTTGCCCAGCGCCTGCGCGGTGCCGGCAAAATCCACCTGCACCGAGTGGTCGATGACCAGGTCCACCGGCACCAGCGGCTCGATCCTGTTGGGGTCCTTGCCGGCCGCCGCCATGGCGCTGCGCAATGCCGCCAGATCCACCACGCAGGGCACGCCGGTGAAGTCCTGCAGGATCACTCGCCCCGGAATGAAAGGCACCTCGGCATCCGGATCGCCGCGGCCCCAGGCCAGCAGGGCCTCTACGTGGTGCGGCTCGACCGCCGGGTGATCCTGGTGACGTAGGGCCGATTCCAGCAACACCCGCACCGAATACGGCAGGCGGCTTGGGTCGCCGAAGCCCAGTTCGGCCAGCGCCGGCAGGCTGTAATAGGCGGCCGATTCGCCACTGGCGAGGGCAAGCGTGCGGCGGCTGGCGGCGAGCGAGGTCTGACCCATGACGACTCCGAAGATTTACAGGTGACAGCCGGCTGCGAGGCCGGCCGGTCGCGCCGTGGGATGGGCGCGGGCGGGCTAGAATTATAGTCAACCCCGCCTAACATGCCGGCCTTTTTTCGGCACTGCAAAAGCCGCCGACTGCTCCCGGAGCCCCATGTCGATCTTCGAACTCACCGCCCTGTCGCCGCTAGACGGGCGTTATCAGGAAAAAACCGCCGCCCTGCGCCCACTGTGCAGTGAGTACGGCCTGATCCGCTATCGCCTGCGGGTCGAGCTGGCCTGGCTGCGGCTGCTGGCCGACACGCCCGAAATCGGCGAACTGCCGGCCTTCGGCCCAGCCGCACTGGCGCGCATGACGGCCATCGAGAACGACTTCGACGAGGCCGGCGCGGCGCGCGTCAAGGCGCTGGAGAAAGCCACCAACCACGACGTCAAGGCGCTCGAGTACTTCATCCACGAGCAGTTCGAGGGCGATCCGGAGCTGACCGCCGCCAAGGGCTTCGTGCACTTCGCCTGCACCTCCGAGGACATCAACAACCTGGCCTACGCGCTGATGCTGCGCGACACGCGCGAGCGGGTACTGCTGCCGTACCTGGACGGCCTGATCGGCAAGCTGACCGAGCTTGCCCACGACGCCGCCGAGGCGCCCATGCTGGCCCGCACGCATGGCCAGCCGGCCACGCCGACCACGCTGGGCAAGGAACTGGCCAACGTGGTGGCACGCCTTCGGCGCCAGCGCGACGGCATCGCGGCGGTGCAGATTCTGGGCAAGTTCAACGGCGCGGTCGGCAACTACAACGCCCATTTGGCCGCCTACCCGGACAGCGACTGGCCGGCCCTGGCGCAGCGGCTGGTGGCCGGGCTTGGCCTCGCCTTCAACGCCTACACCACGCAGATCGAGCCACACGACTGGATGGCCGAGCTGTTCGACGCCCTCGCCCGTTGCAACACGATCCTGATCGACCTGTGCCGTGACGTGTGGGGTTACGTGTCGCTGGGCTATTTCCGCCAGCAGGTGGTGGCCGGCGAAGTGGGTTCGTCCACCATGCCGCACAAGGTGAACCCGATCGACTTCGAGAACGCCGAGGGCAACCTGGGGCTTGCCAATGCGTTGCTGGAGCACCTGGCGCGCAAGCTGCCGATCTCGCGCTTCCAGCGCGACCTGACCGACTCCACGGTGCTGCGCAACGTGGGCGTGGCGGCCGGCTATACGCTGCTGGCCTGGCAGTCCCTGCACAAGGGCCTGGGCAAGCTGGTGGTCGACACCGCGGCCCTGGCGCGCGATCTTGACGACGCCCACGAGGTGCTGGCCGAGGCCATCCAGACCGCCATGCGCCGCCATGGCGTGGAAAACTCGTACGAGCAACTGAAGACCCTGACCCGCGGCCAGACCATCGATGCCGCGACCCTGGCCGCCTTCATCGACAATCTGCCGCTGCCGCCGGCCGAAAAGGCCTGTCTGGCCGCGCTCAGCCCGGCCACCTATACCGGACTTGCCGCGCGCCTGGCGCGGGACATCTGAACGTGCGCCGCGTCTTCGCCGTCGCCCTGCCCTGCCTGCTGGCCGCCTGCGCAACGGCGCCAGGACCTGCGCCGGTGGCGACGCCGGCCGCTGCCTGTCCGCCGCCGGTCGCCGCGCCGGCCAACGTCTTTGTGCGGATATTCGAAGGCGTGCTGACGCTGCCGCCCGGCTATGTCTTCGAGGGCAACCAAGTCGGCAGCAAGACGCTGTTCCAGGGCCCGACCGGCGCCGTGCGCATCGGCCCGCGGGCGGAACTCAAATCCGGCTACATGGACTATGCGCGTGCCACGCAAAAATCCCGCGAACTGCGCTGTGGCCTTGAAATCCTGCGCCACGGCACCGACGCGCCGCCGCTGTGGCTGCTGCTGGGCAAGGAGCAATATGTGCTGGCCTACGACCAGGACCCACAGCAGGTCCCGGCCATGATCGACGGCTACTGCGCGTCGCTGGCGATCGGCAACAAGACCCCCTGAGTCCGCACCCGTACCCGGGCACGGCAAACACTCATGCCGGACAACCGGCGAGCGCCTGGCGCGCTGCGCCGAGCTGGCCGTGCACCTGCCCGACCGGCCGCGCCAGCAGGGCGAGGTGTCGAGGCAGCGGAACGGCCGCCGGCGACAGCGCCGCCAGCGTGGCAGTCACCGCGTCCGGGTCGTTGCAGATCAGCAGGTAATCGCAGCCGGCGGCGAGCGCACGCCGGGCGCGTTCGACAAAGCCGCCAGCCCCGGCGGCGCCGGCCATGCCCAGGTCGTCGCTGAACACGGCGCCATCAAAGCCCAGCTCGCCGCGCAGGACCTCCTGCACCCAGCGGCGCGAGAAGCCGGCCGGCTCGGCGTCCACGGCCGGAAACACCACGTGCGCCATCATCACCGACGCCAGACCGTCCGCAATCAGGCGCCGGTAGGGCAGCAGATCGGCCTCGATGGCATCACGGGAACGCTGATCGATCACCTGCGTCAGGTGAGTGTCGGCCGCCACCGCGCCGTGGCCGGGGAAGTGCTTGCCGCAGGCGGCCATGCCGGCCTGGGCCATGCCGGCCATGAAGGCGCCGGCCAGCAGGGCCGCCGCTTCGGGTTGCGCGTGAAACGCCCGGGCGCCGATGATCTCGCTGACGCCATAGTCCAGATCAAGCACCGGCGCGAAGCTCAGGTCGATGCCCAGCGCCACCAGCTCGGCCGCCATCACCAGCCCTCCGGCGCGCGCCAGCGCCAGGCCCCGCGCTGCGTCCTCATCGTAGGCCCGGCCATAGGCAGCCGCCGGCGGCAACGGCGTGAAACCGGGCCGCAGGCGCTGCACCCGCCCGCCCTCCTGGTCCACGGCGATCAGCAGCCGCGGCTCACGCAGGGCGTGGATGTCGGCACACAGCGCGCGCAGTTGCTCGGCATCGACGAAGTTGCGCTCGAACAGAATCACGCCGCCGATGGCCGGGTGCAGCAGCACTTGGGCATCGGCGGGCGTGAGCTGCGGACCGGGCAGACCGATCACCAGCGGACCGGGGGCGAGCGCTTTGGGCATGGGTGTCCTTGCGAGGTTTGGGTTTGGACCTGGGCAGGCCCGATGTCGACCGTGACTGAGAGTGGGCTAGCCGCTGTCCTGATTGTGGTCGGCGGCGCCGATGCGCTCGCCCCACTCGGCGGTTTTGGCGACGATGGCGGCCGCATCCAGCGTGGTCAGGCGCCGCTCGTGCAGCAGGCGCCGGCCGGCCACCCACACGTCGGTCACCGCCTCGCGGCCGGCGGCGTAGATGATCTGCGAGATCGGATCGTGCACCGGCTGACAGTGCGGGGCCGACAGGTCGAGCGCCACCATGTCGGCCGCCTTGCCGGGCACCAGCGAGCCGATTTCCTCATCCAGACCCAGCGCCCGGGCGCCGCCCAGCGTCGCCATGTGCAGCAGCGCAGGCGCCGGTGCCGCGGCGGCATCTGCGGCGCCCAGCTTGGCCAGCAGGCCGGCGGTCTTGAGCTCGCCCAGCAGGTCCAGATCGTTGTTGCTGGCGGCGCCGTCGGTGCCGATGGCCACATTCACGCCCGCCGCCAGCAGGGCCGGCAGGGGACAGGTGCCGGAGGCCAGTTTCATGTTCGATTCCGGGCAGTGGACGATGCTGGCGCCCTGCGCGGCCAGGCTGGCGATCTCGCCGGCCAGCAACTGCGTGGCGTGCACGCCGATCAGCCGCGGCGACAGCAGGCCCAGCTGCGCCAGCCGTTCCAGCGGCCGCATGCCGTAGCGGGCCTCGCTTTCGGCCACCTCGTGCGCCGTTTCGTGCAGGTGGATGTGCAGCGGCAGGTCGAGTTCTTCCGCAAACGTGGCGATGCGCCGCAGCGGCTCGTCGCTCACTGTATACGGCGCATGCGGCGCAAACGCCGTGCGGATCAGCACATGGCCGCGCCAGGCGTCGTGCAGGGCGATGCCCTTGCGCAGGTAGTCGTCGGCATCGGCGGCGTAGGCGCTCGGGAAGTCGATGGCGATCAGGCCGATCACCGCCCGCATGCCCGCCGCCGCAGCTACCTGAGCGGTCTCCTCGCCAAAAAAATACATGTCCGAAAAGCAGGTCACGCCGGCCTGGATCATCTCCGCCGCCGCCAGCGCGCTGCCGTCGCGCACGAACTGCGGCCCGACGAAGCGTTGCTCGGCCGGCCAGATGTGCTGCTGCAGCCAGGGCATCAGCGGCAAATCGTCGGCCAGGCCGCGCAGCAGCGTCATGGCGGCGTGCGTGTGGGCGTTGATCAGGCCCGGAATCAGGGCATGGCGCGGCAGCTCCACCTGGACCAGATCCGCGAACTGTTCGCGCGCCTGGGCGCTCGGCAGCACGGCGAGGATGCGCCCGTCCCGAACCACCACGGCGTGATGGTCCAGCACCCGCCCGGCGGGCTCGACCGGAATCAGCCAGCGGGCGTGGGCCACGAAACTTGCAGAATCGTTCATCGGCTTGATCCGGAGCGGCAAAAAGTGCGTTTGCAGCGCGAAAACGCGGTGCTATAGTGCCGGCGCTCCTCGCAATTGCAAATTCCATGACCCGCGACCGCCAGCCTGTCCCTGCCCTCCCCGTCCGCGCCCCGCGCGGCGCCGGCCCGCGTGCGTCCGCTGCCCTGACCTGCCGGCCGCACGGCCTCCTGCCACTGACGCTGCGACTGCCGTAAGGCAGACACACGCACGCCCTGGCGAGGGCCCCCAGTACGCAACTCAATCAGACACCAAGGCCGCGCGGCAAAGCCCTGCGGCTGCCCGTTACTGTTCCGGAGACCGGTCGTGAGCAAGGACAAACTGATCATTTTCGACACCACCATGCGCGACGGCGAGCAAAGCCCCGGCGCCGCCATGAGCCGCGAGGACAAGCTGCGCATCGCACGCGCCCTGGAGCGGCTGAAGGTCGATGTCATCGAGGCTGGCTTCCCGGCCTCCAGCCCGGGCGATTTTGCCTCCGTGAAGGCGGTGGCCGAGATCGTCAAGGACTCGCGCGTGTGCGCCCTGGCGCGCACCGGCGATGCCGACATCGACCGCGCCGCGGAGGCCATCAAGCCGGCGGTGGCGCCGCGCATCCACACCTTCATCGCCACTTCTCCGCTGCACATGGAAAAGAAGCTGCGCATGACGCCCGACCAGGTGGTCGAGGCGGCGGTGCGGGCGGTCAAGCGGGCGCGCCAGTACACGGACGACGTGGAGTTCTCGGCCGAGGACGCCGGGCGTTCCGAGATGGAATTCCTGTGCCGCATCTTCGAGGCGGTGATCGACGCCGGCGCCACCACCATCAACGTGCCGGACACGGTCGGCTACAACCTGCCGCAGCAGTTCGGCGAGAAGTTCAGGTACCTGATCGAGAACATCCCCAATTCCGACAAGGCCATCTTCTCGGCCCACTGCCACAACGATCTGGGCCTGGCGGTGGCCAATTCGCTGGCCGCCGTGATGGCCGGCGCCAGGCAGGTGGAGTGCGCCGTCAACGGCCTTGGCGAGCGGGCCGGCAACGCCGCGCTGGAAGAGGTCGTCATGGCGGTGCGCACGCGCCAGGATCTGTTCCCCTGCGACGTGGGCGTCGACACCCGGCACCTGCTGGCCTGCTCGAAGCTGGTGGCGGCCATCACCGGCTTTCACGTGCAGCCGAACAAGGCCATCGTGGGTCTGAACGCCTTCGCGCACGAGTCCGGCATTCACCAGGACGGCGTGCTCAAGAGCCGCGAGACCTACGAGATCATGCGCGCGCAGGATGTCGGCTGGCAGGACAACCGCCTCACGCTGGGCAAGCTGTCCGGGCGCAATGCCTTCAAGCAGCGCATGAGCTCGCTCGGCTTCGAGTTCGCCAGCCAGGAAGAAATGGCCGAGGCCTTCCGGCGCTTCAAGGAGCTGGCCGACAAGAAGCGCGAGATCTTCGACGAGGACCTGATGGCGCTGGTCACGGACATGGACCTGAGCCAGGCCAACGAGCGCATCAAGCTGGTCGGCATGAAGGCCTGTGCCGAGATCGGCGAGACGCCGCAGGCCACCGTGTCGCTGGTCATCGACGGCGAGGAGCGCAGCGCCACCGCCGAGGGCGACGGTTCGGTGGACGCCACCTTCAAGGCCATCGAGGCGATCGTGAATTCCGGCGCGCAGCTGCAGCTGTACTCGGTGCAGAGCATCACCTCCGGCACCGACGCGCAGGGCGAGGTCAGCGTGCGCCTGGCTCGCGACGGCATGGCCGTGAACGGCTCGGGCTCGGACACCGACATCGTGATCGCGTCGGCCAAGGCCTACGTCAACTGCCTGAACCTGGTGCTGGCGGCGCGCGCGCACGCCGCGGCGGGGGTCTGAGAGGCGGCTATACAAGGGCCGGGCGCGCAACCGCCCGGCCCGCGCTTTACCCGGCGCCGCATCGATGCGAGATTTCCAGTGCCTGAATAATTCACGACCGTTCATGCACGGAGGAGAACGATGACGACCAAGCCCACCCAGCAGGTGCAACCATGAGCGGCCAACTGGACGGACGGGTGATCTGGATCACCGGCGCCGGGCGTGGCCTGGGCCGGGCCTATGCCGAGGGACTGGCGCGGGAAGGCGCCACCGTCGCGGTGAGCGACATCGCCAATGTCGAAGAGGCCGTCGCGGCCATCGAGGCCGCCGGTGGCAAGGCCGCCGGCTTTATCTGCGACGTGACCGACGAGGCCGCCGTGATGCGCTGCGCGGCCGACATCAAGGCGCAACTGGGCCCCATCGACGGGCTGGTCAACAACGCCGGCGCCTATCCGTTCGCACCCATCGAGCAGACCGACGGTGCCTTTCTGGAGCGGCTGTTCCGGCTCAATGTGTTCGGCACCTTTCATTGCATCCGCGCCGTCGTACCGGACATGAAGGCCCGCCGCCGCGGCAAGATCATCAACGTCACCTCGGCCACCTTCCATACCCCGCCGCCGATGTTGACCGCCTACGTGGCCACCAAGGGCGCGGTGATCGGCCTGACCCGCTCCCTGGCGCGCGAACTTGGCGAGTTCGACATCCAGGTCAACGTGATCGCACCGGGTCTCACCGAAACCCCCGGCGTGGCCGAGGCGTCGATCGGCGGCGACATGTGGACCGGCATCCTGGCCGCGCAGTGCCTGAAACGCCGCGAGCAGCCCGAAGACCTGGTCGGCACGGTGGTGTTCCTGTGCTCGCCGGCGAGCGATTTCATCACCGCCCAGACCATCAACTGCGACGGCGGCATGGGCGTGCACTGAGTCGAAGGTCCGGATGAGCCCGTCCCGGGCTCCCCGGACCAAGGAAACCGAAACGTGTGAGTTTCGGTTTCCTTCATCCTGGGCGCCCTGCCGGCGCCCAGGATGGCGGCACATCCCTGTGCCGCACCCGCTCTGCGGGTTACCGCCGGCCCGTCGAACATCATCCGCGAGGCAAGACTGCCCATGCCCACACCCGATCCTGCCACGCAGCTCGAAATGTACCGGCGCATGCTGCGCATCCGGCGTTTCGACGAGACAGTAAAAACCCTCTTCGACCGCGGCCGCATCCCCGGCTCGGTACACCTGTCGATCGGCCAGGAAGCCGAGGTCGTCGGCGCCTGCATGGCGCTGCGACGGGACGACACCATGGTCGGCAACCACCGCTCGCACGGCCACCCGATCGGCAAGGGCGCGGCGCTGGGTCCGCTGCTGGCGGAGATCCTGGGCAAGGCCACCGGCGTCAACGGCGGCAAGGGCGGCTCCATGCACCTGGCCGATTTTTCGGTCGGCAGCCTGGGCGAGAGCAGCATCGTCGGCAGCGGCCTGCCGGTGGCCGTTGGCGCCGCACTGGGGGCCAAAATGCAGGGCAGCGACCGCGTGTGTCTGTGCTTTTTCGGCGACGGCGCCTCGAACGAGGGCTATTTTCACGAGGCGCTGAACATGGCCAGCGCCTGGCAGGTGCCAGTGGTGTTCCTGTGCGAGAACAACGGCTACGGCGTGACCACGGCCTTTGGCCGCATCAGCCGGGTGCCGGACGTGGCAGCCCGCGCGGCGGCCTACGGCATCCCGGGCCAGATCGTCGACGGCCAGGACGCGCTGGCCGTCCATGCTGCCGTCGGGCAGGCCGTGCAACGCGCCCGCGACGGCGCCGGACCTAGCCTGATCGAGGCCAAGACCTACCGCTACCCGCACCACTCCGAAGGTCCGCTGTACGACGCCATCGCCTACCGCGACGCATCGGAACTGGCCGCCTGGCAGGCGCGCGATCCGCTGCCGCTGTTCGCCCGGCATCTCGAGGACACCGGCATCGCCGACGCGGCAACGCTGACCGGCATCGAGCAGGCCATCGCTGCCGAAGTCGCCGCGGCGCTCGAATTCGCCCAGCAGAGCCCCTGGCCGGATCCGGCCGAGGCCCACCGCGGCCTGTACCGCACACCGATCGCCGGTTTCGACCATGCGTGAGCTGACGTTTCTGGAAGCCATCCGCGAGGCGCAGGAACAGGAGATGGCGCGCGATCCGCGCGTGTTCATCCTGGGCGAGGACGTGTCCTTCAACGTCTACGGCAGCACCGGCGGTCTGGCCGACCGCTTCGGCCTGGAGCGGGTGCGCGACACGCCGATCAGCGAGTCCGGCTTCACCGGCGTCGCCATCGGCGCGGCGCTGGTCGGCATGCGGCCGATCGTGGATTTCACCATCGCGTCTTTCATGTACCTGGCCATGGACCAGCTGGTCAGCATGGCCGCCAAGACCGCCTACATGTACGGCGGGCAGGCGCACGTGCCGGCGGTGTTCCGGGCCGCGCTGTTCTACAACGGCGGCCTGGCGGCGCAGCACTCGGACCGCAACTACGCCATGTTCATGCAGGTACCGGGCCTGAAGATCGCCGTGCCGAGCTGCCCCTACGACGCCAAGGGCCTGCTCAAGACCGCCGTGCGCGACGACGATCCGGTGCTCATGTTCGAGGATGGCGCGCTGTGGGGCAGCCGCGGTGAGGTGCCGCAGGACGATTACCTGATTCCGTTCGGGCAGGCCGCCGTTCGCCGCGAGGGCAGCGATGTGACCGTCGTGGCCATCGGCTCGCGCGTGCGCGAGGCACTGACGGCCGCCGACACGCTGGCCCGCGAGGGCATCTCGCTGGAGGTGATCGACCCGCGCACGCTGGTGCCGCTGGATCGCCCGACGATCCTGGAATCGGTCGCTAAAACCGGCCGCGCGCTGGTAGTGGACGTGGGCCACAAAAGCTGCGGCGTGGCCGGCGAAATCCTTGCCACCATCGCCGAGGACGGCTTCTGGTCCCTGCGCGCGCCGCTGCGGCGCCTGACTGCGCCGGACATGCAGATACCGTTCTCGCCGGCACTGGAAAAAGGCTTCTACCCGGACGCGGCGCAGATCGTGGACGCCGCCCGGCGCCTGTTGCGGGAATGAGCTGCAGGAATAAACCGCCCGGCCGCTGCGCCGGCCCGGCCATCACTCGCGCGCCGTCGCGCGGGCATTGACCAGGCCGGGACCTGCGCCCGGCGCCAGACCCAGCGACTCCACCGCCACGCCCTGGGCGGCCAGTTCGGCCAACCAGGCGAGCACGCCGTCCGCCGGTGCATCGTTCAGCCACAGCTTGACGCTGCCGTCCGCGGCCGGCTCCAGCCTCGACAGATGCTCGCCCAGACCCGCCGCGCGCAGGCTGGCATCAAGGCGCACCGGCAGCGGACCGCCGGCATCCGCGCCCGCCGCCGCCGGTTGCCGGGCGCGCAGCGCCTGCACCTGCGGCGCCAGCTGTTGCAGCCAGGCAAGGTCGGCCCGCAGGCGGGCGTTGTCTGCGCGCAGGCGCTCGCGCGCCGCCTGCCACGGCGCCCACAGCAAGCCGTAACCGAGCAGCAGCGCCAGCACGGCCGCGGCCAGCAGCAGCAAACGCTGCTCGCGCGGCGCGAGCCGGCGCCAGCGCGCGGTCATTGCCGGCCAGCGACTCATGGCTCCTCCTGCGTCGCCACAGCGCTGGCGCCGGGCGCCGGGCGCAGTACCAGCCGCGTGCGCACCACGCCGCCTTCGGCCACGGCCATCGGCAGGTCGGCCTTTACCGCGCGCTCGGCCGCGAGGCGGGTTCGCAGGGCCTCCACCGCCGCCACGTCCGGCAGGCCGAATTCCAGCGTCAGGGCGCCGTCCCGGTAATCGAGCGCGGTCAGGATTTGCCCGGGCGGCAGCGCACGCGCTGCCACGGCGAGCAGCGGCAGCGCGCCGCCGCGGGCACCCCGATCCAGCAGTTTCAGGCGCCGCTCGGCCTGCGCCCGCAGGCTGACCGGGCGACCTTCTTCGGGAAACAGGCGCGTGAATTCCTCACCGATGGCGGTGCGCAGGGCGGCGTTCTGGCGGCCAAGGCGAGCCGTTTCGAGCAGCCCGCCGGCCAGCAGCAGCGCCAGCCACAGTCCGGCCAGCACCGCCGCCGGGCGCCACGGCCGCCACTGGCCGGGCGGCCGCGCGGGTGCGTAGGCGCCCTGCAGCAAGTCGGGACTGGCCGGCGTGGGGGCGAGGCAAAGCGCCTGCTCGGCGGGCACTTCAATGATCTGGGCGCCCAGCCCAGGCGGCGGCGGGGGGCCGCCCGGCGTTTGCAGCCAGCGCAGGCTCGGTGGTGCCAATGCCTCCAGCAGCGGCCCGATCTGCTGCGGGGCGCCGCACAGGCTGGCCTGGGCGCCCAGGCGTGCGGTCAGGTGATCGGGCTCGGCGAGCACGGTAAAGGCGTCGACCGGCAGCAGGGCCGCCAGCGGCGTGATGCCGGCGACCTTCAGCCCCGCTTCGCGCAGGCGGGCGAGCGCGGCATCGAGCTGCGCACGGCCGATCACGGCCAGCTCGGTCAGGCCGTCGGCGCGGCGCTTGCCGACCGCCACCTGCACGGCGTCCAGATCGCTCGCCAGCTGGTCTTCGAGCGCAAACATCGCCGCCCGGGCCAGCCGGGCGGCCGGCAGCCGCGGCAGGGTCTGCGCACTCACCCACACCTGCGGCGCGGCCAGCACGACGCCCACCGGCTCCCCGCCGGCGGCACTGGCGGCGGCCGCGGTATCGCCCTCACGCAGCGCGCCGCGCTCGAGCCACTGCCAGGCATCGGCGCCATCCCAGCGAAAATACTGCAGCGCCATCAGCCCCCCACCTGCTCGCGGCGACGGCGCACGCGCACCTGACCGTCCTGCACCTGCAGCAGGCTGTCGCGCTGCAGGAGCAGTTGGTCGAGCGTGACCTGCGCCCGCACCGTGAACCAGTCCGAACGCACCGTGAGCCCGCCGCCGTCCAGCAGCACGCCGCTGAGCGCCGGGTCGCTCAGGAAGGCATCGAGACTGGCAAACGGCGTGGCCGCGGCGCGTGCCGCAAGATCGCGTGCCTGGCCCAGGCGCAGACCCTCGGCCAGGGCCATCAGCAGCAGCGGCGGCGCGCTGTTGACGTTGATCCCCGCCTGCGCCGGCAGCGCACAGACCAGCGGCGCCAGCGCGGCGTAAGCCTCGGCGTCCATGGCCGGCAACAGGCGCAGCTCGGATACGTCGCCCAGCGGCGCATTGGCCGCGCGCATGGGCGGCCGGCGACGGCTGTAGGCATCGTCCTCGGCGCCGGCAAAGCGCGCGTTGGTGTCTTCGTCCAGCCAGTCGAGCAGCTGATCGGCGATGTCGGCCGACAGGTCCAGCAGCTCCAGCAGGCGCCGCAAGCGCTGTTCGGCCAGGTCCGTCTCACCGGCCGGCAGGGACAGAGTGTTCAGGTTGAAACAGCCCTGTGCGTCCTGGACTTGCGCCTGGCCCGGCAGGTCCAGCGGCCAGGGGAGATCGATGTGTACCGGTGACGGCGCCGCCGCATCCGACGGTCCTGGCCGCAGCCGGGCCATCGCCAGATACTCACTGACGGTCAGGTACTCACTGGCCTGCGCGCGGCGCAGGACGTTGCTGCTGCGGCGGATGGCAAATTCCTCGTTCGAGGCCACCGCCACCGCCACCACGGTGGCGATCGTCATCAGCAGCAGGGCGAGGATCAGCGCTACGCCGCGCTGGCGCTGTGGGGTTCGCATCATGCTTCCCCCGCGACCACGAACAGCCACTCGATCGGGCCAAACGGCCGGCCATCGAGCCTTACCGACACGGCCCGCTCAGTCCGACCCGTCTCGATGCCGACCGCGAAGTGCTGTACCTCGTCCAGCACGCGTTGCGAATTCGGCCGGCTGCCGGGAACGCGATCCAGCACCGGCCAGGCATCGCGGTACAGCACGCCGTTTCGTACCTGCCAGCGTACGCGCTGCAGCTGCGCGCGCGGCTGATCGAGCGGGTTGCTCCAGGCTCCCTGGGTGATCTCGAGGCTGCCGTCCGGCGCCCGGCGCAACGGCGGCTCCGGATCGCCCAGTTCGTCCCGCGCCGGGCGGGCCACCAGCGCCTGACAGTCGCGCTCCAGCAAGGAATAAGCCAGCTGCAGACGCCCGAGGGCTTCCGCCCGACCGGCGAGCCGGTCGCGGGCCGCCAACAACTGCGCCAAGCTGCCGTAGGCAAGCGTCGCCAGCACCGCGAACACCGCCAGCGCCACCACCAGTTCGAGCAGCGTGAAGCCGCGCGCCGTCCTCAAAGCGGCGGCTCCGGTACCGGCCCCGACGCCCCGTCGGACGCGGGCTGCTGCTGCGACCCGGACTCCGGCGCCGGCCCCGGATTCGACATCGGCAGCGGCTCCACCGTCGGCCTCGGCAGGAATCCGGTCAGGCGTGCGAGAACTTCATCCTCGCCGACCCGGTGCACCACCAGCTCGAGCCGCCGCAGCGCCTCCTGGTCGTGAGCCTGCACCGTGACCTGCAGTCGCTGCCCCGCCAGTGCCTGCTGCCGCTCGGCGTGATCGCCCGCCAGACCGTCCAGACGCAGGCGGCCGAGCGTGTTGTGCGCGGCCCAGGTGGCAAAGGTGCGCTCCTCGAGCCCTCGTTGCCGGCGCGCCGCGCCGCCGATCGCCGCCGTGGCGGCCGTGAGCGTGACCGCCACCACCACCAGCGCGATCAGCACCTCCAGCAGCGTGAAGCCGCGCATCGGCCCGTGCATCAGCCGGCGACCCCGGGCGCGGTCACGGCAATTTCCCCGTCGGCCTGCGCACACACCTGCCAGACGCGCTGCTCGCGGCTCTCGACGGCGACGCAAAACGGCGTCGCCTCGCCGCTCGACAGCAGAAAGACCTGCGGTCGGTCGACGCCGTCCAGACTGCCGGCCAGCGCCACCGGGTAGCCGTCGACGCGCAGCGTCAGCTGCTGGCCGGCGCCGAGCCGGCGCGCGCGCAGCGGCTGGCGACCGGTCAGGGGCCGCCAGGTCTTGCCCGACAACTGCATGAAGTCGTAGCCGTCCCCGGCCAGGCGCAGGCCGAATTCGCGCCCGTCCAGCACTGCCTCGTCATGCGCCAGGCGCAGCGCCGCCGCCAGCGTACGGGCGTCCTGCTCCAGCCGCGCCGCGGCGCCGCCATCGCCCAGCGACAGGCGTGCGAAGGACAGGATCACACCGATCAGCGCCAGCACGACCACCAGTTCGAGCAGGGTGAAGGCATGCTGACGGTGCATGGATTCCGGCTCAGGGCTGCGCCCAGTTGCCAAGATCGGCATTCACGCCCTCGCCGCCTTCCTGGCCGTCGGCGCCGTAGCTCCAGATGTCGATCTCGCCGTGCAGGCCGGGGTTCAGGTACTGGTAGTCGCGGCCCCACGGGTCCTGCGGCATGCGATCCAGATACCCGCCGGCCTTCCAGTTGGGCGCCGGCGGCTCGCCGGAGGGCTTCTCGACCAGCGCCTTGAGGCCCTGGTCGGTGCCCGGATACACGTGGTTGTCCAGGCGGTACAGGTTCAGCGCCGCCTCGACGGCCTGGATGTCCTGGCGGGCCTTGATGACCCGCGCCTCGTCCGGGCGGCCCATGATCTTGGGCACCACCAATGCCGCCAGGATGCCCAGGATGACCACCACCACCATCACCTCGATGAGGGTAAAACCGCTCTCGCTCGATCGGTAAGCACGCATCACTTCACCAGTTGGTTGAGTTCGAAAATGGGCATCAGGATGGCCAGCACGATCACCAGCACAGCGCCGCCCATGGACAGGATCAGCGCCGGCTCGAACACGCCCAGCAGCACCGCCACGGTGTTCTGCAAGGCGCGCTCCTGCAGCGTGGCGGCGCGTTCGAGCATCGCCCCCAGTTCGCCGCCGGCCTCGCCGCTGGCGATCAGGCGCAGGCTCATGGCCGGCAGCAGGCGCTCGCGGCGCAGCGCCTGATTCAGCGCCGCGCCCTCGCGCACGCGCTCGGCCGCGGCCTCGAAGCCGGCGCGCAGGTGCCGGTTGCCGACCACCCGCGCCGCCACGCGCAGCGCATCGACCAGATTCACGCCGGCACCGACCAGCGTGCCCAGCGTGCCGGTGAAGCGCGCCTCGTCCAGACCCTTCATGAGCCGCCCGAGCAGCGGCAGGCGCAGCACACCGGCTGCAAACCGCAGCCGCAGCGCGGGCACGCGCAGCAGCAGTCGCATGCCGATCAACGCCGCCGCCAGCACCACCAGCAGCGCCGGCCCCCAGGTGCGCAGGAAGCCGCTGACCGCGATCATCGCGCGCGTGATCCACGGCAGCGCCTGGCCCATGCGGTCGAACACCTGCACGATTTCCGGCACGACGTAGGTCAGCAGGCCGATCACGACGGCGATCGACACCACCGTCAGCGTGGCCGGGTAGAACAGCGCCAGCATCACCCGCTGCTGCAGGGCCTGGCGCTGTTCCATGAAATCGGCCAGGCGATCCATGACCGGCCCCATGCGCCCGGCCGCCTCGCCGGCGCTGACCGCCGCGCGGTAATACTCGGCAAAGCTGTGCGGGTGCTCGGCCAGCGCGGCATTCAGGGAATGACCCTCCAGCACGCGGCTGCGCACGGCGGTCAGCACACGCTTCAGGCGCGGCGCCTCGGCCTGTTCGGCCACGCTGCGCAGGGTCTCTTCCAGCGGCAGGCCGCTGTCGACCATCACCGCCAGCTGGCGCGTCAGCAGCGCCAGTTCCTGGCCGTTCAGGTGCTCGCGGCGCAGCGAAAAGCCGGCCCCGGCGCGGCTGGCCCGCACCTCGGTCAGGTCCAGCGGCAGCAGACCCTGGCGGCGCAGCTCGGCACGCGCCAGGCGGGCCGAGTCGGCCTCGATCAGGCCGCGTGCATTGGCGCCGTCCGGACGCGCCGCGGTGTATTGATAGGCGGCCATGGTCACTGCATCTGCGTGACGCGCAGCAACTCGTCGAGACTGGTATCGCCGGCCAGCAGGCGGCGGCGGCCATCGTCGAACAGGCTGGGCGTGTGGCGCCGGGCGTGTTCTTCGAGCGCCGCCTCGGCGGCGCCGTCATGGATCAGCCCGCGCAGGGTCTCGTCCAC
The DNA here is from genome assembly GCF_001697225.1 of Immundisolibacter cernigliae. Classification (GTDB taxonomy): domain Bacteria; phylum Pseudomonadota; class Gammaproteobacteria; order Immundisolibacterales; family Immundisolibacteraceae; genus Immundisolibacter; species Immundisolibacter cernigliae. The sequence goes on from NZ_CP014671.1 coordinate 960,419, forward strand.
CAGCACCAGGTCGTATACGCCGCTGCGGCCGCGGTAGCCGCTGTCCAGGCACTGCGCACAGCCGACGGCGGCGTGCAGGGTCGGTGGCGCCGCCGCATCGAGACCCAACAACGCGCACTCGCTGGCAGTGGCGGTATAGGCCCGCTTGCAGTGCGGGCACAGCTTGCGCACCAGGCGCTGGGCGATCACGCCGATCAGGCTGGAGGCCAGCAAAAACGGCTCGATACCCATGTCGCGCAGACGCGTGACGGCGCCGGCGGCCGTGTTGGTGTGCAGCGTGGACAGCACCAGATGGCCAGTCAGACTGGCCTGCACGGCGATTTGCGCCGTCTCCAGGTCGCGGATCTCGCCGACCATCACCACGTCCGGGTCCTGACGCAGGATGGCGCGCAGGCCGCGGGCGAAGCTCATGTCGATGCGCGGGTTGACTGGCACCTGGCCGATGCCGTCCAGGTAGTACTCGACCGGATCCTCGACGGTCAGGATGTTGCGCGAGCGGTCGTTCAGGCGCGTCAGCATGGCGTACAGGGACGTCGTCTTGCCCGAGCCGGTGGGGCCGGTCACCAGCAGGATGCCGTGCGGGCGGTGGATCAGCCCGTCCACCAGGCCGAGCAGGCTGTCCGGCAGACCCAGATGGGTCAGGTCCAGCCGCCCGGCCTGCTTGTCCAGCAGGCGCAGCACCACCCGCTCGCCGTGCGCCGAGGGGATGGTCGATACCCGCACGTCGACCGCGTGACCGGCCACGCGCAGCGAGATGCGGCCATCCTGCGGCAGACGCTTTTCGGCAATGTCCAGGCGCGCCATGACCTTGACGCGCGAGATGACCAGACTGGCCAGCGCCGGCTGCGGGCGCAGCACCTCGCGCAGCACGCCGTCGACCCGGAAGCGCACCACCAGGTGCTGCTCGAACGGCTCGATGTGGATGTCGGAAGCGCCCTCGCGGATGGCCTCGGCCAGCAGGGCGTTCAGCAGGCGGATGATCGGCGCGTCGTCGGCACTGTCGAGCAGATCCTGCGGTTGACTCAGCGCCTGCGCCAGGTCGTCCAGGTTCGCGCCGTCGCCGATGTCGTCGATCACCTGCGCGCTGGCGCGGCCGCCGTCCTCGTAGGCGCGGCGCAGCGCCGCCTCGAAGGCGTCGGCCGTGACCGCCTGCAGCCGCAGCGGACGCTGCAGCAAGCGCCGCACCTCGGCCAGCGTGTGCGCCTGCAGGCCGGGGCGGTGCAGCAGCGTGACCGCGTCCGGCCCACCGTCGTCGACCAGCACGCCGTGCCGGTTGGCGTAGGCGAACGGCAACCCGGGGACCGCCGGCGCGTCAGGGGGCGGCAGCGGCGGCGCCTTGGGCTCCACGCAGTACCTCCTCCAGCGCCGGCAGCATCGGCGCTGCACCCGGCGCCAGCTGTTCCCGGTCCTGGGCATCCAGCCGCTGCAGGCGCCGCAGGGCGTCGTACTTGTCGCCGGTGACGCGGGCGGTCACCTGGGCATCGCGCAGCACCTGCGGGCGGATGAACACCATCAGGTTGGTCTTGCCGCCGGTGGTCGAGCTGTAGCGGAACATGCGCCCGATCAGCGGAATGGAGCCCAGCACCGGCACCTGCGATTCGCTGCGCCGCAGGCTGCTGTCCATCAGGCCACCGAGCACCACCATCTGCTGGTCCTGCACCACCGCCGTGGTGGTGATGGCGCGCTTGTTGGTGATGATGTCCGAGCCGACCGTGGCATCGCTGATGGACGACACCTCCTGCGCAATCTCCAGCCGCACGGTGCCATCCTGGTTGATCTGCGGCTTGACCTTGAGCTTCAGGCCGATGTCCTCGCGCTGGATGGTCTGGAACGGCGCGTTGTCCACATTGGCCGGCGTGCTGTAGGAACCGGTGATGAACGGCACGTTCTGGCCGACGATGATCTCGGCCTCGTGGTTGTCGAGCGTCACCAGCGAGGGCGTGGACAGCACATTGCTGCCGGTATCGGCCTGCAGTGCCCGCACCAGCACGCCCATGGTGATGTTGGCGCCCAGGATGCTGCGCGTGCCGTCCAGAAATCCCAGATTCAGACCATCGCCCAGGTTGCCGAACGGATTCAGGTTGCTGCGATCCGCCCCGGCGCCGGTATTGTCGAAATTCGTGCCACCGATGACGCCGCGGTTGTTGTCGTAATCCACGCTGCCGCGCCACTGCACGCCAAGCTCGCGCGCCAGCGTGCTCGACACCTCCACCACCACCGCCTCCACCAGCAATTGCGCGCGCGGAATGTCCAGCTTCTGCACCACCGCCTCGATGGACGACCACAGCCTGGGCGGGGCGGAAACGATCAGGGCGTTGGTGCCCGGGTCCGACTGCACCGTGGACAGACCGCCCGAAGGATCGGTCTCGCCCTGAGCCGCGGGCACTTTCTGCAGGGCATTGATGACGCCCTCGAGCACCGATTTCATGTCCTCGGCGTTGGCATAACGCAGGTAGACGACGTGGATGTTGCCGCTGCGGTCGGCCTGCGGCAGGTCCAGATTGGCGATGATGGCGCGCAGGGCCAGGCGCGTGTCGCGACTGCCGCCGATCAGCACGCTGTTGCTGCGCTCGTCGGCCACGAAAGCGCCGCGCGCGTTGCCGCCTTCGCCGCCGGCGGTGCGCTGCTGCAGGGTTTCCAGCACGCGCACGACCTCGGTGGCGGTGGCGTTTTGCAGGGCCACCGTCTCCACGTCGCCGGTGGCTGGCAGGTCCATGCGGCGCACGATTTGCGCCAGGCGCTCCACGTTGGCGGCGGCGTCGGAAATGATCAGCGTGTTGCTGGCCGGCGCCGCCGCCAGGTGCGCGTCCTTCGATAGCAGCGGCCGCAGCACCGGCACCAGCGCTGCCGCCGGAACATTTTCGAGCTTGATCACCCGCGTCGCCGGGGCGTCGCCCCGTGCTTCCGGCGCAGCGCCAAAGGGCGCCTCGGTGCGGGCGCTGGTGTCCGGCAATATCTTGGTCATCGAACCGCTGGGCACGGCCACGAAACCGTTGACCTTCAGCACCGACAGGAACACCTCATACAGGGCGTCCTTGTCCAGTGGGCCGGGCGATACGACGTTGACCGTGCCCTTGACCCGGGGATCGACTATGAAACTGCGGCCGGTGGCCTCGGCCACCAGCTCCACCAGCGCCAGGATGTCGGCGTCCTTCAGGTTCAGCGTCACCGGCTCGGCTACCACAGTCAGCGCACACCAGGCCAGGAACAGTCCCGCCAGGCGGGCACGCAGCGCAGCAACGGTCATCGAAACCTTTTTCTCATCAGTTCGGCAGGGGTGGCCGCGCTCGCGGAGGGCGAGGCGGATTCAGGCACCTGCGGGCGCAGGAGCAACAACTCGCGCTGCCCGCGACGGCGCAGCAACACGCGATCGGCTTGAATCTCCAGCAACTGCGCATCCGCCGGCAGCTGCGCGCCGACGCGGTACAGCCGCTGCTGCTGGCCAGGCTCGCCGATCAGGGCGTAGCCTTCGGTTCCGGGCGCGAACCAGATGCCCCCCAGCACCAGGTTGGCCCGGGTTTCAGGCGCCGCCTGCGCCACGGCATCGGACGCCGGCTGACCGAACAGATGCCGGTCGATGATCAGCGACACATCCGCCCCGGACGGCGGCGCCACAGGCTCGGCCCGCACCGCAGCGGCCGGGCCTTCCAGGACCTCCTGCCGGCTGCGCCACAGGTCGAAGCCGGCCTGCGCCAGGAGCCCGGCAAACAGCACGGCAGCCACGCGTGCCGGTAAGCGCTGCGGCCCCGCGCTGCTCGCCACCTTCATGCCGTCTCAATCCTCCGGACGCTGGCGCGCGGCGCGAGCGGTTTCGAACCAGGGCGCTATGCTCGCCGCGGACCTTTACAGTTCCCTTACAGTCGCTGCGCCGGTTCCCGGCAGCAGGATGCACTCGCCGCCTCATCGGCGGACCGCCGCGGCCGTTCGGTAACACAAATGAAACAGCCCAAGATTTCAGCTGCATCCGGTCGGACGCACGACCGGATTGGGCTCACATAGCCGCCCTGCCCCTCCTGCGCGCGGTCTGGCCCGCTGTCGCCAGATTGCGATCCGCCTTCCCGGCGCTCCCATCCGGCTCATGACGAACCGTTCATAATGCCGTTCCACCCATCAGTCGGACCGCCCATCGTGAGCTTTGCACCGCTGCGCCTGAAACGTAACGAAGAGCGGCGCCTGCGTGCCGGGCATCTGTGGGTGTTCAGCAACGAGGTGGACATCGCCGCCACGCCGCTGACGGCCTTTTCACCCGGGCAACTGGTCACCATCGAGAGTTCCCGTGGCGGGCCGCTGGGCACCGCTTACGTCAACCCGCGTTCACTGATCTGCGCGCGTCTGCTGTCGCGCCGGGTGCTGGGCAACGCCGATGCAGTGACGGCACTGCTGCAACGGCGCCTGGCCGACGCGCTGACGCTGCGCCAGCGCCTGTACCGCACGCCGCATTACCGTCTGGTCCACGCCGAGGGCGACGGCCTGCCGGGCCTGGTGGTGGACCGCTACGGCGACCACCTGGTGATGCAGGTCAGCACCGCCGGCACGGAAGCCCTGCGCGACGCTGTCGTCGGCGCCCTGGTCGAGCTGCTCCAGCCGGCCGGCATCCTGGCCCGCAACGACGGCTTCGGACGCGAGCTGGAAGGCCTCGCTACCGGCGACCCGCAGGTGTTGTACGGCAGCGTGCCCGAGTTCGGCCAGGTGCTGGAGGGTGGGCTCGACTTCACGGTACCGCTGCACGGCGGCCAGAAATCCGGCTGGTACTTCGACCAGCGGCCAAATCGCGAGCGCCTGCGTGCCTACGTCGGCGACGGCCGGGTGCTGGACGGGTTCTCGTATGTCGGCGCCTGGGGTCTGCAGGCCGCCGCCGCCGGCGCCACGCAGGTGCTGTGCGTGGACGCCTCAGCCCCGGCATTGGCATTGCTCAGCGACAACGCGCAGCGCAATGGCTTGGGCAACACCGTCGAAACCCGCCAGGGCGATGCCTTCGACGTGCTGGCCTCCCTGCTGGACGCCGGCGAGCGTTTCGATCTGGTCGCTGTCGACCCGCCGGCCTTCATCAAGCGCAAGCGCGATGCCGAGGCCGGCATGGAGGCCTACCAGCGCCTGAATCGCCTGGCCATGCAGCTGGTCGTGCCGGGCGGCTTTCTGGTCAGTGCGTCCTGCTCACATCACCTGCCGGAGGCCGATTTCCGGGATCTGCTGCGCCGCGCGGCGCTGCCCCTGAACCGCCGCCTGCAGATGCTGGAACGCGGCCACCAGGGCGCCGACCATCCGCAGATGCCGGGCATGCCGGAGGCCGATTACCTGAAAGTGGCGTTCTGCCGCGTGTTGTAGGGGCCGGCCCGTGGCGTTCGAACTGCACATCGGACACCCCCTGGCGGCGGAGCTGCTGCGTTTGCTGCAGGACGAAATCGGCGGCGCGCTGGGCGAGCTGGCTGATATACCAGATGAGGCAGCCATACACGCCGCCCGCCGGCACATAAAGAAAGCCCGCGCAACCCTGCGCCTGCTGGGCGGCAATGCGCATCACCACTCGCTGGCCGGCTGCGAAGGCGGATTACGCGCCGCCGGTCGTGCCCTGGCACCCAGCCGCGACGCCGCCGTGCTGCTGCGCACGATCGACGCGCTGAGCAGGGCGCGCCCGCCGAAGGCGACTGCCAGTGCCCTGCAGGCCTTGCGCCAGGCCTGGCAGGCACCCGGCACCCCACAGCTGGACGCCGGGGACCTGACAGCCGCGCGCCTCGCGCTGCAGGAATCCGCCGCCACACTGACCGAGCATGCGGCAGGCGCCTGGGATTTCGACACGCTGGCGCGGGGATTCGCCGCCAACTACCGCGCGGGCCGCCGCGCCCTGAAACGGGCGCTGCGCAGTCCCGACGCCGAGCGCCTGCACGCCCTGCGCCGGCAGCTGAAACATCACCTCTACCACCTGCGCCTGCTGCGACCGCTGTGGCCCGGGCCGCTGGGCGCCCTGCATGCGCAGGCCGACCGGGCCGCGGAGCTGCTCGGCCTGCACCACGACTGCGCCGTGCTGCGCGAGCGGCTTGCCGGCAGCACCCTGCCGCCGGCCGACCGGATACGCGTGGACACGCTCGCGGCGAAGCGCCAGGACAGCCTGGCGCCCGAGGCGCTTGACATCTGCCAGCGGCTTTACACCGAAGGCGGCGGCAGCTACAGGCGCCGCCTGAAGACCTGGTGGCGGTGCGCCACGCGAGCGCGATGATCGCCCGGCATAGCCGGGCTCCTACAGTTTTCCGATAGGGCCCAAAATCAGCGGCTTACCGACGCCGATCCTGGCGGCGCGTCCCTGCGCCGCGCGCCGACCTCAGAACGCAAACTGCCAGCCTGCATTCAGGGTCCAGTCATTGGCCGGCTGCGGGTCGTCAAGTTCCTGATACACCGGGCGCAGAAACTCCAGCGTCGGACGCTGGCCCTGCCGGGCGCCGCAAGGCGCAGATGCATGCCGATGAATTCGGCGCGGGAGTGTGGCCAGCCGGCGCGCATTTGAGAATGCGACATACTGTCGCAGCGGGCATTCGCGGGAGCACAGACGATGCAGCTGTATGGCTATTTCCGGTCCGGCAACACGCGCAAGGTGCGGCTGTGCCTGGCGGAGCTGGGAGTCCACTGCGAGCTGGTGACGGTGGATCTGGCGGCCGGGGAACAACGTTCCGCGGACTATCTGCGGCTGAATCCGAACGGCGTGGTGCCGACGCTGGTGGACGGCGAGCTGGTGCTGTGGGAGTCGTCGGCCATCCTGCTGTACCTGGCCGAGAAATACCCGCATGGCCAGCTGTTGCCGCAGGCGCTCGACGAGCGCGCCCGCGTCTACAAGTGGCTGGTGTGGCAACCGGCCACCTTCAACCCGCCGCGCCAGCGCCTGACAGCGGAAATGGCCAAACCCGAAGCGGCGCGCGACGCACAGGCGATCGCCGCGCTGCGCGCAACCGTCGACCGGAACCTGGAAATCCTGGCCGAGGCGCTGGGCGGTAACGATTACCTGCTCGGCCGTTACACGCTGGCCGATCTGGTGATGCTGCCGCACCTGGCGGCACTGCGTGATGCGGGCCTTGCCCTGCCGGGCACCGTGCATCGGTATCTGGATCGCCTGGCGGCCCGACCGGCCTGGCAGGCAATCCAGAACTGGCCGGGCTGAAAAGCCGCCGGATCGCACAGCGAAGCTGCGCTCCTACACTGAGCTGCGGCCACGGCCGGGATCGGTTGTAGGAGCCCGGCTTGCCGGGCGATCAGACAAACAATCACGCAGCGAAGCTGTGCTCCTACATTGCGGGGCGGAGCCTCAACCCAGCTCGCACAGCAGGTCGCCGGCGCGCACCGTGTCGCCGACCTGCACCGCCAGACGCTTGACCAGGCCGGCATGCGGCGCCGCCACCAGATTGACCATCTTCATGGCCTCAGTGGTGACCAGCCGCGCGCCGGCGGCCACCGCCTCGCCCTCCCGCACGTGCAGCGCCGCGATCTTGCCGGCCATGGGCGCGGCGATGTGGTTGGCATTGTCCGGGTCGGCGCGCTCGCGCTGCTGTCGCTTGCCGGCCACCGAGCGGTCCTGGATGACCACGTCGCGGCGGCGGCCATTGAGCTCGAAGAACACCTGCCGCGTGCCGTCCGGTTCCATTTCGCCAATCGCCAGCAGCTTGACGATCAGGGTCTTGCCCTCGTCGATGGTGACCACGCCCTCCTCGCCGGGCTTGAGGCCATAGAAGAAGATCGGCGTGTCGATGACCGACACGTCCCCGCAGCGCTCGACGAAACGCGCGTAGTCGCGAAACACCTGCGGAAACATGGCCTGTGCCACCAGGTCCTCGTCGCTCAACTTGCGATGGCCGGAGGCCTTGCGCGCGGCCTCGAAGTCGTAGGCTTTCAGCAGCGCGCCGGGGCGCTTCTTGAGCGGCTTCTCGCCCTTGAGCACCGCCTTTTGCAGCGCCCTGGGAAAGCCGCCATCCGGCTGGCCCATGCGACCGGCCAAAAGATCGACGAAGGCATCCGGGAACGCCAGTTCCGCGCCGCGGGCGATGACATCGTCCGGCGTGAGGTCGTTCTGCACCATGAACAGCGCCATGTCGCCGACCGCCTTGGACGAGGGCGTCACCTTGACGATGTCGCCCAGCATGTCGTTGACCATGCGGTAGGCGCGCTTGACCTCGTCCCAGCGCTCGCCAAGACCCATCGAGATGGCCTGGGTGCGGAAGTTCGAATACTGGCCGCCGGGCATTTCGTGCTCGTAGACGTCGGCCGAGCCGGCCTTGAGGCCACACTCGAACGGCGCATAGGCCTCGCGCGCCACCTCCCAGTAATCGGCCAGCGCCTGCAGGCCGTGCGGGTCGATGCCGGTGGCCCGCTCGCCGCTGGCCAGGGCATAGACCAGCGCGTTCAGCGACGGCTGCGAAGTGGTGCCGGACATGGACGACAGCGCGCCATCGACGATGTCCACCCCGGCCCGCGCCGCCTCCAGCAGCGTGGCGACGGCGTTGCCGGCGGTGTCGTGGGTGTGCAGGTGCACGGGCAGATCGACGGCGTTTTTCAGCTCCGTGACCAGAATCCGCGCCGCGTCGGGCTTCAGCAGCCCGGCCATGTCCTTGATGGCCAGGATGTGCGCGCCGGCGCGCTCGATCTGCCGTGCCCGCTCCACGTAGTACGGCAGCGTGAACTTGCTGCGTTTGCCGTCGCTGATGTCGCCGCTGTAGCAGACGGCGGCCTCGGCGACCTTGCCACACTCCACGACCTTGTCGATGCTCGGGCGCAGGTTTTCGACCTGATTGAGGCAGTCGAAGATGCGGAACACGTCGATGCCGTTGCCGGCCGCCAGCTCGATGAAGCGCGCCACCACGTTGTCCGGGTAGTTGGCGTAACCGACCGCGTTGCCGGCGCGCAGCAGCATCTGCAGCAGCGTGCCCGGCATGCGTCGGCGCAGCACGCGCAGCCGCTGCCACGGGTCCTCATGCAGGAAGCGGTAGGCAACATCGAAGGTGGCCCCGCCCCACATCTCGTGCGAAAAGAAGCCGGCCGTCAGGTGCGCCGTGGCATGCGCCACGCGCTCGATGTCGTAGCTGCGCACGCGCGTGGCCAGCAGCGACTGGTGCGCATCGCGAAAGGTGGTGTCGGTCAGCAGGACGGATTTTTGCTCCAGCACCCAGCGGGCGAGTCCCGCCGCGCCCTGCTTCTGGAACGCCGCGAACGCCGGCGAGGTCGGCGGCGCCTCGTGCGTCACTTTCGGCAGCGGCGCGGCATGCACGAGCTTGGGGATCAGCGCCCGGTCCACCTCCGGCGCGCCGTTGACGATCACGTCACCCAAATAGGCCAGCAGCTTGTTGGCGCGGTCCTGGCGCGGGCGGAAGCGGAACAGCTCCGGGTGGTCCTCGATGAAGGTGGTGTCGCACTCGCCCTTCAGGAAGGTCTCGTTCTGCAACACGTTTTCCAGGAACGGGATGTTCGTCTTCACGCCGCGGATGCGGAACTCGCGCAGCGCGCGCAGCGCCTTGGCCGCCGCCTGGTCGAAATCCAGCGCGAAGGCCGACACCTTGATCAGCAGCGAGTCGTAATGCGGCGACACCACCGCACCCTCGAAGCCGGAACCGGCGTCGAGGCGAATGCCGAAGCCCTCGCCGGCCCGAAAGGCCGTGATCTGGCCGGTGTCCGGGGCAAAGTTGTTGGCCGGATCCTCGGTGGTGATGCGCACCTGGATGGCGCAGCCGCGGCGCTCGACGGCCTGCTGGCTGGGGATGCGGATGGCGTCCGAGTCCAGGCGATGGCCCTCCGCGACGCGAATCTGCGCCTGCACCAGGTCGCGGCCCGTAATCAGCTCGGTGATGGTGTGCTCGACCTGGATGCGCGGGTTGACCTCGATGAAGTAATGCCGGCCCTGGCGATCGAGCAGAAACTCCACCGTGCCGGCGTTGCTGTAGTCCACCGCGGCGCAGATCTTCAGCGCGTCCGCGCACAGGGCCTGGCGCTGCGCCTCGCTCAGCGTGAAGGCCGGGGCAATCTCGACCACCTTCTGGTGGCGGCGCTGCACCGAGCAGTCGCGCTCGAAAAGGTGCACGCGGTTGCCGTGGCGGTCGCCCAGAATCTGCACCTCGATGTGCTTGGGGCCTTCCAGATACCGCTCGATGAACACCTTGGCGCTGCCGAAGGCGGCCTGGGCCTCGGCCTGCGAGCGGGCCAGCGCGTCGCGCAGGCCGGCCTCGTCGCGCACGATGCTCATGCCCCGCCCGCCGCCGCCCATGGCCGCCTTCACGATCAGCGGATAGCCCGCCTCGGCGGCAAAGGCCAGCGCCTGTGCCTGCGTCTGGACCGCGCCGTCGGTGCCGGGAATGACCGGCACGCCGGCGCGGATGGCGACGTCGCGGGCGTAGACCTTGTCGCCCATCGATTCGAGCACCTGCGACGAGGGCCCCACGAAAACGATGCCGGCCGCCTCGCAGGCGCGCGCGAAGTCGGCGTTCTCCGACAGGAAACCATAGCCGGGGTGGATGGCGTCCACCTCGCGAGCCAGCGCCAGCTCGATGATCTCCTCGAAATCCAGATAGGCGCGCACCGGCTCCTTGCCGACGCCGACCAGGTAAGCCTCGTCCGCCTTGTAACGGTGCAGGTGCAGGCGGTCCTGCTCGGAATAGATGGCCACCGTCTGGATGCCCATTTCCGTGCAGGCGCGAAACACGCGAATCGCGATCTCGCCTCGGTTGGCGACCAGCAGCTTGCGGAAGCGGCGCGGCGCAGGGTGTTTGCTGCCGGTTTTCGGCATGGATGTCGACCTCGGGGAAACCACTGAATGACAAGCGACAACGGCTCGCCCGGCGACGACCGGGAACCGTCGAACTGTGTGTGCAAAAGCGATGCCAGCATAGCAGCGGGGGGCTGCCCGCTGACCCACGTGATCACGCAGCCGCTGCAAGGCATCAAACAACGTCGCAGCGCAGCCTTGCGCTGCGCTGCGCTGCGCTGCGACGCGGGGCAATGCCCCTCAAGCCGCCTTCAGGTCTTCCTCGACAATGGCGCCGGCACCGAGCAGCGCGTCCCGAATGCGCTCCTTGGTGGCCTCGTCGCAGGTCGGCGCCAGCGGCGGGCGACACACGCCCATCCTGAAGCCCAGCAGTTCCATCCAGTACTTGATCGGCGCCAGGGCGTAGGTGTTGCGCGTGACCAGCGGCATCATGAAGACCTCAGTCAGCAGGTCGCGCATGGGTTCGAGTTCGCGGTAGATGGGCAGCGCCTCGTTGAAGTTGCCGGCGTTGGCCAGTTCCACCAGTTCGAAGAAGCGGTTGCGCTTGCGGCCATACATGATGACTTCGAGCGTGCCGAAGATGCACTGGGCGCCGTGCACGATGCGGTCCCACAGATAGAACGACTCCATCGGCTCGGTGACCACGATGCGGTCGCCGCACAGCTTGCGCATGGCGATGCTGTCGGCCGGGTTGCTGACGCCGTTCTTGATGCCGACGATCATCGGCAGGTCGGCCAGGCGGTTGATCAGGCCGTGGTTGAGCACCACGCCGGCGGTCGGCGTCTGGTAGAGCACGATGGCCAGCGGGCTGTGGTCGTTCAAATACTTGTAGTAGCCGTAAAGATCGGCATCCGAGCGCAGCTGGATGACCGGATTGATGACCTCGATCAGGTCGTAGCCGAGCTTGTCCAGGAACTTGGCCTTCTCGATCACCGTGAACGGCGAGGGATCCAGAATCACCGAAGTCAGCATCATGCGGCCGCGGTTGGCGCTGGCGCAGATTTCCGTGTAGCGGTTCCACTCGGCCGGGGTCATGTTCCAGCCCTCGGCCATGTTGCCGCCGGTCATCAGGCCGTACAGGCCGATCTCGGCATATTTGTCGACGTTATAGGCAAGGCCCGCCTCGTCCAGGCTGAAATCCGCCTTGAACGGGGTGGTCGGGGCATTGGTGGAACCGACCATGTGCTGGCGGGCCCACTGCTTGGCTTCCTGGCTTGTGTACTTGGCCATCGGGTTTCTCCTCGTGAACGGGAAACCGCATGGTATAGCCGGTGGCCGATAATCGTCGCGGCGGATCGCGATACCGAAAAAGCATGGAGATCGAGGCGATGCAGGAATTTTTAGTCGTACTGCCGCAAACGACGGCCGAGTACCACGCGCACGTGTATTTCGACCCCGCCACCCGCCCGGCGGCAGCCTGGCTGCGCGAGGAACTGGAACGCCGCTTCCCGGTGCGCATGGGCCGCTGGCGCGAGCAGCCGGTCGGCCCGCACAGCAAGCCGATGTATCAGGTGGCCTTCGGGCCGGAGCTGTTCGGGCAGGTGGTGCCGTTTCTGATGCTCAATCGCCAGGGCCTGGACATCCTGATCCACCCCGAGTCGGGCCTGGGCCACGCCGACGATCACGCCGTGCGCTGCGCCTGGCTGGGCGACAAGCTGCCGCTGGACATCGCGTTTCTGGAGCGCATCGACGCCGGCGAGCTGCCCGCGTGAGTGGATTCACCCGGCGCCTGATCGAGCGCAGCTGGCAGCGGCGCTGGTGCCTGTGGCTGCCGCCGTTTCCGCTGCTGCTGGCGCCGGCGGCCCTGTTTGGCGCCACAGTGGCGCTGCGCCGGGGTCTTTATCGGCGCAGTCTGCTGCCGCGCACGCGCCTGCCGGTGCCGGTGATCGTGGTCGGCAACATCGGCGTCGG